>NZ_CP060393.1:600000-922500 GCF_014274685.1 Edaphobacter sp. 4G125
GTTGAAGGCCGGTTCGGTTTCCGAAGAAGTTACAGTTACCTCGGCAGCGCAGCTTCTGGACACGGAGACCAGCTCGCACTCGACGGTCATCGGTACCAAACAGGTTGAAGACCTTCCTCTGAACGGCCGCTCGTATGCGGACCTGGTGCTGCTGGTTCCGGGTGCACGCAAGTCGCTGCTTGAGAACACGACGACGTCGAGCCGCGAGGGTTCGTTCAACATCAACGGTCAGCGTTCGGCCTTCAACAACTATCTGCTCGACGGTCTGGACAACAATAACTACGGCACCTCGAACCAGGGCTTCGCCAACGAGAATATTCCGCCTTCGCCGGATGCCGTCAACGAGTTCCGCGTTGAGACCAACAACTACTCGGCTGAGTACGGTCGCAGCCCCGGTGCCGTGATCAACGCATCGGTCCGTCGCGGCACGAATCAGTTCCACGGCCGCGCCTGGGACTATATTCGCAATACCAATTTCAACGCTATTGGACCGTTTCTGGCTACTGGTGCCACCAAGCCCAAGTTCATCCGCAACCAGTTTGGCGGAACCTTCGGCGGCCCTATCTGGAAGGACCACACCTTCTTCTTCGCCGACTACGAGGGTGTGCGGCAGATCTTCAACAACGCCAACGCTACCTCCACGCTCCCCTCTAACAACCAGCGCAACGGCCTGTTCTATCTGAACGACGATACCTCAAATCCGAACAACGCCATTCCGCTACAGAACCCGATTACCGGCAAAAAGTACCTGGGCCAGATTCCGACTGCGGATATGACGCCGTTCGCACGCGCTGTTATTGGCGCCTTGCCCACAGCTAACAACTCGGCCATCCTGTCCAACAACTTTGCCATCACTCCTCGCGGCATCATCAACGACGACAAAGGTGACGGCCGCGTCGATCACACTTTCAACGACCGCTGGACCGTTTTCGGCCGCTACAGCCAGCATCAGGGCTATATCTTCGATCCTCCCAGCATCCCCGGACGCGCGGGCGGAAACTCGAATGGCAATGTCAACATCAAGAACAAGAACATCGCTGGTGGTGTTACCTGGACGATCGCGGCCAACAAGCTGCTCGACATCCGCTTTGGCTGGTCGAAGAACGAAGGCGGCAAGTTCCCCATCGGCCAGGGACAGAGCTCGCTGCTGGTTGAGAACGGAATCACTGATGGTCTTCCCACCGACCCGCTCGTTGTCCGCTCGTTGAACGCGCAGTCAGTCACCGGTTATTCGCAGTTTGGAGCACAGCCGTCGAACCCTCAGTTCCAGAATCCAACAATCTACAACCCGAAGGCCAACTTTACCTGGATCAAGAGCAAACACTCCATGAAGTTCGGCTACGAGTGGCAGGCCGTCAACACGGTACTGAACGACTTCAATCCCAGCTATGGCCAGGACAACTATCAAGGCCAGTACGCAGCTGATAAGTCAACCAACGGCGGTAACCCGGTAAACACCGCCATAGCCGGTGGTGCGCCGTCGCTGAATTCGCAGCTGCAGCAGGCGCAGAACCTTGCCGACTTCATGTTCGGCAACCGTTCTGCCTACTCCATCACCACCTACGCTGTCGTCAACCTGCGTCAGCGGTACAACTTCATGTACTTCCAGGACGACATCAAGGTGTCGCCCAAGCTGACCATCAACGCCGGTCTACGCTATGAGATCGTCACGCCGCAGTATGAAAAGGACAACCGTCTCTCGAACTTCGACCCGGCGACCAAGTCGCTGATCCACGCTCGCAACGGCGGCATCTACAGTCGTTCACTGGTCAACACCCCGCTGAACAACTGGGCTCCTCGCTTTGGCTTTGCCTACTCGGCTGACGATAAAACGGTCATCCGTGGCGGCTACGGTATCGTCTACACGCAGTGGAACCGTGCCGGTGGCGAGAACAACCTCACCTATAACGGACCTGATGTCGTCAACGCAAACATCTCTCCGCAGGTCGCTCCGACAGCAGCATCGCTCTGCCAGAACGACACGCAGCTGCAATCCTCCTGCTTCCGTCAGACCCAGCAGGGCTACGCGTCGAACCTGACCACCGCAGCCTACTTCAACCCGTTGAACGTGCTCTCACGCTACATTCCGAAGAACTTCCAGACTGGTTACGTGCAGCAGTATCAGTTCGGCGTTCAGCGCCAGTTGCCCTATGGCATCACGGCTGACTTGGCTTATGTGGGCAATAAGGGCACACACATGCAGATTCTGGCCGACTACAACCAGGGCACTCCCTGCCGCGGTACCGGTTGCGCTACGACCTTGCAGCCTCGCCGTCCGATCTCGAACTTCGCCGGCATCGAGGTGGCATGGGGCGGAGGTTCAGCTAACTACAACTCGTTGCAGTTCAAGCTCGAGAAGCGTGCATCCAAGGGCCTCTACCTGCTGAACTCCTTCACCTGGAGCCGCTACTTCGATATCTCCTCGGGTCACCTCGAGACCTCGAACGGCGACACCTCTCGCGTCAACTTCGCCAACCCCAGCCGCGACTACGGCCCGGGAGGGTACGATCAACCTCTGGCCGACACACTCTCCATCGTTTATGACCTTCCTTATGGTCACGGACATCGCTGGGGTGGATCCTCGGGTCGCCTGATGAACACTGTAGTCGGCGGATGGCAACTTACGCTGATCAACACGATGACCAGCGGTTTGCCACTGAACGTCACCTACTCGCTCTCTAACTCGAACCCGATGTATGTCTCGGATCTGGTTAACTACCGTCCTTACCGCGTAGCTGGCCAGCCTCTCTACGGCAAGACCAAGACCAAGACCGCAACAGCCCTATCGGGTTACTTCAACAACAGCGCCTTCCTGCTTCCCACTGATTCGTCGATCAGCTCGGCTGATCCTTGGGGTAGCGCATCCCGTAATCTTGCACGTTCCAACGCCTTCTACCAAGCCGACCTCGGCCTTCACAAGGCATTTCCACTTTGGAACGACACGTCAAACTTCGACTTCCGGGCCGAAGCTTTCAACGTGCTAAACAAAGTCAACTATATGGGTGCCAACACCACTTTCGGTGGTTCGAGCTTCGGCCAGATCACTACCGCATTTCCGGCACGTCAGCTGCAGCTTGCCGCGAAGATTATCTTCTAACGGGCTGCACGTTTTCTTCCTGCGGCGCCGTGTCATGATGAACGGCGCCGCCGTTTTTTGCAGATAGACTCGAACCATGAGAGGAGCAACGATGTTTCGAAGCGCACTAACAGTTATGGCTGGCACTGCAGTTTTCACCGCTGGTGCCGCAATAGCGCAAACGACACAAGCCGCGCAGGACAAGATCGTGAAGATTAACCAGATTCAGGTGATCGGATCGCATAACAGCTACCATGCCGGGTTTGCTCCCAGCGAGCGGAAGTATCTGGAGATGAAGAATCCGAAGGCACTGCGTTCGCTCGATTACATTCACGCTCCGCTTCCTGCCCAGCTCGATGGTGGTGTACGTCAGATCGAGATCGATGTCTTTGCCGATACCAAAGGAGGGCGTTATTCGCATCTGGCTATTGATGATGCGGCCGTCAAGGCAGGCCTTCCTGCTGATCCTAACTTCGATCCCAATCACGAAATGGACAAACCTGGATTCAAGGTCATGCACATCCAGGGCGTCGATCAGCGGAGCACCTGCCGCACCTTTATTCTCTGCCTCACGCAGGTACGGGAGTGGTCGAAGAAGCACCCACAGCACCTTCCCATCTTCATCCTGGTCGAGACGAAAGACGATGAGAAAACCGAGCCCGGCAGAGTCCCGACGGAGCCGTTTACCCCACAGGTCTTCGATGCTCTCGATGCAGAGATCCGTTCGGTTTTTCAGCCCAACGAGATCATCACTCCCGACGACGTGCGCGGCAATGCCACAACCCTCGAAGCCGCCGTTCTGGCAGGCCACTGGCCGACGCTGGAGAAAGCACGGGGACGCGTCCTCTTCCTGATGGACCAGCATAAGGCCGGGCCGGCCTATACCCAGGGTCATCCTTCTCTCAAGGGGCGCATCCTGTTTACGAACTCCGATCCGGGAAAACCGGATGCTGCTTTTGTTGAGCAGAACGAAGGTACTCGTGAAGCCATCGATGCTCTGGTGAAGAAGGGCTATCTGGTTCGTACACGCTCCGACGAAGGTACGGAAGCCGCACGCACGAACGATACAAGACGGCGCGATCTGGTGCTAAGCAGTGGAGCCCAGATGATCAGTACCGACTATCCTCCCGCGGAGCCTTCGCAGTGGACCTCTTACGTTGTGAAGTTTCCTGACCATTTGGTGGCTCGCTGCAATCCGGCCAACAAGCCTGCTGGATGTGTCGACCAGTTACTTGAGCCCGCTCACAAATAAATCAGGCTTCATGCCACTGGCATGAAGCCCATAGATCTGCTGGCTGGGGTTAGCGCTCCAGCCAGTTTTTTATGCGTGAGCGATAGGTGCGGCTCATCGGAATCTTTTGACCATTGACCAGATGGACACCATATTCGCCATCTACCTCGGGTCGAACCTCTTTGACATATTTTAAATTCACGATAGAGGAACGATGGACGCGGAGGAAGACGTTCGGGTCCAGCTTCTCTTCGATGCGTGTCATGGTTTCCCGCAACAGATGAGATTCTGTCTGTGTACAGATGCGAACGTAGTTTTCTTCTGCGCCAATCCAACAGATCTCCGAGACGGGAAGAAACAGGATGCGCCCCTTCGATTTGAAGACGATACGTGTCGTATAGGGTGACCCATTCGGGTTTTTTGGTACAGTGGCGTTCGGATTCTGCTTCACGGCTTTGATCTGATCAAGCGCGCGCTGCGTGGCCGAGCGGAAGCGCTCCAGGGTGAAGGGCTTCAGCAGGTAGTCCACAGCATGAATCTCAAAAGCGCGCAGGGCGTAGCGATCATAGGCCGTCGTAAAGATGATGCACGGCATGGTGGGGGCTCCGGCTGCCGAGAGCTGACCCACGACATCGAATCCATCCATATCGGGCATCCGGACATCGAGAAAAAGGAGATCGGGTTTCGTCGCGCGCACCAGCTCGATTGTTTCGGCTGCGGACGCACCTTCCCCTACAACATCGATCTCGGGAAACTCACGTAACAACTGGCGAAGCTTTTGCCGTGCCAGTACCTCATCATCTGCCAGGACTGCCTGAATCATCACGCACCGTATCCTGTTGGCTGTATCGCTGCATGTTCTGCAAAGCGAAGCGGAAATGTTATGACGACCTGTACCTGGCTTTCATCAATCTCCTTAATCAAAAGCGAATGATGATCGCCGTAATGCATCTTGAGACGGTCCCGAACATTGGCCAAACCAACTCCTCTGCCGGGAATTCTTCTTGCAGGCTGAATCCCTACTCCTGAGTTCGTCACGCTCAGGCGAAGAGCCGAACCTACCGGGATGGCTTCAATTGCGATCGTGCCATGCGAGCTGATCCGCGAAAGCCCATGTGCAAATGCATTCTCTACGATGGGCTGAAGGATCATGGTCGGAACGATGGCGTCGTGCACATGGGGATCGATATTGATCCTCTGCTGTACGCGCCCGTCAAACCTGCGACCCTGCATGGCCAGGTACATCTCAATGAACTCCATCTCATCGCTTAATGGGATGAACTGCGACTCCCCGCGATGCAAGGTAATACGCAATAGCTGGCTCAGTTGTTCCAGCATTAAATCTGCGGCAGCCACATCGGTCCTCATCAGGCTGGAGATACCGTTCATCGTATTGAACAGAAAATGCGGATTCAGCTGCATTCGCAGTGCCCTCATCTGTGCCTGAAGCAATTGAGCCTGTAACTGCGAGGCCATACGCTCTTTCTCGCGATAACTCTGGTAGTAACCAATCCCGCGAAACAGAAAGAAGGCAGACCAGAAGAGCACCAGGCTGTCGATCAACTCAACATCGAGATGGAACAACAGCCGTTGCAAAAACGGCATCGGTGGTCTTCCCATCGGCAGTTTTGGAAAGAGCAGAACCCAAATCACCTCCTCCACCACACTGGCCAGAAGGCTCAATGGGAAGAAGAGACACAGAATGGTTTTGAGGTTCGCGGTATTGATCCGCGATCTCAACGTCCACCATAAAATCCAGCACAGGACTCCCCAGATGAAGTACTGCACTCCCCAGGCCTCTGCCAACAGGCTCAGTTTGACATGCTCATTCCACGAGCGTGAGTAGATCCATTCCTGCAAGGCGAACAAGAGGCCAAGCGACACTGCTCCTGAGATAAAGAGGAGCGGATGCATCACCAGAGGCTGGCCGGTTTCGTTCTTCCAACGCTTGAAGGTCAGGGGCGTAGTCCTCGATCTTTCTTCTCTACACCAACCGTCCCAGTTGCGCTTTCATGCGCTCAACAAAGCTCATTGATCGCAATCCTGAGTCGCGGAAGATTGCGGCTGATCGCAGAAAGAAGTGGAATGGCTCGAGGGGAGATAGACCACTGTCGCGAAGAGCAGCAGAGAGATCAGGATGGATTGTTTCAGAGATAGAAAACGCATCGCAAATTCCTCCGGACGAATCAGCAGCAGCCCAAGTCGAGCCTTTATAAGACTCGCTGTTTGTTCTTTTACTCTTAAAAATAGATCGGGCCCGGTTAATGCATGGACGTAACAGAGTATCGCTCTGTCATCCACGATCTCCTGGAAGAAGGCAGTGTTTCATGGCAGAAAAGGCGTTCTATATCGTCAAAAATCGCTGTTCGTCACAATTTTCTGCCGTTCGTCACAAATCTAGCTATCTTTAGCCCAGATACTAAAAGCAATTTTATTGCGCTGGGGTGAGGATTCCCACGCCTCGGCCGGTAAGTTCATGGATCAACTCCACTTCGCGTTGGCGATAAGGGCTTCCGTCCTGACGAAAGACCTCGTGGAACCAGATTGTCGGCTGAGAAAGAACATAGGGATGCTGCCAGGAGTCCCAGGGAAAGTAAGTCTGGGTTTTTCCTGCCACAAGCCCCCAATTAATGGCCGCTACGTTTAGTTTTTTCGCGAGAGGGAGAATTGTGTCGAAGGTACTGCCACTCCCTCTCGCCATGTATTCGGTGCATAAGATAGGGCGGTGCAGCGGCTCAAGCGATCGAACGCGGGCTTCAAATTCTTCAGGCCAGCCATAGTTATGGAAGGTAATGATGTCGCTTTCGGCGAGCTGAATTTTCGTCATCGGCGATTCCTTAGCCGGATCACTCCAGTCGCCAGCCCATACGCCGCTGGTGAGCGGTTGAGTCGGTTGAGCGGATCTCGCCCACGCAAAGACCTTCGGGAGCAGAGCGGCTACGAGCTCGGGCTTGTTCTTCGGTTCCTGAAAGCGTCCGCCGTTGGTATTGTCTGGTTCATTCCACAGGTCCCAGGCGAGGACACGGTCGTCCTTTCCAAAGGCAGAGACAATTCCGACGACATACTCCTTGAGCTTGGGCTCGTAAGAAGGATCGGAGAGCTCTGCAGCGCCGGGGCTCTGGACCCAGCCCGAGTTGTGGACACCGGGAATCGGCGGATGCTGAGGGCCGAGATGCGGGTTGGGCTCCCAGCAGGAATCGAACAGCACGAGAATCGGACGGATATGGTGCCTGGATGCGATTGCAAGAAAAGTGTCGAGGCGCTTGACGAACCCCTTCGGGTCCTGCTGCCAGAGCTGGTCCTGCAGGAAGACGCGCATGGTGTTCATGCCGATGGATTCGGCCAGGCCGAGTTCACGGTCGTTGATGGTTGGGTTGAAGGTCGCTGCCTGGAACATCTCCAGCTGATTGATCGCGTCCGAGGGCACGTAATTGGCTCCGACGATCCAAGGCTGGCGAGCATACCAGGCGTTGGCCTGTTCTTCAGTCCAGCGGGACTGACCCTGTGTTGTGGAGCCAATCAGAAAGGTGAGAAGAAAGGAAAGGGCAACAAATCGCATCGGCGCCATCATACGCGAATGTGGCAGAGAATACCTTTACATAAAGCCTCTTAGCGCTGCCTGAACAGAAGAAAACACTATACGAACAGCATGGAGAGTGGGATTATCTGAAGACTGCATTTTGGAAACCGTTTGCGACATACAACGATGCCAGGCCGAGGCTGGGGACTGCGTCAGAACATGGATGTCTCTGCCAGCATCGGCGAAGATAAGAGCAGGAAAGGACAGCAAACGAATGAAGTGGCAGAGATGGGTGGGCATGATCGGGCTGGTTGGGTGGATGAGTCTGGCTGGCTGGTGCCAAAGTCCCAAAGGAGTCGTCGGAAAGCTGAAGGTCTACTTCGTGGATGTGGAGGGAGGGCAAGCTACCTTATTTGTCACTCCTGCCAGTCAGTCGCTGCTGATTGATACAGGTTGGGGGGACAACGAGGGGCGTGACGCCGATCGAATTGCGGCAGTAGCCAAAGATGCCGGGCTGAAGAAGATCGACTATGTGCTCATCACCCACTTTCATGAAGATCACGTTGGCGGAATTCCACAGCTCCTTGATCGGGTGAAGGTGGGAGCCTTTATCGATCACGGTTCGAACCGCGAGGATGCGCCCGCAGCGCAGCGGGGGTATGCGACATACGAGAAGGAAATCGCTGCCAACAAGATCAAGCGCATTATCGCCAAACCCGGCGACGTGCTTCCTATCGTGGGAATGAAGGCCGTCGTTGTCAGCGCCGATGGCGAACTGATCAGCGCTTCGCTCGAAGGAGGAGGAGCAGTCAATCCCTTTTGCAAGGATGCGGAGACCAGACCAGCCGATACGACCGAGAACTCCCGTTCCCTGGGGGTGCAGATCACATTTGGCAAGTTGCGCCTGCTGGATCTGGGTGACCTGACCTGGGACAAGGAGATGGAGCTTGTCTGTCCGGCGAATAAGCTGGGCCGGATGGATGTCTATATCGTTTCGCACCACGGATGGGACCACAGCTCGAGCCCTGCGATGGTGGATGCAATCAGTCCGCGAGTGGCCATCATGGACAATGGAGAGCGCAAGGGGGGCTCAGCTTCGGTTCTGGATACCATTCAGAAATCTCCTGGGCTGGAGACGCTCTGGCAGCTCCATTTCTCCGAAGAAGGCGGCGAAGAACACAATACGGAAGATGAGTACATCGCCAATCTGGAAGGGCAGGAGAACGGCAATTTTCTGGAATTGATCAGTGCGGGGGATGGCACCTTCGATGTTTTCAACTCCAGAACCGGCAAGATGAAACGTTACGGATCTACTCCATCGCCAAGCGTTGCTCCGCATATCTCCGCACCGGACGTGAACCCGTGAAATGATCGACAGACCCTAAGGCTTTTGTTACCTTTGTGGGAAATGCGATCTGCTGCAGCTCGACCCGTAAACGTTAAACCCCAGGGAAAACGCTATTATCCGACGCCCGCGCTCGAGAAGGGGCTGGACATTCTTGAGCTCTTTGCCAGCAACCCTGAAGGGATGACTGTCAGCGAGGTGGCGCGTCGGTTGAACCGCACGATGTCGGAGATCTTCCGCATGCTGCTTTGCCTGGAGCATCGCGGATATCTAGCGCAGTCGGCCAGCAAGGATCGCTATCACCTGACACTGCGATTGTTCCGGTTGGGGCAGGAGCATCCTCCGACTAAGCGCATGGTCACCGAGGCGCTTCCGGTGATGCATGCGGTCGCTCATAAGCTGCGTCAGTCCTGCCATCTTGGAGTCCTCGATGGAGGTCACGTCGTCATCCTGGCGCAGGTGGACTCCCCGGAATCTACCGGATTTTATGTTAAGGTCGGTTCGAAGGTAGACCTGATGCACGCCGCAACGGGCCATGTCATCCTGGCTCACCAGACCCCTGATGCCTGCGAACGCGCGATCCAGGAATGGGTACGGGAGACGGACAAGAAGAAGCCCGCCGATCTGGACGATCATCTCGAGAAGATTCGCTCCCGCGGTTATGAGCGTCGGGCGAGTTATGAGGTGACAGGAGTCGTAAATATTAGCTTCCCCGTCTTGAACTCGCAGGGCAATGCGATCGCCGGACTGACGGTGCCTTACGTGAAACGGATTGAAGACACGGTCAGCGTTCAAGAGATCATTGATGCGCTAAGCGAGGCCAGTCGCCAGATCTCTGAGGCGATGGGCGCTTCGACAGAAGAGCCACTCCAAAAGCCGTCGGACGCGCCAAAGAAATCTTCCCGATCCAAGAAGTAGCACAAAGGGACCCAGGTTCTTCCCTTTGCTCGCTCTACGGCAAATACGAGGGGCGTTTTGTTCCGCAATGCTGGTCAGCGTTTAGGCGCGATAAGTGTCCGAAAGTGGACGGTTAGTTTCGTTTGCGGACGCCAGACCTCTCCGTCTCTCTTGTAAGTAATTGAAAAGACATTATTGGGAATGGCAGCGCGGTTGCGATCTGTATTGTCGCAATGGACATTCAGAGACCAGATATCAAGAAGAAGAAGGTTCGGCGGCAGTGGATCGTCGGCGGGATTGCGGTGCTGGTACTGGCGACCGCGGGTTTTTTCGTTTCCAAGCTGAAGCCGGCTGCGCCAACCGTGGATCGGGCGACGGTGTGGACTGACACGGTGAAGCAGGGGCCGCTGCTGCGGCAGGTACGTGGACCAGGATCACTGGTTCCGCGCGAGGATAAGATTCGGCTGATTCCCTCCGAGACGGAGGCGACGGTGGTGCGAATTCGTGTTCTACCGGGTGCGAAGGTCGAGCCGAACACTATTTTGATGGATCTTGTTGATCCGACCGTGCAGCAGGAGTTGCTGGATGCTCAGCTGCAGTTGAAGGCCGCGCAGACCGACCTGACCAACCTGAAGGCAAAGCTGCAGAGCGACTTGATGACCCAGAAGGCCGGAGCCGCAACCGTAAGCGCGGACTATAACCAGGCGAAGCTGCAGGCCCAGACGGATAAGTCGCTGTATGACCTGGGCGTCATCAGCGGCCTGACGTATAACGCTTCGAAGGGCAAGGCCGATGAGCTGACCACGCGCGATGAGATTGAGAAGGAACGCCTTGTGGTGAACGAGAGGGCGATTGCAACCCAGATTGCGGTGCAGCAGACGAAGGTGGAGCAGGCACAGGCGCTCTTGGCCCTGAAACAGAAGCAACAGGATGCGCTGAGCGTAAAGGCGGGGATTAGCGGCGTGCTGTCGGATATGTCGCACCAGGTGGGTGAGCATGTGGCTCCGGGAACGACGTTGGCGAAGGTTATTCAGCTGGATCAACTGAAGGCCAGCCTGAAGATCGCGGAGACGCAGGCAAGAGACATCCAGATCGGACAGCCCTCGGAGATCGATACACATAACGGCGTGATTGAAGGCAAGGTTATGAGAATTGATCCCGCAGTCGTGAACGGAACCGTGACAGTTGACGTAGAACTGGAAGGCGCGCTGCCGCAGGGCGCTCGTCCTGACCTGAGTGTGGATGGGACGATCGATCTGGATCGCATGGCTAATGTGCTGTATGTCGGACGGCCAGCATTCGGAAATGAGAACAGCATGATCAGCCTCTTCAAGCTGAGTCCGGATGGAAAGACCGCGGTACGGGTTCCGGTGAAGGTTGGCAAGGCTTCCGTGAATGCAATTCAGGTGATTGAAGGATTGCAGAGCGGGGATACCGTCATCCTTTCGGACATGAGCCGATGGGATAACACCGACAGGATTCGCCTGGAGTAACGGAAGAAGAGAGAAAAAGGAGAGAGCGAATGGCGGAGTCAATTATCGAGATCGAGCAGCTGACGAAGATCTTCTACACGGATGAGATCGAGACACACGCGCTTTCAGGCGTGCATCTACAAATCAATCGCGGAGAGTATGTGGCGATGTCAGGGCCTTCCGGCTGCGGCAAGTCGACGCTGCTTTCAATCATCGGGTTGCTGGATACACCGACCGGCGGACGCTACCAATTAAATGACAAAGAAGTGGCCAACCTGGACTTCGCCGACCGATCGCGGATTCGCAACCAGGAGATCGGTTTTATCTTCCAGAGCTTCAATCTGATTGGCGATCTCAGCGTGGCGGAGAATGTAGAACTTCCGCTGACGTATCGTGCGGGCATGCCTGCGGCCGAACGTCAGAAGAGAGTCAAAGAGTCTCTGGAGCGGGTGAACATGGCCCATCGGATGCGGCACTATCCAGCGCAGCTCTCGGGTGGTCAGCAGCAGAGAGTCGCTGTAGCCCGTGCACTGGCAGGTTCGCCTTCAATCCTGCTCGCGGACGAGCCTACAGGAAATCTCGACTCGAAGAATGGCGAGGCCGTGATGAAGTTGCTGAAGGAACTGCATGACGAAGGAGCGACGATCTGCATGGTGACGCACGATCCGCGTTTTGCCGCGCACGCGGAGCGTCAGATTCATCTGTTCGATGGCAAGGTGGTTGCGGAAGGAGAGCTAAGCCAGTTGATGGCGGAGGCGTAGTCATGATCCGTGGAGTGATCCAGGAAATAAGGCAGATCGGGTACGAGATGCCGGCGTTTACCGCAGCGTTTCTACTGCTGTTCGCGCTGTGCATCGGAGTCCGTTGCGCCATCTTCTACGAGGCGGATGGAGAGCAGCTGCGGTTTATTGCCGATCGAAACGGTGTAAGGAGCGATGTAAAGACGGACATGGAGGGAGATCCGATGCAGCGAATGTATGCGCGGGTCGAGTGTCCGGTTAAGATTCCCGGGGTCACAGTGATCGTCGGTTTACGCCAATACAGCATGGAGCTAAGTGTCCCGATTGCCAGCTTTCGCGCACTGATCCGAGATGAGCAGCGAATATAGCTTGTCATCGTTTTCCACGAGAGTATTTCAGACGTGTAATGAGCAATCGAAGGAGTGAGCATGAACCGATTGATGCAGGACGTAAAGTTTGCGCTGCGGCAGCTGCGAAAGGCCCCGGGGTTCACAATCACGGCTGTCATCACGCTTGCTCTGGGAATTGGAGCAAACGCGGCGATCTTTACGCTTGTTCATGCGGTTTTGCTGAAGAACCTTCCGGTTGCGGATCCTTCCTTGCTAGTTCGGGTTGGTGATCGAGATGACTGCTGTGTGAATGGTGGAGTGCCGGATGAGAACAACTATTCCATCTTCGCCTCGGAGTTGTATGAACATCTCCGCGATAATTCGCCCGAGTTTGAAAACCTTGCGGCGATGCAGGCGGGTGTCGGAGACGGTGGGATCACAGCGCGAAGTGCACGCCCAGGCGATCTGCCAAAGGCGATGCGGGGAGAGATGGTCACGGGCAATTATTTTCAGGTTCTCGGCCTGAATCCCTATGCGGGCAGATTGATCGTGCCTTCGGATGATGTTCCTGGTGCGCCGATGGGCGTGGTGATGAGTTATCAGGCTTGGCAGCGCGATTACGGATCGGATCCATCCGTGGTGGGGAGCAAGTTCACATTGAACACATATCCCGTGACGATCCTCGGTATCACTCCGCCTGCGTTCTACGGAGACCGCATGACGGATTCTCCTCCGGACTTCTATATTCCGATGGTTCTCGAGCCTCAACTGGGGCCTGCTTATCCGACAAGCCTTCTGCACCGCCGAGGAGCAAATTGGCTCTATCTACTGGGCAAGGTTAAACCGGGCACGAACGTTGCGCAGCTTCAGGCAAAGATGAGTGCTTCGCTGCGGAATTATCTGGCGACACTGGATAACTACAAGAAAGAAGGGATGGCCAAGAACCTTGCCGATTCGCATGTAGTGCTGACACCTGGAGGCGCAGGCATTGCCAATATGCAGCAGGAGTTCGGTAAGGGGTTACGGCTTCTGATCACGATCTCGGCGTTGGTGTTGTTGATTGCCTGCGCGAACATTGCCAACCTTGTGCTGGTGCGCGGTATGGCGCGTCGTGCAGAGACTTCGATTCGCATGGCGCTGGGTGCGCAGAGAAAGAGACTGATTCGGCAGATGCTCACGGAGAGCATTGTGCTGTCATGCATCGGCGGTTTTGCGGGATTACTGATTGCTTTCGGAGGGACAAAGCTGTTGTTGGCCATGGCGTTCCCACAGGCCACGAGCCTTCCGATTGAGGCGAGTCCTTCGCTTGTGGTGCTGGCATTTGCCTTTGGGTTGTCATTGCTGACAGGACTGGTTTTTGGAATTGCTCCAGCCTGGATCACATCACATTCGCAGCCGGCTGAGGCTCTGCGTGGATCGAATCGATCGACAGGTGACAGTGCTGGATGGTTGCAGAAGTCGCTGGTGATTCTGCAAGCGGCACTTTCGCTGGTGTTGCTGGTTGGCGCTGGTCTGATGGCGAAGAGTCTGAATAAACTGCAGAACCAGGACTTCGGCGTGATCACTGAGAATCGTGTGGTCGCGCACTTCAGCCCAGAGAATGCTGGCTACAAACAGGAACAACTCCAGGCACTCTACGACAGGATCGATCAGAACCTCCATGCATTACCAGGTGTGGAGAAGGCATCTCTTTCGCTCTACACACCGTTGGAAGGAAATAACTGGGGTGAGGGCGTGTTTATTCAGGGGCGTCCAGAACCCAGAGTGGGAGATCACATTGGCGCCTCATGGCTGAGGGTGAGTCCGGAGTACTTCGACATCGTGGGCCATCGTGTACTTCGCGGGCGCGGAGTAACCGTGCACGATACGGCGACGTCAGCTCCCGTGGTTGTCGTGAATGAGACATTTGTGAAGAAGTTCTTTCCGCATGGAGAGGATCCGATTGGAGCGCACTTTGGTGTATCCGGTATGGAGAGTGTAGGCGACTGGGAGATTGTAGGAGTTGTCTCAGACATCAAATACAACAATCTGCGAAATCCAACCCGGCCGATGTACTTCCGTCCACTATTGCAGGTTGCGCACACTAAGCCGGAAGACGATATCCGATCGCTTTATGCCGGAGCGATCATGTTGCAGACCAAAGGACAAGTGGACGGGTTGGAATCGCAGATACGCAGAACGCTCGCCAACATTGATCCCAATCTGACGATCACGCGATACGAGACCTTCGCAGAACAGATCCACGGACAGTTCAATCAGGAGCGATTGATTGCCCGGCTCACATTAATGTTTGGCCTGCTGGCCCTGATTCTTGCCTCTGTTGGTTTGTATGGAGTGACGGCGTATTCCGTAGCGAGGCGTACACCGGAGATTGGCGTGCGGATGGCGTTAGGTGCAAACCGCAGCAGCGTGGTCGGCATGGTGCTAAAAGAAGCGATGCTACAGGCAGGTATCGGTCTTGCAATTGGAATTCCGGTGGCATGGATATGTGCGAGGTTTGTGCAGTCACAACTGTATGGTGTAGGTGGGCACGATGCGATGGTTCTGGCAGGAGCAATTCTAGTGCTGGTATGCGCGGCATGCATTGCTGGGTTGATTCCAGCACAACGAGCGGCATCGACAGATCCGGTAAAGGCGCTGCGAACAGAATAAGAGGTCATCATGATTGAGCTGAGGAACATTGAGCGCAGCTACAAAGCTGGGCATACAGAGACATGGGTTTTGCGCCGCATCAACCTGACGATTCAGCCGTGGGAATTTGTGACCATTATGGGGCCGTCGGGAGCGGGCAAATCCTCGCTGTTGAATGTGTTGGGCATGCTGGACGACCAGTGGAAGGGTGAGTTCGATTTCGATGGCGAGGCCGTTCATCGGATGAACCGCAAGCAGCGCGCCGACCTGGCGCGCAGACGCATCGGCATGGTCTTTCAGAGCTATCACCTGCTGGACGATCTGACGGTCGCGGAGAACATCGACCTTCCGCTCTCGTACAAGGACATTCCTCGAGCGGAGCGCCAGGGTATGGTGGCCGATACTCTGGACCGATTCCAGATTGTGGGCAAGAAGGATCTGTATCCACATCAGCTCTCGGGCGGACAGCAGCAACTGGTAGGAATTGCGCGCGCGATGATCCACAAGCCGTCGCTGTTGCTAGCTGATGAACCCACGGGAAATCTGCAATCGAAACAAGCGAAGGAGATCATGGAGATGTTCCGGCAGTTGAATGAGGAAGGCACGACGATCGTACAAGTGACACATTCGGAGGCCAATGCTGCCTATGGCACGCGCACGATCGAGCTGCGGGACGGATGGGTCTACTCCGATACAGCGGGTACGGTTGCCGGTGCGGCCGAGGAGGTGAACCAGTGAGGAGTTTCTTTCCCCGTTCTGTGAGTGCATTTCTTCTGCTCGCGATTCCCTCGTGGGGACAGGCGACACAGGCCCCAACGCTGCGGCTGGATATTCCGCACTCCCACAACCCAATTAATGCCTATCGAGCCACGCTGGTACCGGAGCCGAACCTGGCGAATACTCCGCGGATCGACACACTGGTGCATGATGGCGTGCTGGAGCTAAGCCTGAAAGATGCGATCTTGCTGGCGCTGGAGAACAATCTCGACCTTGCGATTGCGCGATACAACATTCCTATCGCCGAGGCGGACATCCTTCGTACACGCGCTGGCGCTTCATTCCGTGGTGTGAATACAGGCGTGGTCCAGAATACGCCTGGAGGCGGCGCTGGAGGGTTTGGCTCGGGAGCGAGCGGTGCTGGAGCTGGAGGAACCTCGAGCGGTGCCGGCGGCGCTGGTTCGGGAGCGTCAGGATTGGTGACCTCAACGCTCGGTGCAGGAACCAATGTCCCATCGTTCGATCCGTCATTAACTGGGACGTTTAATAATGAGCACTACACTCAGCCACTCTCGAATATTTCAATCTATGGCGTTCCTTTGTTACAACAGAATACGACGGAGGGAAATCTTAGCTATACGCAGGCTTTCCCAACCGGGACAACATTATCAGCGGTGTTTCAAAACAATCGCGGGGCGACGAACAGCCCAAGAAGCTATCTGAATCCAACGTTGAATACTTACTATCACATTGCTTTGCAGCAGCAGTTGTTGGCAGGATTTGGTTTTGGCCCTAATCTTCGTTATCTGCGAATTGCGAAGAACAACCAGAAGATTTCTGATCAGGCGTTCAAGCTACAGGTAATTACGACGATCACGCAGATCGCTAATATGTATTGGGATTTGGTCGCCGCTTACGAAGACGCAGGCGTGAAGAACCGCGCACTCGATTTCGCAAAGCAGACGCTGGATAGCGGACGCAAGCAGCTTGCCCTGCAGGCGATTCCGGCAATGGATGTGATGAAGGATGAAGCTGAGGTTGCGAACCGCGAACAGGACCTTACGATTGCGAAGACAACCCTTCAGTTCCAGGAACTTCTGATGAAGAATGCTCTGACCAAAAATCTGGATGATCCTATCCTGGAGGCGATGCCGGTTCGTCCCACTGATTCAAGTGCAACGATGAATACTCAGACGGGGGGCTCAACCGAGGAAGATATTGTGCTTGCCTTACGCGATCGGATTGAATTGAGCGAATCGAACATCGATCTCGAAAACCGCGAGATCAGCCGCAGTGCAGCCCGTAATGCATTGTTGCCCACGGTTGCATTGACTGCGTTCTACGGTGGAACCGGCCTTGCGGGACCACAGAATCCCGCTGCGGGAATTCCTTCAACTGCACCTCCCGATTGGGGTGGAGCATTACATAATGCGTTCAATAATTCTGCTCCGGACTACTATGTGGGACTTTCTCTCAATGTGCCAATTCGCAACCGTGTAGCAAAATCAGATCAGTACAGGTCGGAGTTGGAGACTCGGCAGGCCGAACTGCGTTTGCAACAACTGAAGAAGCAGATTCGCATCGAAGTTCGCAATGCGGAGTATGCGTTGGAACAGAGTAAAGCGCGTGTGGAATCCGCCCGCAAGGCGCGCGATCTGGCTCAGAAGACATTCGATATCACGGCGAAGGAACAGGAGCTGGGTGCAGGTTCCAACTATCAAACCCTGACGGCGCGCCGTGATTTGTCGGCAGCCGAGTCGGCCTTGGTGGCAGCGATGACGGCATACCAGAAGGCGAAGATCGAATTAGATCGCTCGTTAGGGACGACGCTGGATGCGAACCAAATTTCGATAGAATCGGCGAGGACGGGTGTTGCCCCGAGCGGTCAGTAACGGAAGAGGTTTTCATGGTGGGAGAAGAAGCGGCAAAGGACACGCGGACAGCGAATCAGGAAGCTCCGTGCAGACTGCTTGTCGCGGACGATCAGCCTCATATTCTTGAGGCTCTTCATCTTTTGTTGCAGCCCGAAGGGTATGAATTCGAGATGGTGCGGACTCCAGCCCTGGCGCTGGAAGCCCTCACCCGCGAGAGTTTTGACGGAGTGCTTGTCGATCTGAACTATACCCGTGACACGACTTCAGGCGAGGAAGGGCTGGAACTCGTCGCCCGTATTCGTGAGATCGATTCCCAGGTGCCTATTGTCGTGATGACGGCATGGGGCAATATCGATCTCGCCGTGAAGGCGATGCGGAGGGGTGCGGGAGACTTCATTCAGAAGCCGTGGGAGAACGCCCGACTGTTGAGCGTCTTGCGCACTCAGGTAGAGCTTTACCGCAGTCAGCGCCGTGCGCAATGGCTGGAGGCGGAGAACAGGATTCTACGTGCGTCCGGCACCCCCGACTTTATTGCTTCGGCTCCCGCAATGCGTTCGGTCGTCGAGACCATTGCAAGAATCGGTCCTTCGGATGCCAATGTCCTTATTACAGGCGAGCATGGCACCGGGAAAGAGGTTGTTGCACAGACGCTGCACCGGCTCTCCTCTCGTGCCGATCGAACCCTGGTTGCGGTCAACACGGGAGCTTTGCCTGAAGGAACCTTCGAGAGCGAACTGTTTGGCCACATGAAAGGAGCTTTTACGGACGCGCGTGCGGACCGCATCGGAAGGTTTGAGCTCGCTAATCATGGCACGTTATTTCTCGATGAGATTGCTAACATCCCCGTGCGGCAGCAGGCCAAGCTGCTTCGCGTTCTGGAGACTGGTGAGATGGAGCGCGTAGGCTCATCGAAGACGCAGCGGATCAATGTGAGGATTATCTCCGCAACCAACGCTGATCTACGTGCGGAGTGCGCTGCAGGAAGGTTTCGCGAGGATTTACTATTTCGGTTGAATACGGTTGAGATTCAGCTGCCTCCGTTACGTGATCGCCGTGAAGATATTCCCGCACTGGCCGCGCACTTTATGGCGCGTCACGCTACGCGGTATCGTCGACAACTTCAGAGATTTGACGCGGCTGCGATGCAACAGATTCTGCAATACAGCTGGCCGGGAAACGTTCGCGAGCTCGACCATACGATTGAAAGGGCGGTCCTGATGGCACGCGGAGAACGAATCGAGGCGGCAGACCTTGGTTTGCACACTCCCCGAAGCGTATCTGGACAGAGTCTTGAGGAGATGAGTCTCGAGACGGTAGAGGCGGTCCTGATTCGCAAAGCACTTGCGCGCGCCAATGGGAATGTCAGTCAGGCGGCTGATGCACTTGGCTTGAGTCGCGGCGCGCTCTATCGTCGTATTGAGAAATATGGCCTCTGATCCACGACCGCGTTCGAGACCCGAGCGAATCCCTCTGGGGGGAACGCGAAGGCGGGTTGGTTTCGAGCGTCGGTTTCGCCTATGGCTATTTCTGACGGGCGTACCCACTCTGGTGCTGTCCTGGGTGCTGTTGCATCAGGCGAAAGTCGATAGTGCGATCCAGTGGATATTGCTCCTGCTGATTGCAGGAGTATGGGCGTTTCTAGTGTCAGTGCTGATGGAGCAGCTCATCCGACCACTCCAGACCCTTGCGAATGTTGTAGCGGCCTTGCGGGAGGATGATTACTCCTTTCGTGCTCGCGGGGCGATACGCAATGATGCGATGGGAGATCTTGCGCTTGAGATCAATGCTCTGGCCGGTATGTTGCAGGGGCAGCGTGCCGGAGCACTGGAAGCGATGGCTCTTGTGGAGCATGTTTTGAATGCGATGCAGTCTCCTGTTTTGGCATTCGACCCGTATGGGAAGCTGAAGTTGATGAACGCTGCAGCAGAACAAATGCTGGGTCTGAAGGCAAACGAAGCGATCGGCAACTCTGCGGAGGAGTTTGAGCTTTCGTATCTGCTCGATGCAGAGGATGATGACCTGTTTTCGCGAGGCAGCGGACAGCAGGCAGCGCGATGGATCGTGAAGCGTGCCAGCTTTCGCCTGCGTGGCGTTCCTCATACGCTGGTGGTACTTGCGGATGTCAGTGCCGCGCTGCGAGAAGAGGAGCGACTGGCATGGGCTCGGTTGATCCGCGTATTGGCACACGAAATCAACAACTCTCTGGCTCCGATCAAATCCATTGCTGAAAGCCTGCGAGGGAGAATCGCAGCCTCTCTCCCCAAAGCCCAGCAGAACGACTTTGAACGAGGTCTAGAGGTCATTGAGAATCGCGCCGAGTCGCTCAATCGCTTCCTTCAGGCCTATCGGCAACTGATGGGCCTTCCGGCTCCACGACTTGAACCTGTCTCCATAGGTCCACTGATTGCCCGGGTTGCTCAGTTGGAGACGCGGCTTGATGTGCAGATAGAGAAGGGCGCTGAGATTACGCTCTCGATGGATGTGGATCAAATTCAACAGGCGCTGATCAATCTTGTGCGGAACGCCGCAGAAGCTGCTTTGAGTCCTGATGCTCAGAACAATGGGTCTGCTTGTGTTGCGATCAGTTGGAAGATCCTGAAAGACGATGTCGTGATCGGAATTGAAGATAACGGTCCTGGTTTGACGAATACCAGTAACCTCTTCGTGCCTTTTTATACGACTAAGCCTAACGGCACCGGTATTGGACTAGCCCTGGCGCAACAGATCGCACAGGCTCATCATGGAACGGTGGAGCTTCACAATCGAGCTGAAGCCCTGCACGGATGCAGGGCCGAGCTCAGACTTCCGCGGCGAAACGATTAATCTCCATGTCCTTCGCGGCGAGCGAGCTCTGCTTTGAACTCATCGCGGGTCATCTTCAATTTTTCCGGATGCTGATCGATCCATTTTGCAAATGCCTGGTATTTTGCGCGGTTCCAGCCACCTTCGAACTCTGCTCCATTCTTTCCGGCGGCATTCAGCTCGAAATTAAAGGCGTCCTCAAGATTGGTGAACTCGGCCGAGGCAACCGCGGCAGAGGCGAGAACCGCGGGAACGAAGAGGATCCCATCCTGCTTTGCGATCACCAGGTCACCGGGAAGCACCGTTGCCCGGCCGATGCGGATCGGCGCGTTGATCGAGGTCAACGTCATGTCCTTCCATGCAGAAGGATCGCTGGCGCGGTAAAAACCATTCAGATCCGGAATCTTTTTGTTCTCTTCTACGTCGCGAATTCCCGCATCGAAGACGAAGCCAGTATGCGAGTGTGCGGCGATTCCGCTGCCGAGGTTCGATCCGATCAACGTTCCCTCGACGATCTTTCCAAATCCGTCCGCCACATACACATCGCCATTCTGAAGCTCATTGATGGGCCACATGTTGTTTCCGCCTGTCCTGCCTTCCTTCTTGCCCTCATCTTTGATCGCAGAGACCATGTCGGGGCGAGCAGGCATGTACTGGGCGGTCAGAGCGCGTCCGGCCATCGGCTTCTCGATGTGCAGCGCCTGCCATCCACCTTCATACTGACAGTGGTATCCATGCTCGGTGAGATAGTCCCATAGGTCTTCAAGAGTGACGTCGAGAGCACGCTGCAGGAGAGAGTCGGGAATCTTAGGACGTCCATCTGGGAACCGCTCCCCTTTCCACCCCGAGGTGTAAAAGAGGATCTGCTCTTTTGTGGTCTTCACCTGCGCTGAAAGAGAGGCGGTGCAGAATATCGCGAAGAAACAAAATGTAGAGAGAAGAATACGTCGCAAGTGGACACCCCTTAGAGATGATGTTCAATATTCCTGATGCTTCCAGGACACTCATCGCAACAGAGGCAATCCGTGCCTCTTGCCTTGGAAGAGCTTCTAGCCAGCGTGAAAAAACTATCACACTGCATCGGCAAACACCACGGACAGAAAGCCGAGCTTAAATAAAAAATCCCTTAGAAGTCGCCTGTTTTCAGACGGCCTTCTAAGGGATCCCAGAACGAACGATATGTCTAGAACGTAATCTTCGCAGCCATCTGCAATTGTCGTGGAGTGCTTGTGATGCTTGTCACAAAGCCCGCGTTCGAGTTGCCGATCGTCGTTCCAGGAGCGGCCAGAATCTGAGCGTTGTACACATTGAAAGCTTCGGCTCGCAGTTCAAGCTGGATCTGATCGTGCAATGGAGTGACTTTGATCAGCGAGAAATCCAGATTGTTATAAGGCTGCGTACTTAGGACGCCGCGCCCCATATTTCCGAACGAAGCAGAAGGTGCTGCAAATGCTCCTGGGTTGAAGACGCAATATCCTGCTCCGGTGGGAGACTTTGCTCCAATCGCAACGGAGCCGCAACTTCCCTGCCCAGAATCGCCAACAACATTGGGGCGACTATAGCCAGAGACCGTTCCATTGTTGCCGGAGATGTTGGCCGGATCGCCATTGACGGTAAGGTTATAGGGTTGTCCAGAACGAATCTGGAAGACGTAGTTCATGCGGACTCCGCCGAAGATATAAGACGAAACACCGCGGTTTAGCCAGCGCTGTCCTTTTCCGAAGGGCAGACTATAGTTGGTGCTCCAGGTGAAGTAATGAGGAATGTTGTAACTGCAAACTCCGTAGGCGTTGGCCGGATCAAAATAGTTCTGCACAACGGAGCCGCCCCCGGTTCCGTTCTCTGCGTTGAAGAGCCCCGAGCTATTGTCCATGCACTTAGACCAAGTATAAGAGGCGATCGTCGAGAGCGATTGTGAAAAGCGCTTCTGAAATTGTAGTAAGAGGGCGTTGTAGTTAGAGTATCCAGTCGAAGAAGAGTAATTCCATGCCGGTGAAGACCATGGCATCAGCTTCAGAGCATCGATTGTTGCTGCAGGTGTTCCATTGGGAGAAGCCTGACGTGCGGCATTTACCTTACCAGTGAAGTTGAGACGAGTGTTTTTTGAGCCTGCATAACCGATGGAGAAAAGGGTCGAAGGCGTGAGCTGTTGTTGTAACTGAAGATTGTATTGATGTGACCGAGCATCATCGTAGCTGGGCGAATTGACATACGCGGATGCCAACCAGGGTGAGGCGGCAATGATTGGATTCGGGAAGTTGCCCGCAAGTGAAGTGATGCTGACCAGCGGATTTGCTGAGGCACCTGGCCAGATTCCCGCGGTCTGGACGTTCGTTGTCTGATTGGTGATGCCTTTGGTGTAAGGCCATACAGTGCCTTCGATATTGTTTTGCGCATACTGGCTGCGGCCACTGATGGTGTCATAGACCAGGCCATAACCTCCACGCAGTACGGTATTCGGTTGGAACTGCCAGGCGAAACCTACGCGCGGGCCGATATTGTCGGTCAAACCGCTCATTGCCTGTTTGGTGTTTCCGCCAAATACGATGTGATCGTTAAAGGGCACACTGGAGATTCCACCAGGGATACATGGGTTGACGAAGGTTCCTGAGGTCGCGCAGGTTGGAACATTTGCTGCGCCGATGGTGTATTTCTGATTGAAGAAATCAATCTGGTTGGCTAGTCGCTGGTTATCGATGATCACCGGAGTGCCGTAGTCATAACGAACGCCAAGATTGAGTGTCAGGTTTGGCGTGACCTTCCATTCGTCCTGGATATAACCCGAGATGGTGGCGAGGTGGAATATAACTGCTCCATACTGCGGAGTCTCTGCGCTGATGCTCGCAGGGAAGCCGAGCAGGGCGCTGGCTGCGGAGTTTCCGGTTCCCGACGTATTCTTGTTGCTGGTGATGGAATCAGAGAACGTGAAGATCTGCTGAAGATTGGATTGAAAGCGGCTCTGATAAAGGTAGGCGACTCCTCCTTTGATGCTGTGATTGCCCTTCAGCCAGCTCAGGTCAACGCCTGCACTGATGACAGGATTGCGGCGATAAGAGGTCCCCTGGTTACCGGCAGCTGATGTCGTATATGGGGCAGCAAGATTGATCACCATGCCGCCATACGTGCCGAGGTTCGAGAAGCCCGCCGATGTAGCAGATGCGAACCCATCCGGAGCCGCACTCTGGCTGAAGACATAAGGCTTGAACATAACGCCGCCGCGTGCATCCAGCATCAGCCTGTCGGTAAAGGCATGGGTAAAGCCCCCGCCAATGTTGTAAACATGATAGTCGCTGACAGCGGATTCGATGGTTCCAGTGACTGGCTGGGTGTCATGGACCCACATTTGGCTGATTCGGAAGAAGCCGAAGTTTCGATCGTTGAAGTGATGATCGAGACGGAGCTGCCAGCTGTTATTCGTATCAATTTGCGGCCTCTGCTCGATGTAATTGAAGCTATTCGAAGGGCCGCTCGGTGCATTGGTTTGCTGGTAATAGGCAGCCAGATACTTCTGCATCTGTGGGCTGATTGCGCCGGTCGGAATCTTGTTGCAGGGTGTTCCCGCAGGCTGGGTGCCATTGCTGGATAAGGAAAGGGCGTTGCCAGCGGTGTCGCAGCGAAAAGGCTGGACAGTACAGGTAGTTCCTGCACACTGAGTTGAAAAGGGATTGTAGATCTGCTGCTTATAAAAGCTCTGCGAAAAATCACCGTTGAGCTCAGCCGCGGTTGGGACAAGGGCTGTGGAAAGTGTCGGCTTGCTGTAACGCCACCCCTCGTAGGCGGCAAAGAAGAAGGTCTTGTCCTTGAAGATAGGACCGCCCACCGCTGCGCCGAACTCATTCTGGGTGTAATGGCCGGGTGCGGCAGGAGTTGAGGTGGATGATCCAGCGCCACAACGCGCCGGCGTACAGAAATCTGTGAAAGGATTTCGTGCATCGAAGATGTTGTTCCGCACAAACTCCCAGGCTGAGCCGTGGAACTGGTTTGTTCCCGAACGGCTGGCCATGTTAACTACGCCTCCGAGTACGCCCCCGTACTCCGCCTTATCGTTATGCGACTGCACCTTGAATTCGCTGGTTGCGTCGATGATTGGAAGGAAACCATAGATTGAAGTACGGAAGTCCGTATTGTTGATTCCATCGAGCAGGTACATCGTCGATCGGTTCTGCTGGCCGAAAACAGCTGGCTTATAGAAGGCGGTTCCCGGAATTCCCGTAACACCAGAATCGGTTGTACTTACGCTCGATCCCTGCGCCGTCGAGACTGGAGTGACTCCAGGGGTAAGAATAAGTAGCTGAGTAAAATTGCGGCCATTCAAGGGAAGTTGCTGCACCTCTTTCGTTTCGATGACGGTGCCCAATTCGGAAGAGGACTTTTGTGTCAAATTCCCGACCAGCGACGAAGAAACCTCAATCGTTTCGTTCGATGCGCCAGTTTGCAGTGTCTGATTCTGGGTGACTGTCTGGTTCACATCGATGGAGAATGCTGGAGACTGATTGGTCTTGAATCCAGACATTGCGACCTTCAACATGTAGTTTCCTGGTTGGACGCTCAGGATAGCAAAGAAGCCTGTTCCGTTCGTGACCGTATGTCGAACGATGCCGGTGTCGGTCGCCACGAGATCAACGGACGCTCCGGGAATGACAGCTCCGGTCGGGTCTGTGATCGTTCCATTTACAGCGCCCGCGGATGTCTGGGCAGGTGCTGTACTGGTGATGAGGAGCATTACAACAAGGGAGAAAGTCAGATAGATTCTGCGCAAATTTTGATGTAGATCATTCATGGTGTCACCTCAATGACGAAATACGGAGCCCAAATATCGCGGAATTTAGGGGGAAATCGAGTTATATCGTTGACAAAAAATAATTGTCAATAATGAAAACGATACAAATGGAGATTTGTTCAATTTCGAGTGACGATCACCGGAGTGCGCGGAGAAACTTCAATCGCGATCTCCCGATCCTGCACTTTGACAGCAACCGGCTGTGGTCCTGTTTTTGAGGCCGCCTCAGCTTTGATGTTTTGTTCCGTCCACCCTGTAGGGAGCGGATGTCGTAGCGTGCGTGCTTCCGTGGAGTAGAAAGCAATGCGATGATTGCCCAGCGGACAGGCAATCCAGTTACGTGCGGCAACCTGTGCTCCATCGATGGTTACGGTGTACTCGCCGGTTTCGAGCGAGACGTGAACTTCACCGCCCTCAACCCCAATACGCGACTGCTGTCCTTCATCGACAAACGAAAGAATGTTTCTACGGTGAAGCAGCATCCAGGGCAGCGCCTGGAGATAGAAAGTTTCTGCGACAACCATACGGTCTTCTTCATAACGGGTCATGAAGCGCGGGCCGCCACCATGGAACACCTGGAGCGCTCCCGGAGACATATCTCCGCGATGCATTCCGTCTCCCCACACTGCAGCCTGGCGATATACAGCAGGAAACATGGGAATAGCTCGACCACCCATCGGACAAGGGCGGATTCCGCAGCCTTGCCAAAAGAAGCTGACCTTGCCCATAAACGGATATCGTGGTGCCTCCGAACTCACGTCAATGCCGTGCTCATGAAACGCATCCAGAATCTTGAACTTTCCGTCCGCCAAATTGGTGTAGCCGCTGGCAGGATGCTGACGGTCCCAATCGTTGCGCACGGCATAGTAGGTCAATACATCGATGTGAGTCGTGCCCGGCAGCTTGTATTGCTTGCAGGTGTAATCGACACGCTCCAAGGCTCCGTGACGAATATACTTCGCCAGCCCAAGGATGTAGGACTTCTCTCCGGTCCATGAACGGCTGTTATACAACTCGCCGTCAGGGCGTCGGGCGACAATATCTTCGCTCCATGCAGGGCTGCTACGATAGCCGTCGTCATAGTTGTCCGAAAGGGTGACGCGGGCGTTGTATTTTTTGGCGTTCTCCATCAAACGCATCATGCCCTCGTAACCTCCGATGCGCTCATCCACTACGTTGACCGCCGGATACCCTGTGTCTTTGCCTTTGAATTGCCAGCCCCATAGATGGACGATCTGCGGAGTGTTTCCTGTAAGCGAGGCCACCTCGCGAATGATCTCTTCGCACTGTGCAAATGTCGTCGCCGGGTGCGGCCAGGTCGGCTCATCCACCCGGATTCCATAGGTATAGACATCGTCATACATTGTGGTGCGCTTCGGGGGAAGCTGCGTTCGAACGTGATGCGCACCAGCCAGCCAGGCCTGTTTCCAGTCCCCTATGACTGGAAAGAAATCCAGATGGCAGACGGAAGGTTGACGAACCAGAAGGTTCGGTGTTCCTGAATTCCCGCAGTTGAGCGGCTCGCCTTTGCCTAGATTCAGATCGGCACACTGCGATCCATCCACTCGATACCGCTGCACCGTTCCCATAGCTCCGCGCCCGTCAGTCGAGACCGCCATCGCTCCGCCATCCATAAACGATGCATTGGTCAATACGCAGAATGTCTTCGCATCGCCTGTCATCAATACAGGAAGAGTGCTGAGAATGTCTCCCCAGAACTGGTTTGGAGCGAGCTGGCCCGGTTTTGCGTCTGCCAGCTCAATTAGCGCTCCGCCGGTATCACCATGAGCCATCCATACGTTCTGCTGCTGCCTTCGCACCGTAACCAGGGCAGGAAGGCGGACCTCTAAGAGCTCATATCCATTCTTTTCGGCGACCTGCTCAAGAGTGACCGTCAGGCGCGATCCGCTGACAACATAATGAAGAAGAAACGATGTCGCTTCCGCGCCTCCAGAGACGGCGGACATGCTGAAACTGACTCCGCTGCCTTCGTTGCGCGTGGAGAGGACGCGTGCAGAAAGGTTCTCTTGCTGCCAGGGATCTTTCTTGCAGACTCGCACCACGATCGGGGCCGCGGTGTCGTCTCCCATCAGCCGGCGGGATCTTCCTGCAAATGCATATTCGGCGGGAGTTCCTGCCGTTCCATCAAAGGTTACCTGGAGGGCAGAGGTCTGGAGAACCACTGGGTGCTGAGTTTTTTGGGGTTCTCCCGCATAGATCTTTTCCTCGGCAAGAAAGCTCCCGACACCGGTAGCGGCAGCAAATTTTACGAATGTCCGGCGATTCAGCTTCAGATCCTCTTGTTGCATGGTCTGGACTCCTTGTTCCTCTCGGTAGGCAATAGGCGTCTATTTCATTTTTAGAAACAATCTTCTATTGTCAAAAATAGATAAAGTGCATCCTACTTCTTTCAGGGGAAGATCGTCCAGCAAAAACCTAAATTTGTTTATAGAAAGAACTATTTCCTGATCAGAAAGAAAAATGCCCTCGCGAAGAGGGCATTTTGGTAATGCAAAGCAAATGGTGATCTAAAACTCTGTGGCAGCTTCCGGAGAGAAAGAGTGATCCGAAGAGATGTCAGTTTGCGGAGCAAGAGCGCGGCCTCCCGCTCCAACCCAGGTTCGCACCCATTTGCGCGCGACGATACGCATCAGACCCAACACGCAGAGAGCAAACAGGGCGTAGCAGACGAATCCCGCAGCGAAGGAACCAGTGTGTTGCTTGGATTGTCCAAGCAGGTTTGGCAGAATGCTGCCGCCAAGCGCTCCGATTTCGCCAATCATGCCACCAGCCACCGCGGTGGTCAGAGGCCAGCGTAACGGTACCAACTGGAAAGTGGCGCCGTTTCCTGCTCCCAATGCGGCAAAGCACAGCATGAACAGAAGCGTAGTCACCATGAGCGAAGGCGTGGAGGTTAATCCCAAGAGTCCCGCAATTACTACCAGGAAAACGACCGATAGAGTTGTGATTCCCCCGATGCGATCGGCGAACCACCCTCCGGCCACTCGTGTCAGAGATCCTGTTAGGGTGGCCAAGACCGTAAGAGAACCCGCCTGAACCTTCGTGACATGAAATTGCGAGTAGAAGAACGAGGGTAGAAATGTCGATAGCCCAAGAAAGCCGCCGAAGGTGATGATGTAAATGAGATTGAAAGACCAGCCATCTTTCTCCCACAGGCATGAGAGATGCTGACGCAACGTCTGATGCTCAATATCTGGTGGTTCTTTGGCGAACAGGATCATCACCATAAGGGGAAGCAGCATCATCAGTGCAGCGAATCCATAAACCCTCTGCCAGCCAAAGTGCATAGCAAGTCGAGGAGCGAAGAGTGCCGCCAGCGCAGTTCCGCTGTTGCCCGCGCCCGCTATTCCCATCGCGAGGCCCTTATATTGTTTTGGAAACCACCCAGAGCCCAACGAAAGAGCTACGCCAAAGCTTGCACCCGCAATGCCCAGCAGAACTCCCATCGCGAGTACATCGTGATACGTGTGCACAAATAGGAACCCATATATGAGAGCGATGACAATTGCACTCATCTCAACAATCGCGGCATTCTTGCGGCCGATGTATTGCGACAGCACTCCGAGAGGGAAGCGCATCAACGCACCGGCAAAGGTCGGAACCGAGACCATCAATCCGATCTGCGCGGGCCAGAGATGAAACTGTTCCGAGATAAAAGGCCCCATCGCTCCATTGAGAACCCACACAGCAAACGAGAAATCAAAATAGAGAAAGGCACTGAAGAGCGTCGGCAGGTGTCCGGCTTTGAGAAATCCTTTAAGGTTTTCCATAGAATTCTTCTCCGTGTCGTTTAACTGCAAAACAGATTTTTCAATATCAGCGGCGTGCTGAGGATGAACGCCGGTCTCGCAGCGGTGTACGTTCGATTCGCACAGCACATTGTTTGAAGTTGGGTTCGCGAGAGATCGGGTCGTAGGCTCCAAGCGTCACAATGTTGGAGTTCGTCTCCGAGAAGTGAAACGGCATAAAGACCTGGCCAGGAGCAACGATTCCTGTAATGCGTAGCTCAAGATCGGCGACGGCTCCTCTGCGGCTGCGCACCGTGACGCGATCATGTGGTTTTAGCTCGAGTCGAGCAGCATCGGAAGGATTCATCTCGAGCCATGCATTAGGAACCATGTCGTTGAGGATCCCCACCTCCGCGGTCTTAGTGCGCGTGTGCCAGTGCTCTACCGTACGGCCTGTGTTGAGAATGAAGTTGTAATTCGAATCAGGTTGCTCTTGGAAAGGCTCGCATGGAACGGAATGAAGGCGCGCCCGTCCATCTTCTGTTCGGAAGATGCCATCTCGATAGAGGGAGCTTCCTCCCCATTGAATTCCATTCGCTTCTTCGATCTGTTGCCAGGTAAATTCGGAGTAGTCGCACAGACGACCCGAAGAGACACGCTGCCACTCAAGAAAAGCATCGTGTGGAGTGCTCCAGCCGGGATAGAGCTCATCTTTCACTCCTAACCGTTCTGCGAGAGCGAGAAAGATATTGAAGTCTGAGCGAGCTTCGCCCGGCGGCGTAACTATGGGATTCACCTTCGAGACGCGTCGTTCAGAGTTTGTGTACGTGCCCTCTTTCTCTCCCCAGATCGCTGCAGGAAGAACCAGGTCTGCAAACTCGCTTGTTGGTGTTGGGTGAAAACCATCCTGTACGACCAGAAATTCCACGGAGCGAAGCGCGTGCTCCAGCAGCTTATAGTTTGGGAAAGAAACAGCTGGATTCGTGGCGATAATCCACAGAGCCTTGATGCGCTCTTGCACGGCAGCTTCGATGATGTCGGGATATGCGAGTCCCCGCGCAGAGGGAATGCGGTCTACAGGAAGATTCCAGATGCGAGCGAGGTCCTCGCGATCTTTCTCACTCTCAAATTTGCGATATCCAGGTAGTGATGAAGCGAAGCCACTCTCTCGCGTGCCCATTGCATTGCATTGACCGGTGATCGAGAATGGTGCAGATCCAACACGTCCGATATTTCCTGTAATCAGCGCGAGGTTGTTGATGGCTGCTACAGTTACAGCGCCTTGTGTCGAGTGATTCACTCCCATTGTCCAGCCTATGAATGCGGATTTCGCGCGGCCGTACAAAAGAGCGATTTGGAGAACCTGTTCTTCTGTGAGTCCCGTTACAGATGTGACGTGTGCAGGCGTAAATGCAGAGACGAATTCCTCGAACTGAGTGAACCCAGAGGTGTGTTGCTCGATGTAATCGTGGTCAATGAGTCCTTCGCGAATCAGGATGTGTGCGATTCCATTGAGTAAAGCGATATCCGATCGCGGCTTCACTGCAAGATGGATATCGGCCATCATCGCCGTCTTGGTCACACGCGGATCAACAACAATAAGGGTGCGCGGTTTGGTACCCGGCGACGTACGATCGACGCGATGGCAGAGGATGGGATGATTGTCCGCGATATTTGCCCCGATCAGAAGGATGACGTCCGCATTCTCCATGTCTGCATAGGAGCCAGGTGGACCATCGGAGCCGAAAGAAAGTTTGTATCCCGAAACGGCAGACGCCATACAAAGCGTAGTGTTGCCATCGAAGTTGCGCGTACGCAGTCCCAGCTGAACCAGCTTGCCCAACGTGTAGAACTCTTCAGTGACAAGCTGTCCAGTGCTGATAACGCCGAGCGATTCATGACCGTAACGTTCTTGAATCTCGCGAAAGCGTGTGGCCATTGTTTCAAGCGCCTCATCCCACGACACAGGAGTCAGGACACCGTTCTTACGCAACAATGGGTGTTTTGCGCGACCAGGAGCATCCAGAATGTGGTGCTCTGAAAGACCCTTCGGACACAGCTTGCCGCGATTGACAGGATGATGCGGATTCCCACGAACGGCTACGGCTTTGCTATCGCGAACTCCGACCAGCATTCCACAGCCTACAGAGCAGTAACCGCAGGTTGTCTTCACCCATCGTTCCGCAATACGTGACTGAGAGATGTGTCCAAAGACGGGGTCTTTCGCGTACGCGTACTCTTCACGACGAGTGTCGATCCCGGCAAATCGCTTCATGAGTTGAATCAGTGTCGTCATGCGTGTACCCGCCTGACGAAGGTGAGAGCCATATTCAGCGGAACCACAGAGACAAAGAAGAGGTATCGAGCTGAAATCACTCCAGCTAAAGCAGTAGGAAGAGCAAGTATCGGTTGTCCAGCTAACGAAAACAGAACGGCGAGACCGACAAACGCGAAGGAGACCAGAAAGGTTCCCCGCAGGTTATAGGTATTCAGTAGCGAGGCTGATGCCCGGCATTCATAAGTTGCTGAACGATGGAGTCGAACTGCCCTCACAATATGATTCAAGGTCCAAAGCGCAGAGGAGAGAATGAGCGGCAGGACCGGAAAACCAGAATTGGCCCTGCCTGTAATCACATAAGCATGGAAGAGATCACCAATGGCCACTGAGGAGCCAAGCAGAAGCGGTGCCGTAGCGCAGCCAAGGAGAGCAGAGCTTAGAAGAAAATCGATGGGTGTGTGAAGTGTATTCCATGCGGGCCGCGCAGGAACCAGATAGATTCGCGCGCTGGCAAAGATGCCAGCGACTCCAACCACAGAAGCGAAGAGACCCAGGCAGGAAAGAATTGTCGCTGCGAGTCGTACAGCGTGAACTGTTGCGAACCATGAAGCGACTGTTAGCAGTGTCAGCGAGACAAAGAAAATTCCGAAGAGGAGCACCTCACGCGAGAGCCACGAACGTCGCCACATCTTGAGAGCGCGCCATGCATAGGCAGGACGTCCAAGGTGAAATACAGAGATATTCAGCGTGAAAACAGTTAGCAGGAGAATCAGTGATAGTGCAATTGCGTCTGCATGGCTCGCAAGCAGTGTCGCAGCGAGCGTGCCGACCGAGAGCTGGATCAGGGATGTCATCCAGACCAGCGACCAGTGTGGATGTTCGGTGCGAAGAGTCTCGATATCGACGCGTTCCAGTGTTGAGGTCGCCCCTTCGGGTAAGGTAATGCGTGTCGTAGAGATGGTATGGCCCGCACTCGGCATCCCCGGAGCATTCGCCGCCGCATAATCGCTGCGCCATTCCAGCTGATCGACAATCTCGATCTCAATTGCGTTCTCCGGGCAGGCGTTGACGCAGGCCGGCTCCAGCCCATCAGTCAGACGGCCATGGCACATGTCGCACTTGCCCACGACACCACGCTCTGCATTGAACTGAGGTACAGAGTATGGGCAATTCCACACGCAGTACTGACATCCAATACAAGCCTCCGCCGAGTGAAGGACAATGCCCGTGACAGGATCCTTTTTGTAGGCATTCACAGGGCATCCGCGCAGGCAGTCCGCAGACAAGCAGTGATTGCAACCCATCGAAAGGTAAAACCGAGAGGTGTTTGGCCATGAGCCGCCCTCGATCTCACCAATTCTTCGCCAGCGAATGTCGGAAGGGTTTCCATTTTGTTCATTGCAGGCAACCTCGCAGGAGCGACAGCCGATGCACTTCGTCATGTTGAAGTGAAATCGATATTGTTCACCAGGTCCGAGAGAGCGTGCCGGAATCAATGAAGTCGTAATCTCCGCCTGCGCATTACCGAACTCCAGGCCGTTCTCCGTCAGGCGCACGATCGCATTCGTTGCGTCAGAGACTGCGAGTTCGTGGAGCGGGAGCGGCATAGCTTCGGTTCCTGGAGAATTAGCTTGAATTGGAAAAATTAATAAACGTCACGGTGATATCGGTGTTGCTCTTTCAGTTGCTGCACATACTCCATTGCATCCTCAGTACTGTGGCGCCCCTGCTGTTCAACGATAGTGTGCAGGGTTGTGTCCACATCTTTTGCCATGCGGGAAGCATCTCCGCAGACATAGATGCTGGCTCCGTCTTCGAGCCACTTCCAAAACTCCGAAGCCTGGTCCATCATTCGGTTTTGTACATAGATCTTGCGTTCCTGATCGCGGGAGAAAGCTAGATCGAGCCGGGTAAGATGGCCATCTTTTTTCATATTCTCCAGCTCTTCGCGATATAGAAAGTCGCTTGCGGCGGTGCGTTCGCCAAAGAAGAGCCAGTTGCGTCCTGAAGCTCCAGTGGCGCGCCGCTCGTGTAGGAATGAACGGAAGGGAGCAATCCCCGTACCTGGGCCGATCATAATGATTGGAGCGGTGGAATCTGTAGGGAGCCGGAACCGCTTGTTGGGCTGGATGTAAACCGGAAGAGCCTCGCCTGGATCGGTGCGATCTGCAAACAGCGTCGAACAGACTCCCCCACGATCGCGATTATGCGCGTGGTAGCGAACAACCGCCACCGTTGTGTGGATCTCTCCCGCGTGAGCAGAGGGGCTCGACGAGATTGAATAAAGGCGCGGAGCCAGTCGCGGCAGCATCGCGATAAGATCAGCAGGGTCGCGCAGTACTCCAGGATAGTCATACAGCAGATCGATCAGCCCACGGCCATACAGATAGCTGCCGAGGTTCTCCTGCTGCCCCGGTGCTAAAAGAGCAAAGAGGTCTTTACATCTTCCGATCGTTGCGTAGGCCTCTACGACTTTTCGTGTAAGACATGAGATCTGGAGATGGCCGAGAAGCGCATCCTGCAAAGTTGCAGTTCCGCCCTTTGGCAGCTGCACAGGCACGGAACCACTGAAGCTCAGCAAATGAAGAATCTCGTCTACTAAAAGCTGGTCGTTTCGTGGTATTACGCCACAGGCATCCCCCGCTTCATACCGGATATTGGAGTCGCTGATGTTGAATGCCAGATGCAAAGTCAGTTTGCTTGATACATCGTGAGTCAGTGGACGTTTCTCAACGAGTGGAGCGAGAAAGGGATTCTCTCGCGTATGTGATGGAGCGATCTCCTTCTTGCTTGCAGAAGGGAGTAAGCCTGGCATCGCTGCTATGGGCGAATGAGAGGGTCGCGCAGCAACAATCTCATCCAGGCGAGCAAACAATATGCTTTTCCACTGTGCAAAGCTTTCGTCTAAATCGACGTCGCAATCTACTCGCTCGCAGAGTCGCGTACCTGCAAGCGATGCCAGTTTGCTATCAAGATCGACCCCGAACTTACAGAACTGTTCGTAGTTGGAGTCTCCAAGCGCAAGCACCGCGTACGAAAGGTTTCCGCAGCAAGGAAAGTGCTCCAGGCAGAGCTGCTCGTAGAAGGGGCGTGCGTTATCAGGAGCCTCACCCTCTCCGTAGGTGCTGGCAATTATGACTGCATAGCTTTCTGCAAGCAGCGAGGCTGGGGTATAGCCCTCCAACGAATGTAGTGATGCTACATGTCCCTTTGCCTTCAGCTCTTTCGCAACCTTACGCGCAAGTCCTTCTGCTGTGCCCGACTGCGATCCATACAACACGGCGATCTTCAGCGAAGGCGGAGGATCGACCGCCGGGCTCGCAATTTGTGCAGAGGAATATAAACCCGCCAGGAAGCCATTGAGCCACCTTCGTTGCTCAGGAGTAAAAGGAGCGTTGTCTGGAATAAAAGGAACAGTCTGCATGATTATTTGTCCTCCAGTCCGCAGAACAACCGCAGCGCTTCGATATCGTGTCTTCGCGTGAAATTCAGAAAAGTCTCGCCGGCTTTTCGCTGCGCAATATACGCTTCAAAAAGCCCATCGAGTTTTGGCGCGAGGTCCTTGAACTGAATCGACGAGATCAGTTCGCGGGCCATTCCCTGGTCCTGATCGGATCCTCCGCCAATCAAAACCTGATATCCTTCTTCGCCCCCTACCTTCACTCCCATCAGGCCGATGTCGCCGATGTAGTGTTGGGCGCACGAATGATGACATCCCGTGACATGAAGATTGACCGGCTGATCGAGAATCGGGAATCGCTCATCCAAATGGCGGGCTAACACAACCGCATGTGTTTTCGTATCTGCTGCAGCAAAACGACAGCCCTTGTTTCCAGTGCATGCAACGGTCCCGCTCAGCACAGTTCCAGCCTCGATATCAAGCCCAGCATCGCGGATCGCTTGGCAAGCAGCCTCAATCGACGTAGCGGAAATGTTCGGAATGAGGATGTTCTGCCAGACCGTCAGACGAAGCTCGCCATTCCCGAATCGCTCGGCAATCTCCGCAAGTTTCCGCATCTGTTCTGCAGGAAGCCGTCCAACAGGAACGGACACGCCAATGTAATGAAGTCCAGCTTGCGATTGCGGATGGATCCCCAGGTGCGCCGTACGATCAATTGGTCGGCGCGGCTCGCATTCCGCGAGCGGAACACGAATCAATGGGAACGCCAACAGCTTCTCCGTCTCCTGCAGAAACCGTTCCGTCCCCCACTCGTCAACGAGGTATTTTAGGCGAGCCTTCTTACGATTGGTGCGATCGCCATGTCGCAGAAATATTCTTACCATTGCGGCAGCTACCGCGACGATCTCCTCTGGCCGAAGCAACAGACCACAATCTGTCGCGAACTGGCGATGCCCAGTAATGCCGCAGAGAAGTACGCGGAAGTAAACTCCAGCAGGAACGCTGTGGCCCTCTCCAATCCGTATTGCCGCAAAGCCGATATCGTTCGTATCGACCACAGTTGAGATCGCCCCACCGTTATCGAAAGCGATATTGAACTTGCGCGGAAGTTCATACATATCGCGTGAGTTCGTAATGTAAGCCTGCATTGCCTCAGCCAATGGAGCAACATCGATCAACTCCTGTGGGTCGAGTCCCGTGATGGGCGAGGCTGTAATGTTGCGGATGTTGTCAGCACCAGTGCCGCGAGACGATAGACCCAGCGACTGCACTTGGTGCAACACGCGCACGATATCGCGCGGCTGAAGCTCACGAATCTGAATATTGCTGCGCGTAGTTAGATCAGCGCGCCCCGAGCCATAGCCCTCCGTGAGCTTTGCCAGCCCGCGAAACTGATGGGCCTGTAGCACACCTCCTGGAATGCGAAGTCGCAGCATGAACGAGTCCTGCGCAGGAGCGACATAGAACAGACCGTAATATTTCAAACGGAAGCGATCGTCTTCTGTTGGAGCAAGGTTTTGATTGTTGTATGCAAGCACTCTGTCCCATATCGCAAAGGGATCCTGCTCGCGTTTCCAGCGCTCTTCTTTGCAGATATCTGAGACGGGAGTCTCGAACCACATCTCTTCTGTTTCGACAGCTGCTGCCTCGTTTGGAAGCCCGGAAGATCGATCTGCTGTAATCAAGCCGTCAGCGGTGTGCCCCACAAACGGCATAGGTCGTTGCGCAACGCCGGTGAAGAAGCCTTGCAGATACTGCTTCTGCTCTTCGGTAAAATCCGACGGATTGATCGTAGTGCCGAGGCTCACGTTACAAGCTCCTAAGGTGCAGGGCGCGATCACGAAGATGCGCAGGCCGAAAAGGGCATCGCAGGTCATGAGACCGCGAACCATCATCAGTGCTCTTCAGGGAGCTTGAAAGAAAAGGAAAGAAGAACCGGGAAAGCCGCTCGCACATCCGAAGGTGCAAACCGCTTTAATCACGCCATCAGTGGGCGTATCTGCATACTAGAAGCAAATCCCCCTGGCCGCAAGTGAATTTCTCAATGACGATGAATTTGTGCCTTGTCGTGACACAAAAGACATGGCACGATACCAACACCCCTTCTCTCTCAATTTGACACCTTGAAGTGTCAGTGGATGCGGCCAGGCTCTCCGGATACCACCCAGTGTGGACGGGAGCTTTGTCCCAAATACAACATCCGTCTAAAGAAAAGCTCCTGTGAGCCTGCGTTTTGCGTGCCTCGAAGGAAGTGATTCCCCGCGAAATCCTCCCTCATCAAGGCAGGTCAAACTCCTCTGTACTTCAGCGGATGTTGTTCCCATCACCCTTCGGAGGATTCTCATGTTTAAATCAGCCGCTGTCGTGTGTCTTGCTTTTGTGTTCGGCAGTCCTTTGGTTTCTGCACAATCCGGCTTCTTCCATGCCTGGCAGGATCGCGTTCGCTCAACCTCTGCCAAACAGCCCGGCTGGCCTATTCCTGTGGTTTCGCCGTCTGCGGTCATTGTTCAACTGGCGCGCGTGGATTTTGTGCGCCAGTACACCTCCACTCATACAACCACTTGGAATTATGACAACGGCAAAGGAGTCAACTTCATCCCTTTTGCCCGTACGGAGGTCGACATCAACCTGCCACCTTACATTCAGCACAACTCCAGTGCTAAAGATGGAGCAGGTGATCTATCTTTTGTTGCGAAATACCGCATGTTCGCTCGTAATGAAGGTGGCAACTACTCCACCGCCGTGCAGATGGCCTTCTCGGTTCCTACCGGAAGCTACAAAAACGGAACAGCCGTCTCTACGTTGACTCCGACCGTGGTTGGCGGCAAAGGCTTTGGCAAGTTGGTGATCCAGTCTGCCCTCGGCGGTGTTCTGCCCACTAGTTCTGTGCGGACAATCGGCCGCACGATCTCTTGGAACACTGTGGCGCAATACAAAGTAGGCAAATACTTTTGGCCCGAACTCGAGGTAAACTCCAGCTTCTATCGCGGCGGACCAAACGATGGACGAAACCAGACCTTCCTGACCCTTGGCCTGATCGTCAGCCGTATCAAGCTGCGTGAGAATCCCAGAGACAGGCTTGGAATTGTCTTTGGTGGCGGAATGCAGATCGCCACCTCACAGTACCACAGCTATAACCACGGTCTTGTGCTGACCAGCCGTTTAACCTTCTGATCGCCTGTAAGGCGCGATGTTTCCCGGAGGCAAAAAGGTTTCGCGTTGCCTCGCGGATACGCTGCGGCTAAAATTTAAATATCTTCTTGCTCGCTGCCCTGCCCTTGCGCGAGCGCTGTTGCCACGACGCAGCGGAAATAACCCTTGATGATCCTGGATTGGAGGAAGCGTGGCGCATGCAAGCTTCAAGGGGCTCCGTGTCCTTTCCCTGGAGTCCCGCCGTGCGAAAGAAGTCGAAAAGCTGATTCGCACTTATGGCGGCGAGGCCATCGTCGTGCCTTCGATGCGCGAGATCGGTCTCGAGTCCAACGAGGCTGCGCTCGAGTTTGCTGCTGGTCTGTTGCGTGGAGACTACGACCTCATCATCTTTCTTACTGGAGTTGGCGTTCGCACTCTTCTCAACGTTGTTCAGGAGCGGTTCGACCGCGAGGAATTCCTCGCCGCTCTTCGCAACGTAAAGATTGCCGCTCGTGGAGCGAAACCTGCGACAGCCTTACGTGAACTTAAGATTCCTGTGCACGTTGTCTCCGAAGAGCCGAGCACTTGGCGAGAGATGTTACAAGCCATCGATGCAAAGTATGGTGACTCCCTTGCACAGATGAACGTTGTCCTTCAGGAATACGGCGCCTCGAACCCCGAGCTTCTGACCGAGCTCAGCGGCCGCTGCCAAAGTCTCGCCAAGGTTCCTGTCTATCAGTGGGCGTTACCCGAAGATTTGCAACCTCTGCGCGAGGCTGTCTCAGGACTCCTTAATGGTTCGATCGATGTCGTTCTGTTTATGACTGCCGTACAGGTCATCCATCTATTTCAAGTCGCTGAACAGATGGGAGTCGCTGATCAACTGCCTGAAGCGTTGCAATCCATCGTGATCCTCTCGATCGGCCCGACAACCTCTGAAGAGCTAGCACACTATGAAATCCAACCAGACTTTGAGCCTTCTCGGCCCAAGATGGGCTTTCTGGTCAATGAAGCTGCGCAATACTCTGTTCGTCTGCGGGAAGAAAAGCGCAATCGCAGGATTGAAGGTGTCATTGCCGAGACCGTTGAGGCCGAAGAGACTCCAAAATCCGTGCGCCGCGTTGCTCCTTCCACCCCGACCATGGCTGGATTCCGCGATGGTTTGGCCCAGATCGACTTTCTTCACGAGATTAGCAGCCGTATCGCCGCGGCCGACTCTCTTCATCTTGTACTCGATCGCATCGTCAGCTTTATCTCAGGCGTGATTCCATGCGATTCCTGCTTCATCTATGTGCTTGAGGGCGACAACCTCGTCATGCGCGCCTCCAAAAACCCTCATGCCGATCTGGTTGATCAGATCGATATTCAGATCGGGCAGGGAGTTACCGGATGGGTTGCCAAGCATCGTCAACCGGTCGCACTCGCATCTGGAGCATCGAACGATCCTCGCTTCAAGGCATTCAAAGGGCTGCCGGAAGATCACTTTGAAGCCATGCTTTGCACGCCCATCATGTGCGCCGGACGCGTCGTTGGCGTCATTAACCTGCAGCATCGATTGCCCTATCGGCATACAACGCACGAGGTTCGTCTACTCTCCACGCTTGGAGCGCTCGTGGGGGCCGAGATCGAGCGGGCTCGCCTGGAGACGGAAAACGCTCAGCTTGCCAACCGGCTCGAAACCCGGAAGGCAGTTGATCGCGCCAAGAGCATCCTGCAACGCGATCTTTCGCTCAGCGAAGACGAGGCCTACCAGATGATGCATCGCGAGAGCCGCCAGCGTCGTAAGTCCATGCGCGAGATCGCCGATGCCATCCTGCTCTCAGAGGAGCTGCGCCGCGCACAGACAACCACCTAGGGTGTATCGACAGATTCGATCGTCTATTCACAATGTGTCATCCTGAGCGGAATTTGGTGTGCTTTAGCGCGCCAAATTGAAGTCGAAGGATCTGCGGTTGCGCCCTTGCCCAGGTGTCATTTCGATCGCGCAATCGAGAAATCCCCGCATTCATCTATCGGTTGACATATCTGCGATGTCCCGACTCGTTCAAATCCAGGTAATGGTCGCAGCATCCTCTTTGCCCACAAAATATTTGTCCAGCGCCCGGCTGAAGATCAGGTCCTCTTCCGACATGCTTGCCGCATGTGCAAACAACGTCATACTCGAATGGAATTTCAGATCGTCTGGATATCCGAAGATCTCGATAGCTGTCTTTCCTTCCAGATTGAGGACAATACCTGTGCACTCTCGAAGCCTTGTTCCGAGGATGGGATGTTCCAGGTAGGCCTTCGCTTCCTCTAGGGAAGAGATGGCATAACGCTCCGCCATCTCGCTCGACCCAAGCCCCTGGATCTGCGGAAAGATAAACCACATCCAGTGGCTGCGTTTTTTGCCCGCACGCAACTCAGCTTGAGCCTGGTCGTAGACGTTTTCCTGGGCCGCCAGAAACCGCTCCAGGTCGTGCGAGTTCTCGTGTGCCATGGTTCTTCCTCATTCAAAAGATCAGGGCCAAATCTCGTTTACTTTAGATGCTTACGGCAGAGGTTGTTTTGCCGCATAACGAGATTACTTCTTGGCTCGCAGAATTAGAAATACGCTCACCAGTACCAGCGCCGCTCCCATCGCCATTCGTGGCGTAATCGCTTCCCCGGCAACGAAGTATCCCAGGGCCACAGCTACAACCGGGTTTACATACGCATAGCTGGAGACTGTGCTCGCCGGCATCTTCTGCACAAGCCACACATAAGCCGTAAATGCCAGCAACGATCCAAAGGTAATCAGATAACCGATTGCCAATGCTGCCCTGAGCGAAACATGTGGCCACGGATGAAGTTCACCAAACCCCGCCGACAGCAACAGCAGCACTGCACCGCCGATCATCATCGCACCGCCTGAAGTCATGGGGCGAGATTCCGGAAGCGTCAGCTTCCTGCTCAACACCGTGCCAAGACACCACCCTGCCGTTCCGACCAGAATGGCGACACACGGCAGGACTGGCAGCGGTTGGCGCGCATCCGGCATCATCAGTACGCCGACGCCACCAAAACCCAGGATTACTGCACTTACTAGGCTCCAGCGAAACGGCTGCATCCGGAAGACGAAGATCTCCAGAGCAATCGTCATCAGCGGAACTGTTGCCGATAGAACAGCCGCAATTCCCGAGGGGACAGACTTTTCAGCCCAGAACAGTAAGCCATAGTCCAACACGAACATCAGGGAGCCCATCAGTGCCAGACTCTTCCATTGACGTGCGTTCGGCCATGGCGTGCCCTTTGCCAGCATCCAGCCGAAGAGCACGGTTCCGGCAACGAACATGCGCGTTCCTGCCGCAAATAACGGCGGGACCTCTGCGACGGCGATTCGGATGGCAAGAAACGTCGTGCCCCAGAGGATGTAGATCGCCAGAAAAGCGAGAAGCACTCCCAGGTCAATAGATTTTTTTCGTTCTGAAGTGCTAACCATCAAATTCGACATAGATGGTTACCATCTTTACAGTCTCTAGCTAACCTGTAAAGATGCTTTTGGAGGTTACCCAGAAGAAGAGTGACGAAACCATTTGAGCTCGTCGCCAGCCACCCCGTCCTGGATTTTGTGAATACGCTGGACTGGCGTTTTCGTGAATCCGGATCGGAGGAGTTGCTGGCCGATTACTCCGACCTTCTGCGTTTCGCGGCACAGGCCAATCTGCTTACGGCAGAGCAGCATCGCCGTCTGCGCCGTTCTTCGACAGAAAACGATCCGGCGCAGGTCTTTCGTCGCGCGATTGAATTGCGTGAGGCGATGGCGCAGGTCTTTTATGCGCTGGTCGATGGAGTTGTGCCTCCAGTCGCTGCGACCCTCAAGCTCGACCAGTATCTCCACATGGCGCAGACCAATCGCAGGCTCCGCTGGAATAAGTCTCGTTTTGAATTGTCCTGGTCTGCGGGTGAGGATTCGGAGTTGCAGCTTCCACTCTGGCTGTTGGCTCAGTCTGCTTCCGAGCTGCTGATTGCCGAAGCCGCGCAGCGAGTCAGCGCCTGCGCCAATCTGGAGTGCCGCTGGCTGTTTCTCGATACCACTAAAAACCACACGCGCCGCTGGTGCGATATGAAGATCTGCGGAAATCGTATGAAGGTACGGCGCTTCAAAGCCCATCGTCAGGCGTAAATCCACCTCGATCGACTATCCTGTAAGAGACACCTTTTTTGAGCCGAATGCGCTCGACGGAATAGAGGAACTCCCTTGCCTTTGAACTGTGGAATCGTCGGGCTGCCCAATGTGGGCAAGTCCACCATCTTCAACGCCCTTACCTCGGCCAAGGCCCAGGCGGCGAACTATCCCTTCTGTACCATCGATCCCAACACCGGCACCGTGACTGTACCGGATGAACGGCTGGATCAGATCACTAAACTCGTCGTTCCGAACCGGACGGTCCCCACCACGATGGAGTTCATCGACATCGCCGGTCTGGTACAGGGAGCCAGCAAAGGCGAAGGGCTCGGCAACCAGTTCCTCGGTCACATCCGTGCCACCGATGCCATCGCGCACGTGGTGCGCTGCTTTGACGATCCCGAAGTCGTCCACGTCGCCGGATCTGTAAACCCATTGAATGATATCGACGTCATCAACACTGAGCTGATGCTGGCCGATCTCGATACCGTCGAGAAGCGCTCGCAGCGTGTCGAGAAGATGGCCCGCAACACACAGGATCCGAAGATCAAGGCCGAGGCATCTGCAGTGGCGAAGTTGAAGGCAACGTTGGAAGCAGGGAAGCCTGCTCGCACCGCCGACCTGACCGATGACGAATGGTCCGCCGCGCGAGAGCTCTTCCTCATCACAGCAAAGCCGCAGCTCTATGTTGCGAACGTGGATGAAGCAGCTTTGACAACCGGCAACGCCTACACCGAGGCCGTCGAAAAGCGTGCTGCTGAAGAGGGGTCGCAGGTCGTTCGCATCTGCGGCGCACTCGAGGCCGAAATTGCCCAGCTTGAGCCAGCGGAGCGTACGGAGTTCCTCGAATCGGTCGGCCTCAAGGAGCCGGGACTTAACCGGCTGATTCACTCGGCTTATCGACTGCTCGACCTGATTACTTACTTTACCTCCGGCGTGCAAGAGGTCCGTGCCTGGACTATTCGTAGGGGAACGAAAGCTCCCGGAGCTGCTGGAGTGATCCACTCAGACTTCGAGCGCGGCTTTATCAAAGCTGATTGCTACTCCTGCGACGACCTCTTCAAATACGGCAGCGAGCAGGCCGTCAAAGAGAAGGGCCTGCTACGTTCGGAAGGCAAAGAGTACGTTGTGAAGGACGGTGACATCCTATTCTTCAAGTTCAACGTCTAGTGAACGCTGAATTTGGGATAGAGTGCGATTCTGGTCGAAATGCCACGCAGATACCCTTTGTTAGCAATAAGTTATCTTGATAATTTGAGAGTATCTCCGATACATCTTTCCACGCAGAAGGCAACTTATTTAGTTTAATTGTTGTTATAAATGGGTGTAGTATTTTTTGCGCCATTGCAATTTTTTGCAGTCATGTTTCCCTGTGGTTTGTTTGCATAGAGGCTTTGGATGTCTCTTCGGTTGGAGTAAATCCCAACAAATGGAGGCGTATCGCAGTTTCTGTGCGAAACGAAAAAAATGAAAAGCAAAATTTGGGCTTTTTTCCTGGTAGTAAGCTTTACCGTCGCCGGAGTAGGAATTCTAGCTTGTGGTGACAGTTCTTCTTCAGGTACCGGGACAGGAATGGTGAAGGTCAGCATTAGCGATCCGGCAACATGTGCGGGCCCAAGTGGCCCGTTTTCTCATGTGTACGTAACCATTACTGATGTTCAGGCGAACGTTAGTTCCACCGCAGGAAATAGCGACTCAGGTTGGAAGGATCTGACTCCTAATCTCTCGAAACAACCTCAACAGATCGACCTTCTCGGACAGGCGAGTAATAATTGTTTTCTGGCAACACTTGGAGATGTCCAGCAACTCCAGGCAGGAAATTATCAGCAGATTCGATTGATTCTTGCCGACAACAACACCACTATTGCCAATAGTCCCTGTGGCAACTCAGCGAATTGTGTCATTTTGGCCTCAGACAATAGCGTGCATACACTTCAGCTTTCGAGCGAGACCAAAACAGGTCTGAAGATTCCTTCCGGCCAGATTGCCTCAGGTGGCTTTAATGTCACGGCGGGGCAGACCAAGGATCTCAATATTGATTTCGATACGTGTGCGTCCATTGTGCAGAATGGCAACGGACAGTTTCGCCTGAAGCCGGTGCTCCATGCAGGAGAAGTCAGTACAACCTCTACATCGATTAACGGTAAAGTGCTCGACAAAACGACCGGCAGCCCTGTAAATGGCACCGTATTAGTCGCTTTGGAGCAGAAGGATGCTACCGGTGTAGACCGTATCGTGATGTCCACGCTGGCAAACGTTGATGGTAGCTTCGTCTTCTGCCCGATTCCAGCAGGAACTTACGACGTTGTGATCGTCGGCGTACGTTCGGACGGAATAGCGTACCAGCCATCCATTGTCACCTCCATTACCAACGGAGAGACGACTGGCAATGTCAATCTGTACGTCGCAACTGTGGGAACGCAGGGTAGCGCAACTCTTCAAGGAGCTGTTACTTCAGAGAACAGCGTGAACGCCGGTACTGTTGTCGATGTTGCATTGAGTGCATTGGAGACTGTGGGAACGGCGACGCAGGCCGCCACCTACACCATTCCGCTGCTTCCGACAGCAACGCAGCACTCGGCCACGTTGTCCCTGTCAACGCAGTCGTCGACCAGCTGTGGAGCGGGTGGGGATTGTGTGAACTACACAATGACGCTTCCAGCCGGCGGTTCCTACGTCGGTACCTATTCGTCCAGCGGAGTGACGTTGACACAGAGCGCCCCTCTGGCTACATATGTTGTAGACGGTATAGCCTTTGTGAGCTCTTCGGGTGGCCAGATGAATTGCTCACCCTCTGAGCAGAAGACGCAGGCCTATGCGCTGTCGAACAACTTCTCCATTTCTGTGGGAACCCTGGCATTCACTCAATGCCAGTGATAACTAAAACAAGAGCGGAGCCTTATGGCTCCGCTCTTGTTTTCTCGTTATCTGCCGAATTAGCTAACAGCAGGAGCCTGTACTGCCTCGGCCTCGGGCTGGTCGCTCTTGACGACAACCTTTACGTGGCTGGTGACTTCGCGGTGCAGCTTCACCGGAACGTGGTACTCGCCCAGGCTCTTGAGGGGCTCATCGAGCGCGATCTTACGGCGATCGATGGTGTAGCCCTTGGCCTCGAGCTCGTGCGCGATGTCGCTCGAGGTCACCGAGCCAAACAGGTGGTCGTGCTCGCCCACCTTGCGCTCGAAGATCAGTTCGACTTCGCCGAGCTGATTGGAAAGTCCCTCGGCGTCGACCTTCTCCTTCGCGGACTTGCGAAGGGCCGAGGCTTTCATCTGCTCGATCACGGCCTTGTTTGCCTTGGTCGCTTCAATTGCGAGCTTCTGCGGCAGCAGGTAGTTACGCCCATAGCCCTCAGCGACTTTGACGACGTCGCCGCGATGGCCGAGCTTGTTGATGTCTTCCTTCAGAATGACTTCCATTGCAATCTCCAATTCGTTCTCAGGCCGTATGTCAGGGGCGGCCTGCAAAAAGTTAGTAGCGCGTGGCAAAGGCAAGCAGGGCGATGTTGCGCGACTGCTTAATCGCCAGCGAGAGGTGGCGCTGATGGCGCGTGCAAACGCCGGTCAGACGGCGCGGAACGATCTTGCCTCGCTCGGCGACAAAGCCCTGCAGCAGGCGAACATCGCGGTAGGAGATGGCTTCGATCTTCTCGGTGCAGAACTTGCAGACTTTTTTGCGGCGGAAGAACTTGCGTCCGCCAGGGCCGCCCGCACCGGGAGCGCCGGCGGGTCGAGCCGGACGACCTGCGCCAGAAGCAGGACGGGAAGTTTGTTCAGGAGATGGTGTGCTGGTAGTTTCGTCAGCCATGGGTTGAATTCCTCTCTTCTTTTCGTTGGGCCTTTTGTCGCTCCAGCCACGCGGTGGTGTCTTTGGACATGCTGCCCTTGCGGGCGGTACGGAAGCGGTTCGAGGCGGTTCGTTGTCAATTTGCGATGCCTCATGGCAACGCAGAACTTATTGCGGCCGCAATCCTAAACGGCGGCGGGTTCTACAGGAGCTGCCTCAGCGGGGGCGGGTTCTCCACTCTCGGTCGAAGTGCTGCGCTTAACCTTCGTGTCGCGAATGGCCTTGATCTTGGACAGACGCTTCTCTTCCTCATCGATGCGGACGGTGATGAACTTGATCACCTGTTCGGAGACGCGCAGACGGCGCTCGATTTCTCCCACCAACGCTCCGGGAGCGATGATCGTCATCAGCACATAGATACCGTCGTTGAACTTGCGCACCGTGTAGGCCAGGCGACGACGGCCCATCTTCTCGGTGGAGACAACTTCGCCGCCACCATCGGTGACGTTCTTCTCAAAACCCTCAACCAGCTTGTCGAGGTCTGCCTCTTCCAGGTCCGGACGGACGATGTACATCACTTCATATTTACGGCTCATACGTTCACTTCTTTCTGCGAAGTTCTGCTTCGCACCGCTCTGCGTTGATCTGCTGAGCCGGTATGGAATCTACTGCGTTTTCTACTTCCCGTCGCTGGAATCCTTCTCCTCACGACGGTTGAACTCATTCATCGCAGTACTGACACCCTTTGTCAGTACCGTTTCGACCGCCAGCTTCACGCGATCGAGCACTTCATCCAGCGTCGCAAGCTCCTGCTTGCGCATCGGCGTCAGCAGATAGTCCCTGCCTCCCGCCTTAACCTCTCTGCCATCCTCCAGCGCGGGCTTTCCAACCCCGATGCGGATGCGCAGCCAATCTTCTGTTCCGAGCGCGCCCAGGATCGACTTGATCCCGTTGTGCCCATTCGCCGAACCGCGTTCCGCAATGCGGAAGCGGCCCATGGGAAAGGCCAGCTCGTCATAGATCACGATCACGTCTTGCGCGACGTTCTCAATGCCGAGTTCGTTCACCAGGGCGGCAACCGAAAGCCCGCTCAGGTTCATGAAGGTTTCGGGTTTAGCCAGCAGAACCTCTTGTCCTGCAAGCCTGGCCTTCGCCGTCAGCGCCTTTCCTCGCCGGTTGCTGACGACAACACCGCAATCCTCCGCGATGCGATCGATGGCCAGAAACCCGGCGTTATGCGGCGTGAACTGATATTCAATCCCGGGGTTCCCGAGTCCGACAATCAACTTCACGCCGCGTTCTCCAACTCCTGCCTAGTGCTCTTCTCTAGGCTCTCGTTCCTACTTCTTTGCCGGAGCAGCTTCGGCAGCTTCGGTCTTGCCCTTCTTCGCGACCTCAGGCTCAGCCGGAGCGGCCTCGGCAGACTCAGCCGGAGCCTCTTCCTTAATGATGGTGACGTGCGCAACGGTTGCGTCCTCATCGCCCAGGAACTTGATCTTGCCCGAGTGAGGCAGGTCAGCGATACGCACAACGCCATGGAGTTCCAGGCCGGTGATGTCCACGTCGATGTGGCCCGGAATATCGCCTGGGAGGCACTCGATTTCGACCTCGCGTAGAACATGCTCGAGGATGCCGCCCTGGTTCTTGACGCCGGTTGCTGTGCCCACAAGCTGCACCGGAACCGAGACGCGCATGAGCTTGTCCATCGCAATACGCTTCAGGTCGATGTGGAGCAGTTTGCCCTTGATAGGCTCATGCTGCCAATCGACGATCATGGCCTTGGTCACTCCCGCGCCTTCGACGCTCAGGTCGAAGATGGTGTTGTGGCCCGACTCCGAGTGCAGAATCTTCGTAATGACCTTGGGATCGACCGTAACGGCGACGGCGTCCTTGCCTGCTCCGTAGACCACCGCGGGAATCTTGCCTGCGACACGAACGCGGCGAGCCGCATTCTTATTAAACTTGCCCTCGCGAGGAGTGGCGACGACTGCTTCAACTGCTGCCATATCTACTTTCCTTTCGGGCACGAGGTTGAGCCTCGCTCCCTTCGCGGCTCTGCCGCTTGATTTGTACTTCAACTAACAACGAACAGCCAGCAACGAACAACTAGTTGAAGAGCGAGCTGACGCTCGTCTCCATGTGGATACTCTCGATCGCGCGGCCCAGAAGACCGGCGATGGAAAGCACCTTAATCTTGCCCACCTTCTTCGCCTCCTCACGGAGGGGAATGGTGTTGGTCACGATAACTTCCTCCAACCGTGACTCCGCGATGCGCTCAATCGCCGGGCCCGAGAGCACCGGATGCGTGGCGCACGCATAAACCTTCTTCGCGCCCTGATCCAGCAGGGCATCGGCCGTCTTCACCAGTGTTCCGGCCGTATCGATAATGTCGTCGAGGATCAGGCAGGTCCGGCCCTTTACATCGCCGATGACGTGCATCACCTCGGTTACGTTAATGTCGGTCCGCCGCTTATCCACGATGGCCAACGGCAAATCCAACTTCTTAGCGAAGAACCTTGCGCGTTCTACGCCGCCGGCATCGGGCGAAACCACCGTCAGGTCCGGCAGGTTCATATCCCGGAAGTAGCTCACCAGCACCGGGCTGGCGAATAGGTGGTCCACCGGAATATTGAAAAAACCTTGTATCTGCGCTGCATGCAGATCGACAAACAACGCGCGGTTTGCTCCCGCCGTTGTCAGCAGATCGGCAACCAGCTTCGACGTGATCGCCACGCGGGGACGGTCCTTGCGGTCCTGCCGGGCGTAGCCGTAGTACGGAATCACAACCGTAATCCGTCCGGCGGAGGCACGCTTCAGCGCGTCCATCATGATCAGCAGCTCTACAAGATGCTGATCCACCGGGTAGCACGTCGGCTGCACAAGAAAGACGTCCGCACCGCGAACGTTCTCGAGCAGCTGAAAGTGAACCTCTCCGTCAGAGAACCGTTGCAGGCGGGCCTCGCCTACCGGAACTCCAACGAATTTGCAGATCTCCTCGCACAGCGCGGGGTTCGACGATCCGCAAAAAATCTTCATGCGCTTATTCTCACTGGTCCGCGGAGCGCGCTTCTTTTCCGCTGACTTGGTTTGAGCCGGTCCAGGTTGGGAGCCGTTTTCTGCTTCCTCAACCTGACCACGAATAGGGGAAAGAACTGCAGTCGCGTCTTTTTCGTTCACGATGAAACCTCCAGGCTGGTTGACCTTGAATAGTTCCTGCTGCGTTGTCCTGATGGAGCCTTGTTGCGACTCCATGTTTTATCAAAAATCCTTGTTGCGAACCCTTGAAACTTCGAAGACCGTTCTTCAAAACTCTCTGATCCTGTTGGCCGACCCGGTTCTTTCGTTCTTTCTGCGGGCCGCAGATTTCAGATCCTGTCTCAACTTCGGCGGCAGGTTGCTGCCGCAAAATCCCTCATTCAACTCTCTTCGCTTGCGAACGACCTTGTTGGTTGGGCGACTAGGATTCGAACCTAGACAAAGTGCGTCAAAGGCACTTGACCTACCATTAGTCGATCGCCCAGTAATTCGCTGGCCTTCGTAATCAGGCTCCGCGAGGTCACTCTGCAAACATTCTCGACCAGTACGTGCTTCGGGGCAAGGTCTTCGTAATCAGGGCCTTGGTCCCCGCGTCCTGGACGCGTTGTTGAGCCGCTCGTGCATCCGCTTCGGACCGGTAAAGTCCAAACAGAGCCGAACCCGAACCCGAAAGCGCAGCGTATAACGCAGCTTTCCGGCCGGTACCCATCAATTCACGCTTGATTTCACGCAAGGAGGGATATACAGGAAAGACGACTCGTTCAAAGTCGTTTTCAACCCCGGTGCGGACAAGCGAGAGAAGGGTATTCTCCGCCAGATCATCCTGTTGACTGCCCTGAGCCTGCTCAGAGCCCCCCTGCTTGTTTCCAGGGTTCGAGCCACGGATGATACCGGAAGTGCCTGGCTCCGCATGTAACGATGCGTAAGCGAGACTCAACTCCTTAAGTCTATCGGGTTTACTATCCTGCGTCAATTCAAGAGCATCCCAGTCGCGAAACGCCTGTGGGGTGGAAACCCCAACCTCTGGAATCGCCATGACGCAGAAAACACTTGGGATATCAGGAAACGGATAGACCAGCTCACCCCTTCCCAGACCCAGTATCGTTCCTCCAATCAGAAACAGGGGAACGTCGGATCCCACCTCACCCGCCAGTTGCAGTCGCTCAGTTCCTGGTAGGGCTGCTCCCAACTCTCGTTCCAACCCAATCAGTGCCGCCGCCGCATTTGCACTTCCGGCGCCCATGCCACCCTGTACCGGAAGTCGCTTCTCTATATGGATAGAAACCTCGGCTGCTATATCCAACCGGCCCAGCGCTTTCTCAACCATCTTCCAGCAGGTATTCTTCGCGTCTGTAGGGACACGCTCATCATTGGTCGTCAGAGTAATCTTTGTCTCCGCCGCGCGAGCCGCCGAGACCGTCACCAGATCATGCAGCTCCAGCGTCTGGTAGAGAGTCGTCAGCCCGTGAAAGCCATCCGGACGGACCGGTCCGATGACCAGACCCAGATTGATTTTGGAATACGAACGAACAACGGTTGGCATGTAGCTTCCATTCTACTGACTAGGAAGCTGGCCGTTGCCGATCTCTACTGTTATCGGGCAGTGATCACTGTCGCAGCTCCACTCTTGATGCTTGCCAATCGTCACGGACATTCCTGCCGTCCATGTTTCGGGGAGAAAGATGTAGTCGAAGTGGTATGGCTTCGCAAGATGACGGTAGAGGTGGAACGTAGGAGTTTCTTCTTTGCCATGCTCGATCCCATAGCCCGCGTGATACGCACTCACAAGGCCATATCGATCTCTTAGTTCGTCAACCATTGTGGTGTGGTTTGCCTTCTTGCGTTTTTTATCCAGGATGGCGTTGCTGTTGAAGTCTCCAGCCATCACGATAGGGCCCGCTCCAAACCAGCTCCTTCTCCACCGCAGAGCTTTGTGGATCTGGCCAACATAACTTGCACGGTGATTACCTCGAATCGCGCACGCCCACACTGCAATCAAGGTGAAGCTGTATTCGCCTTCGATCGAGAACGGCACGATCCATTTAGGATCAGCCCCTCTGGTCTCGACCATAGGACGCACTTTCCAGCCTTCTTTTACGAAGACCGCGATTCCTTTGTGAGGATTCTTACCGACCCAATGCCCTGCGAAGCCTTCGAACTGCCCCGGCTCTGCCGATCGCTTCGAGCACTCCTGAATGACCGCGACATCCGGGGAATCCTCAAAGATACGCCAGGCCTTTTTGAGGAAGGCCTGCTGACAGTTCCAGGTCACGATCTTCATGGCACAACAATTCTAGGCCCGTGCGATTTAGAAGATATGGAAGTCCACCTGAACATACATCTCTACCGTTACCGGCTTTCCATTCTCCATCGCTGGTTTGAACTTGTATTGCTTCACCGCGTTCACCGCCCGCTCATCCAATCCCATTCCAATCCCCTGCACGACGCGCACATGCGACGGTAGTCCCCGCTCATCAACCCAGAGATACACCATTACATCTCCCGAGACCTTCGCTTTCCGTGCCTCTTCTGAAAACTCCGGGTCAACCATATAGAGAACCTCAGGTTTGCTCACCGAACCACCTACATGCCGCAAGCCTCCGCCAGTATTGCCTCCGGTTCCGTTTCCTACTCCTGGTCCATTGCCCGGGCCGATTCCTGTGCCTCGACCATCTCCCATCGAGACGCCCGGCAACGGCGAATTGGGCATGCCGACATTTGGCATGGTGTTGTCTGCAAACTTCAGGTTCTCAAGAACAATCGTTGGCTCAATCGCAATCTTCGGCTGTTGCAGTGGAGGCTGTGATGGCGGAACGATCTGTTGATCTGCAATCTTCGGGAGGTGTCCTTTGCTGACCGGAGCCACGCCCGGCTGCCCTCCGCCTCCTCCTGTATGCTCAGCCAACTTCGCGGTGACGTGTAGCACTGGAGCCATCAATGGAGTGACAGCGGTCTTCGCAGGTTCAACTTCACGGATCTGTGCTCGTACAACAAATCCGATCAGAAAGATCGCCATCGCATGCACAGCTATCGCATACGCTGTCGAAGCATAGTCTCCTTCCGTCGTCATGCGATCCTGTACTGGAATCGGCTGTGACTCCAGCACCAACGGCGGAAGCTGACGCGGAAAAATGCGTTCTCGAACTCCATTCCATAGCGAGGTAAATAAGCCCTCGCTCGAAAGTCCGCCCGCCAGAACAAACACATCGGCTACAGGAGAAGATGCTGTCGCTGTGCGGACAGCAGAGAACACCGTTTCCTTCAAAGAGTGCGAAGGCTCAGGATTTGCACTCTCGTGCAGTACAGAGTCCAGAAGAGTTTCAAACTGGATGTCATCTCTCATCGCTGGACCTCCTTCATCGCCTCGAATCTCTTCTTCAATTCAGCCTTGGCGCGCATCACTCTCGTCCGCACCGTTCCCTCGGGAATCCCCATAATCTCTGCGACCTCGCTCGAGGTCATCTCTTCGATCGCGCACAGCATCAAAGTTCTTCTCAGATCCTCCGGCAAGGCATCAATCATTCGTCGCAGCAACTCTCTCTCATCGCCTCCAGCAGCCCACTCCTCCGGAGTCGCTCGAGTGGAGGCGATCTCAATTTCAGCCGCATCCTCCATCGTCCGAACCGGCGGAATCCGGTCGAGCGCAACCCGCCACACTGTCCGCGAGAGAAACGCCCTCTCATCCTCGATGCGCTGCCAGCCATTGGTGCGGTACAGCTTCAGCAACGCCTCCTGCACTGCATCCTCGGCGTCATGAGTATTGCGAAGCAGGCTGTAGGCCACGCGAAACATTCTCTTCGCGTTCCGTTCGACCAATGCGGTGAACTCCTCGGCAGCTCTCTCTTCGTTCAAAGCCGGCTGCTCCTTCTCCGCATACCGCGTCCACTCTGCTGCTACGTCCATTGATTGCCCCTGCTCACCCTCTAAGACCGTCGCTTTCACCAAATCGTTCAAAAATCTTTCTTGTTCGAATTGCAGAAAATCCGATGTCAAGCCTCCGCAGAGCTTGACCACACTCGCTGCGCTCTGTATGTCTCAGATATCAAACCACTTCCCAGACAAGAAAACTCTGCTCCAAAACTGCAATTCAGGTCATCCCTTCTCCGTAAAATTAATGAAGAGGGTGGTCTCCGCATAGGTTTCCTTCCAGAAGAAGGAACATCGCCTCGGGCATGAAATCGCTAAAGTGAGAAAGTTTCGGGCGTAGGATGGATGCGTTCCGGCAGCAGCTTTGCGATTCGGTGAATGCAGGCAAGGAGAAGTGCGTGATGAGGCGGAGATCATTTTTGAAAGCGGCAGGGGCAACGGTTCCGACGGCACTGTTGGAGAGGTTGGCGCTCGGGCAGGGTGGGGATGGCGCTTCGAAATTGGCAGCGAGCGGTGAGGCGCATGTGGTGGGCGAAGGGCAGGATCGTTTTGGCGAGCATCATCCACTAGGCTTCACCACGATCCTGTTTCGTGTGGGAACGAAAGAGTCGGGTGGCAGCCTGTTTGCGATTGAACACAGAGGGCTGGGCAAAGGGGGGCCTCCGGAGCATGTCCATCTCTATCAGGACGAATGGTTCTATGTGCTGGAGGGCGAGGTCCGGTTCCGGGTGGCGGGCAAGGAGACCGTGGTGAAGCCGGGCGAGAGCGTCCTGGGGCCGCGGATGGTTCCACATTGCTTTGCAGGAACTGGCGAGAAGCCGGCAAGGATGCTGATTACGTGTACTCCTGCGGGAAAGATGGAGGAGTTCTTCCGCGCGGTAGCGGTGCCGAACGGTCCGAAGATGGATGCTGCGCTGTTTGCGCGGTACGAGATGCAGTATGTAGGGCCGGGGATCGTAGGGTAGTCGGGTATGTAGCCTTTGCAAAGTAGCTCTCTGGTGGTACGGACCTAAGCCATATCGATTGAATACTTTGCATCAAATCGGTACGGGGGAGGGGGCGATTCAGGCTATGCTGGTCACCAGCATCCTTGCTCAGCCCAGCCACTGGAGATCGCCTTTGCGTCAAGTCGTCAACCGTGCCTCTGCACTCCTTGCCTCCTTCTCTTTGGTCGTCGCATCGGGCCTTGCCCAGCAGCCCGGCCTCGAGCCGACTCGCGCGCAACACGCCATGGTGGTCACCATCCACCACGACGCCTCCGATGCCGGGGTAGAGATCCTCAAGCAGGGCGGCAATGCAGTGGATGCAGCCGTTGCCGTCGGCTTCGCGCTCGCTGTTGTCTATCCGGCGGCAGGAAATATCGGCGGTGGCGGATTCATGCTGATCCGCGACAAGCACGGCAAAACGCATTTTCTCGACTACCGCGAGATGGCTCCCGCTGCGGCGTCGCGTGACATGTATCTCGATGAGCATGGCAACGTCATTCCCGGCATGTCGCTGGTTGGATACAAAGCCTCGGGAGTCCCGGGAACCGTCGCCGGACTTGCCTATGCCCAGAAACACTATGGCAAGCTGACGCTAGCCCAGGACATGGCCCCTGCAATTCGCCTGGCAAGCGAAGGATTTGTCCTGACCCCGGAAGAGGCTCGTAATCTTCATAGCAAGAACCTCTCCCGCTTCTCTGCTTCGGCGCGGATCTTCCAGCGCAACGGCGACTTCTATAAAGAAGGCGAGACCCTCAAGCAGCCTGAGCTGGCTGAGACGCTGCGCCGCATCGCGAAAGATCCTAGCGATTTCTACAAGGGTGCGATGGCGCGCCAGATCGCAGATTTCGAGAAGGCAGGCGGCGGACTGATCACCGCCGAAGACCTCGCCAACTATCAGGTGAAGGAGCGCAAGCCGATTAAAGGGAAGTATCGCGGCTACGATATCGTCACCGCGCCGCCCCCGTCCTCTGGCGGAATCGTGCTGGTTGAGATCCTGAACATCCTCTCAGGGTTCGATCTCCCCAAACTTGGAGCCGATCGCAGCGCAGCCCAGGTTCACATCATCACCGAGGCATTTCGTCGCGCCTATATGGATCGCGGCGATTACCTTGGCGATCCGGACTTCAACCAGCTTCCGCTGAAGCAGATGGCGAATCTGAAGTACGCGAAGGCGTGGCGCAGCTCCATCGATCCGGCGAAGCCGACTCCTTCGGCCTCGTTAGTACGCCCGGCAGGATTTATGCCGCCTCCACCGCAGGCCGCGCCAGTCAAGGAATCGACGCAAACGACACACTTTTCCATCGTGGATTCTGATGGAAACGCAGTAGCGAGCACCTACACACTCAACGGGGGCTTTGGTTCAGGAGTTACGGTCGAAGGGCTCGGCTTCCTGCTGAACAACGAGATGGACGACTTCACCTCGAAGGTCGGCGTTCCTAACGTCTATGGATTGATCCAGAGCTCGGCAAACTCCATCGCTCCCCACAAGCGTCCGCTGTCGGCGATGACCCCGACGATCATCACGCGCAAGGGCAAGCTGGCTTACGTGATGGGAACTCCGGGCGGCTCGACGATCATCACTACCGTCGCCAACGACATCATCAGCTCGATCGACAACGGATTGAATATTCAACAGGTGGCGGACGCTCCACGCTTCCACCACCAGTACCTTCCCGACCGGCTGGATCTGGAGAAGAAGTTTCCTGTGCCCGCAGCGGAAGAGCTCAAAGCGATGGGATACACGATCAACCGGCTTGCCGTGGCGGACGAGAAAAACCCCGGTGTCTGGGGCGACAGTGAGCTGATCGCGGTCGATCCGAAGACCGGCGAGCTATTGGGCGGCCACGACTCGCGGAGGAACTACGGCAAGGCAGCAGGGTATTAACTTGTGTTTTGGCAGGACGGGAGCATACTGACTGCACGGCAACCGAACTAATTGCACAGGGAGATGCGATGCAGAACAATGATTCTCGCCGTCAGTTTCTTCGCAATAGCGGTGTTGTTATGGTTGCGGCAACCGTGAGCCACGATCACCGGATTCTTGCCGCTCCTGCGGACCGGCCTTCACCCGACCACGTCCTCAAGTTCATGCTTGAGGGGAACCAGCGCTTCGCCACAGGTAAATCGACTCATCCGCGCCGCACACCGTCCGACTTCAAACCGCTGGCCTCGGGACAAAGTCCGCTCGCTTGCGTCATTGCCTGTGCCGATTCGCGCGTTACGCCGGAGATCTTCTTCGATCTTGGTATCGGAGAGCTCTTCGTAGTGCGTGTCGCAGGCAACTATGTCGACGGAGCAGGAGCCGCTGTCAAAGGCTCCGTCGAGTACGCCGTCGCCGAGTTGGGAGTCTCGCTCGTCATGATCCTCGGTCACACCGAGTGCGGCGCTGTGAAGGCAGCTATTCAGCACATTCGCGACAATGATGTTTTGCCCGGAGCCATCAACGATCTGGTTAGCACCATCAGGCCTGCCGTGCTAGCCTCCGAGCATCAACCAGGCAACAAGCTCGAAAACGCCATTATCGCCAATGTCAAGCGCGGCGTTGATCGTCTCAATGATCTTCAGCCGATCATTCGGCCGGCGATACAGTCAGGAAAGATTAAGATCGTCGGCGGAGTCTACGAACTCGCTACTGGTAAGGTACAGATGCTGTAGCCAGCCCCTAGTGTGCATCCAGCTCGATGTGTTTCTGCGCGGGTGGCCGTTTGAGGAAGAAAACCAACGGCAGCATGCAGAGCATGATGATGCACAGCATCTTGAATTGGTCCATATAGGCCAGTAGCGATGCCTGTTGCTGCATCTTCTGGTAAAGCTCTGCTAACGCCCTGTAGTGAACGTCAGCATGATTGCCGGGAGTTGCGGACATCTGTGCCAGCGCCTGTTGCACCGCACCATCCGAAGCTCCAATATGCTGGCCAAGCACCGACTGGAAGACCTGTGAGCGGCGTTGCAACATAGTGCTGACCAGCGCGATTCCGATGCTGCCTCCCTCGTTTCTGACGAGTGCGTAGAGCCCTGCGCCTTGGGAGCTCTCCGTCTTCGGAATAAAGCGGAAGACGACGGTGCTGATGGGAACCGTGATCAGGCCGAGACCAAGCACCTGAACGATGCGCGGAAGGATTAGGTCGCGTTCGGCGATATCCAGGTTCAACGAGCCCATCCACCAGCAGGACGAGGCGATAATCAGCATTCCGCAGAAGACCATCTTGCGCGGATCGTAGCCCCTTGTCAGTACATAGCCGACAAACGGTACCTCGATCATGGTGAAGATACCGGCTGGTGAAAGTGCGAGGCCGGCGGTCGTGGCATCGTATCCCATCATCTGCTGCATAAAGGTGGGCAGCAGATATGTCGTGGCATACAAGACGGCATACAGTCCCAGGATGACCAGGCAGCAGACGGCGAAGTTTCGTTCCTTCAACAAGCGAAGATTTACGACAGGATTCTTCGTATGCAGTTCCCAGAAGACGGCGGCTGTCAGCGCAACCACCGAGATCGTAGCAAAGAGGACGATGAAGGGAGAGCCAAACCAGTCCAACTCCTGCCCTTTATCCAGTACGATCTCGAGCGTAGCCAACCCGATGGAGATAAAGCCGAGGCCACCCCAGTCGACCGCCACCTTACGGGCCTTCGCTTTGGCTTCCTTCATGTAGGGAGGATCTTCGAGCACGATGCGCGTCAGGATTACGCACAGGATTCCGACGGGAATATTGATGTAGAAGATCCAGCGCCAGGAGTAGTTATCCGTGATCCACCCGCCGAGTGTTGGTCCGAGTACGGGAGCTACGAGAATCGCCACAGTATAGAGGGCCATCGCCATACCGCGCTTTTGTGGAGAGAAGGTATCGGCAAGGATGGCCTGCACCGAGGGCTGAAGGCCTCCCCCTGCAAGACCCTGTGCAACCCGAAACAGGATCAGGATGGCCAGGCTGGGGGCCAGCCCGCAGGCGGCAGAGAAGACGGTGAAGAAGAAGACAGAGGTGAGGTAGAAGTTTTTGCGCCCCATCAACGAGGACAACCAGCCGCTGATAGGAAGAACGATCGCATTCGCTACCAGATAGCTGGTTAAGACCCAGGCGCCTTCATCCTGCGAGGCCGACAGGCTGCCGGAGATATGAGGAAGCGCGACATTCGCGATGGAGGTGTCCAGTACCTCCATAAAGGTCCCGATCGTGACGACAAGCGCCACGAGCCACGGATTGAAGGATTTTGCTTCGGGCAGACGTTCGTTATCAAACTGCGGAACGCTTTCTGCGAGGGCCGCTTCCGCCTGGGACAATTCGGGTTCTTCAAGAAGAGCGGACATAATGACCGGACAGTACTATAAGATGACTCATTGGTCATTTGGTCGCAAGTTTATGATCTCCTGAAGATGCCACGCCCCGCTAGCAGTAGTAAGCAGAAGGTTGTCACCGAGCTTCGCCGCTCCGAGATTCTCGCTGCGGCCACAAAGGTCTTTGGAAACAAGGGTTTCGATGCCACGTTGATGGACGAGATTGCTCGCACGGCCGGACTGGCCAAGGGAACGCTCTATCTCTACTTCAAATCAAAGGACGATATTTACCAGGCTGTCGTGCGCCAGGCTCTGGCCGAGTTGGATGAGCTGACCCGGCAGCATGTAAATGCAGTACCTGACTTCGCGGGTAAATATGCTGCCTTTATCCGTGTCCGAATCGCCTTCTGGCAGGAGCAGTATTCGCTCTATCGCGTGATTCTGAGCATGAGCCGCGCTCCGCAATATCGCAAAAAGAGCATCGGCTGGCAGCGCGAAGCCGTCCTTTACCTGGCGGAGCTGTTGGAACAGGGTGCGGCTGCCGGCGAGGTTCCGCAGCAGGACTTTCTGGCTACTGCCTGGACCACAATGGATGCAATTCGCGGGGTCAATGAGCGCCGTGTCTTCTCTGATTCGGCTACCCGGACCGTCGAAGAAGATACAGCCTTCCTGACCCGATTTCTGCTTACAGCGGCGGGCGCATAGGCGGTTCCACTCGAAATTGCCAGGCTGTAAGGCTGGATTTAAACCTGTATAGTTCTCTAGGGTAATTTTCGTCGCTCGTTGAGCGAAGGAGATTTTTCGCATGACCCCTACTAATGCCGATGCTTCCCTACATCCCTTTCCTGGAGTGACACTCCCTTGAATCGAGCAATCGTTCTCACATTCGCCCTTGCTATGTCTTCTCTGGCTCCTGCACAAACCTTCACGAACACTCTCCTTCCTCAGCCGTCGCACTTGACGGCGGAAACAGGATCGCTCTCTTGGAACACTTCCATCACTGTGGGGGTAACGCATTTCCACGATCAGCGCCTTGATGACGCCATCACGCGTACGCTGGAGCGGATTGAGCATAAGACGGGTGTTCCTCGTCAGCGTGAGATTGGAAATAACAGTGGGGCGACCCTGGTGGTGGATGTCGATGGTGCAGGCGAGGCAATTCAGTCTCTCGATGAAGATGAGTCCTATACGCTGGCGTCGACACCCACCAGTGTAAAGATCCATGCCGCGACCGTGGTGGGCGCGATGCGAGGACTTACGACATTGGAACAGCTGATCCAGACGGACGGGAAGGGCTTCTTTCTGCCTGCTGTACAGATCGACGATACACCTCGATTCCGCTGGCGCGGTCTGATGATCGACGTAGGCCGCCACTTTGAGCCGGTCGAGGTGATCAAGCGCAATCTGGATGCGATGGCAGAGGTCAAGCTGAACGTCTTCCACTGGCACCTGACCGAAGACCAGGGCTTCCGCATCGAGAGCAAGCTCTATCCCAAATTGGCGGGATCGGGATCCGATGGCCTTTACTACACACAGGAACAGGCGAAAGAAATTGTTGCTTATGCGCGAGCACGAGGCATTCGTGTGGTGCCTGAGTTCGATATGCCAGGCCACACACGTTCATGGCTCGTCGGCTATCCAGAGCTTTCGAGCGACCCTGGTCCTTACACTCTTCGCCGCGAGTTCGGTGTCGAAGATGTTGCGCTGGATCCTACAAAGGAGAGCACATACCAATTTATCGATGCCTTCCTCGGTGAGATGGCCACGATCTTTCCTGATCCTTATCTTCATCTGGGTGGTGACGAGACACCTGGAACGCAATGGAAGAACAATCCCCGCGTCGTCGCTTTTATGAAGGAGCACAACTTCAAGGACACTGAAGAATTGCAGACCTACTTCTCGCAGCGCGTGTTGGAGATTGCGAAGAAGCACGGAAAACATATGGTGGGTTGGGACGAGATCCTCAATCCTGCGTTGCCGACCGATGCCGTTATCCATTCCTGGCGAGGAGCCAAGTCGCTCTATGATGCGGCGCAGCGTGGCTACCAGGGCATCCTTTCACAGCCTTACTACCTCGATCATATGAAGACGGCTGAAGAGTATTACCTGGCTGATCCGTTGCCTGCGAACAACGGGCTTACGTCAGAGCAGAGCCAGCGGGTGCTTGGAGGCGAGGTGTGCATGTGGGGCGAGCACGTGAATGAACTTTCGATCGATTCGCGCATCTGGCCACGTACAGCAGCGGTTGCCGAGCGGCTATGGTCGTCAGCCAATACTCGAGATGTGGATGATATGTACCGGCGTCTTGGGGTCGAGTCGCTCCGGATCGAAGCGGTAGCGGGAACGGCCCATCTCAGCCGCGAAGGAGCTGGACTGCGTGAGTTGGCAGGAACGGAGGATATCGCCGCTCTCCGGACGTTCGCCTCTGCGATTCAGCCGGTTACTTTTGGTGACCGATATAAGGAGCAGCACACCTCATACCTTACGCCGCTCGATCAGCTGGTCGATGCGGTACGGCCTGATCCACCTTCACGCCACCAGATCAACGTTCTGGTTCGCGAACTGCTTAAGCAACCTCGAGCAAACAGTGAAGCCCGTACGCAGCTCAACAACATTTTCCAGAGTTGGACCAACGCGGTACCCGTCGTTGAGGCTCAGATGAACCGTTCACCATTGCTTGCATTGGCTCGTCCACGTGCAGAACAACTGGCAAAGCTGGCTCAGGCTGGACAGCAGACGTTGGGATATCTCAGCGGCAAGAAGGCTCCGGCGGGGTGGAAACAGTCTACTCTTGCAGAGATTGAAGCAGCGCGTAAGCCGCAGGAGTTGGTGCGTTTCGTCTTTCTCGATTCCCTTGAGGAGATGGTGAAAGCTGTGCAGTAAATTATGGTGGTGGCAAGATACCGAGCTGATGCATCATTCCGAGATTGTCCATTAGGATGCGGCTGTCGGTCATCTTGCCATCGACAACACGGTCAATCACGACGCCTTTTACACTGACGGGCCTGTCTGTGGCCGGAATGCCGAGGAATGTTCCCTTGTGCGTTCCGGTCCATGTAAATCGGCTTACGACCTTCTCGCCCTCTTCCACTACTTCTTCGATTACCCAATGAATGTCGGGGAATGCCGAGCGGATCATCCCGATGACTTCCTTCAAACCATTTCGACCTTGCTGTTGGCTAGGCAAAGGGTCTAGTTCGACAAAGTCCAGAGCGACAATCTCATCCGCAACCTCAAGCCGTCCCTGGTTGATCACTTCTTCGACAAATCGTTTCACGACGACGCTATTTGTAAACATCAATCCCTCAAAGTGTTGGCATTCCTGCGACCATTACCTAAGAAAATCCACGAGCAGCGGATTTACTTTGTCAGCATGGGTTGTGATCAAGCCATGCGGAGCATCTTCGATCACGGCCAATCTGCTTCCGCGGATTGCGCGTTGAAGCAGGCGTGAGCTTCCTTCCATCGGTACAATCCGGTCTGCGCTGCCATGGATGATGAGAGATGGGACATCAATTCTGGCAACACAGCCGCGGAAGTCGGTCCACCATGTTCCAACGGACTTTAAAGTTGCATAGGGCGAGGCCATGGAGGCGATGTTCCAGCTGTAACGAAGCTCTTCTTCGGTAAGACGTGAGCCCAGCAAGACATCGGCGTTGTACATGTTTTCAAAAAAGCTAGTGAGAAAACCTAGTCGGTCCTGTTTGATTGCAGTTTCGATCTGGGTGCGCACCGTTGTATCTACGCCGGAGGGATTTTCTTCTGATTTCAAAATATAAGGTGGCAAACCCGCAATAAAAACAGCCCGATCGATATGGGTGGAGCCATATCGTGAGATGTACCGGGCCACTTCTCCGGTACCCATCGAGAACCCCACCAGCGAAGGGTACTTGAGGTCGAGATGCTTGATGAGCTTGCGCAGATCTTCTGCGAAGGTGTCGAAGTCGTATCCCGCAATGGTCTGGGAGGAGCGCCCGAATCCTCGCCGATCATAGATGATGACGCGGTGACCGCTTTCGACCAGGGACGTGACTTGTTTTTCCCAAAACCTTCCGCTTAGCGGAAAGCCGTGGATCAGGATTATAGGGTTGCCGACACCGTGATCTTCAAAGTAAATGTCGATGTTGCCTGCGTCTCTTCCGACCGTAAGGTATGGCATCCTGTGAGCTCCTTCTGCGAGTCGTTCACTTCCATGAGACCGGATACAGATTTCGAAGAAACACTACAGCAAAATCTTCCGTTACTAAAGTCCTAATTCGCTAAGGCCAGGATGATCATCTGGTCTGCGGCCGAGGGGCCAGTGGTAGAGCCGCTGAGATTCGGTGATGGGGAGGTCGTTGATGCTGGCGTGGCGCACCTTCATCAATCCGCCCTGGTCGAACTCCCAGTTCTCGTTGCCATAGCTGCGCCACCATCGTCCGGCGGTATCGTGGCACTCATAGGCAAACCGCACAGCGATCCGCGTTTCGTCGAAGGCCCAGAGCTCTTTAATCAGACGATATTCCAGCTCGCGCTCCCATTTGCGCGTAAGAAAAGCAACGATCTCTTCGCGGCCGTGAATGAATTCTGAACGGTTGCGCCACCGGCTATTGAGCGTGTACGCCAGGGAGACGCGCTGTGGGTCGCGAGTATTCCATGCATCTTCAGCCGCTCGCACCTTTCGGATGGCAGTCTCGCGCGTGAAGGGCGGAACCAAAGGCTCCGATACGGGGGAACCTTCCATGGGCGACCTCCTTAGTGGGCCAGGGCTTCGGCAATCGCCTTTTCGGCCAGCGGAGACATGATCGCATATCCCTTGGCGGTGGGGTGAACTCCATCTTTAGCAAGCTCAGGATCGAGACCGCCGTTCGCGTTTGTCATCGCGCTGTAATAGTCGAGATAGACCAAGCCGTCCCGCTGGCAGAGGGCCTTGAGCCGCATATTCATCTGGCGGATCTGGTCGGCGGGCTGAACCCCGGGACGCCAGGCGTAATGATCTGCGGGAAGAATCGAGGAGATGATCATCTTGATATTGTTGGCCTTGGCAATCGCTACCATGGAGGCGAAGTTGTCCTCGATCATGTCGGGAGTCGAAGGTCCGGTGTTGCCGGCGATATCGTTGGTTCCGGCAAGGATGACGACGACAGCGGGTTGCAGGTGAACGACGTCCTGCTGGAACCGCACTAGCATCTGCGGTGTTGTCTGTCCGCTGATGCCTCGGCCAATGTAGTGCTTGCCGGGGAAAAATTCGTCCGGATTCTTTGCCCAGGCATCGGTAATGGAATCACCATAAAAGACAACGCGCTTTTCTCCAGAAGCGACGGGAGGCAATGCAGCATTTGCATCGCGATACCGGGCAAGTTGGGGCCAGTCATTCAGCTTCTGTTGCATGGTGGCGATCTGTTTGGCCGAATCGACAGGAGCCTGCGCAGGAGCAGGCGTTTGTCCAAGGGCGAAAGTCGGCAGAAACAATCCTGCAAACAAAGCAAGAGATCTGTGAATCATGACGAGTATCCTTTCAGGCGCATCCCGCGATCATGTTATCTGAACTTTCCAGCCCAGTCTGTTGTAACTTCTAATTCAGGATGCAGCGCGGAATCTCGACTCACGTCTTCCTCTCCCATCGTCTTCACCCTGGCTTGCTGGATGATCTTCGGCGAGCTGGAGCCGCGACTGTTGAGCTATTTGCCGCGCGTCATCACTTCGATTACACCGACCGCGCTCTGGTCCGCGAGATCGCTACCTGGTTTCGAGACACTGGATTGACGGCGACTCTGCACCAGCCAATCTTTACCCGGGAACAGTCGGAAAACTGGTCGCGCCATGTCACCCCAACACTCTCGCTGATCGCACTGGAGAAGGTACATCGAATTGAGGCGATGGACGAGGTCAAGCGCGCACTGGAATCCGCGGAACAAATTCCTCTCAAGGCAATGACCTTGCATCTTGGCCTGAAGGACGATCCGTGGGACGAGAGAGCCATCGAGAACTCGCTTACGGCCATCGAGCACATCCATACCTTTGCTCGCCCGCTCGGCGTCAAGGTGTTGCTGGAGAACCTGCAAAATGACGTTACGACTCCTGAGCATCTGCTGGAGATTCTCCATGTAGGTCACTTCGATGATGTTGGTGTAACGCTCGATGTCGGGCACGCAAACCTCAGCGATTCAGGGCTTGACCATGCCGTTGAGCTGTTGCGCTCCCGCATTGGCGAACTGCACGTTCACGATAACAATGGTTTACGCGACGAGCATCTGTGGCCGGGCTCTGGCACGATCGATTGGACGCAGTTCATGCGGCTTGCCACGACGCTGCCAAAAGAGATCCCAGGCATTCTGGAGATTGCTTATGATCTGGGAGACTCGGTCGATGCTGTCGTGAGAAGAGGAATGGAGAGCTTCTTCGTGCAGGACCGACTCGAAGAGACGCTTGGGGAGCCCCAGTAACGCTCGGGATCGAAAACGAACGTTATTCGTACTTCAAGGTTTGGACTGGATCGAGTCGCGCGGCGCGGTTGGCTGGAAGAGTACCGAAGAGAACTCCGATCAGGACCGAAGTTCCAAGCGCGATTACGGCAGACCAGATCGAGATCGGAATCTGGAAGGGCGTAAAAAAACGGACAGACAGTGGAACAGCAAGACCGAACGCAGTGCCGATGATTCCTCCACCAAGGGAGAGGAAGACGGCTTCCGTAAGGAACTGCAGGCGAATCTCGTGGCTGGTAGCTCCAATAGCCTTGCGGATGCCAATCTCGCGAAGGCGAGACTGAACGTTAGCCAGCATGCTGTTCATGATGCCGACACCGGAGACGATCAGGGTGATCGCTGCCGCCAGCGTAAGTACGATGGTGAGCATATTGGCGATCTTTGCCATTACGCCAAGGACCTGCTGCATTGTAAAGGCTGTGTAGACGGAACTTGCCCGGTGTCGGCTCTTAATGATCTGCAGAATCTCTTCTGAGGCTGGAGTGACATCAGAGGTATTTCTCATGCTGAAGAAAATCTCTTTCACGGTATCTGTACCTGTGAAGTAGCGTGCGACCTGATATGGAATAAGAATGGTCTGATCGGAGACCTCGGATTGACCAAAGGTGTCAATTCGCATTTTGAAGACACCGATGATCGTAAATGGAATTCCGTGAATACTGATCGAGTGCCCAACCGCGGCTGCGGAGGAACCAAAGAGAGCACGGGCAAAAGGCTCTACCATTACCGCTACTTTGGCGTGAGTGATTGCATCCTGATCGTCGAAGAAGCGTCCCGTGACGACCGCCAGATTACGTACAATGCGGTACTGCGGCGAGACACCGAGAATCATGGTGTTGCGCGTGATTCCGCCACCCATGCTGACATTGTCATGATCTTCCAGCATTGGTGAGGAGGCAACGATACCCGGAATCTGTTCCCGTACGGCAGCCTCGTCTTCGCGAGTCATAAAGTCCGGCGTGCTGGTGTTGTCAGGACCTATAACGTTTCCACCGTTGTACGACATCTCAACCATGGTCGGTCCAATCGAAGCGATCAGGTTGAGCGCGTACTGCTTGCCGGTCATGCCAAGGGTGTAGACCAGAATGATCGAGGCAGATCCGATGATCATGCCCAGCATGGTGAGCAGAAAGCGAACCTTACTGGCTCGGAAGCTGTCGACCGCAAGCCTTGCGATCTCGCTGAACATCATGGTCGAACGAGCGCTCTGTAGTGTTCGCTCGAAAGAGGTCAGCCTCGATTTTGGTGCAGCTTCGGGTTTGGGAAGGTTAGCGGTAGCCATCGGCTGTTTCCAAAAGAATTAGACGCCTTTTAGTATCTCAGCGGCGCAGTGTTTTTCGCTAATCTGCGGATTTTTCCAAGGTTTTTGAGGGCTACCTGCATCATTTCGCCGTTGGGTTCGTAGCTTGCCTTGGGGCTTCAGGATGTCGTATCCAAGAGGAGGTCCTATTGGAAAGGAAGTGTTTGTGAACGAATTGTTCAGGATTCTTGTGCTGCCGGGGGACGGCATTGGCCCCGAGGTGATGGAGCAGGCAGTCCGCGTGCTCAAGCAGGTAAGTGTCCAGGCTGGTGCGCATCTCGAGCTGGAGTATGCACTTGCCGGTGGATGCGCCATCGACGCGCACGGAACGCCATTGCTGGATGAGACGATGGAACGTGCACGCACCTCGCACGCCGTTCTCTTTGGCTCGGTCGGCGGTCCGAAATGGGAGGGGCTGGGGTTCGATCTTCGTCCGGAAATTGCGATTCTTCGCCTGCGCAAGGAGCTGAATCTCTTTGCAAATTTACGTCCTGCTACACTCTTCGCCCCCCTGATTGAAGCCAGTACGCTGAAGCCGGAGGTTATCCGTGGGTTGGATCTGATGATTGTGCGAGAGTGTGCCGGAGGTCTTTACTTTGGCGAGCCACGTGGCATCGAGACTCTCGCCGATGGAAGCAAACGTGGCTACAACACAGAAACTTACTCGACCGAGGAGATCGAGCGAGTCGGTCGCGTCGCCTTCACTCTGGCGCGCAGTCGCCGCAACGAGGTCTGTAGCGTCGAGAAGGCCAACGTCACCGAGAGCGGCTTGGTGTGGCGCGAAGTAATGACCGAGCTGCACAAGCGTGAGTTTGCAGATGTAAAGCTGCGCCACATGTATGCCGACAACTGTGCGATGCAGCTGGTGCGCGCCCCCAAGCAGTTCGATGTCATTGTGACAGGCAATATGTTCGGAGACATCCTCTCGGACCTCGCCTCCATGCTTACGGGGAGCCTTGGTATGTTGCCCTCCGCGACGATCGGAGCGACAAAGACTGCCCAGAGCCATGATCAAACGCGGTTTAATCCCGCCGTTTACGAGCCGATTCACGGTTCGGCGCCAGACATTGCGGGCAAGGGAATCGCGAATCCCATGGCACAGATTCTGAGTGTTGCAATGATGCTTCGCCTCTCGCTGGGAATGCCGAAGGAGGCTGCGTTAGTTGAACAGGCATGTATTGAAGCGCTTGCAGATGGAGCGCGAACACCTGATCTCGGCGGAAACTTTACGACATCTCAGGTGGGAGATGCTGTGCTGACCAGACTGGAGCAGCTTGCAGTTGTCTCGACATGAAGATTTGCACGATTGCAAGATTCGGGTATATGCTCCAACGCATGAATTGCAGAACGACGCGCGAACCCGTATTCAACTTGCAAGACAAACTGCAAGTAGGCTCGCTTGCGTTTGAAGCGATTGCGATTCGGCCTATTATTTCGCCCATTTCCAGTGGTGGCGCGACGTAACGCTCCGAATCGAAACCGGAAGATGCGAAGCCCGCCACAGCAAAAACTGTGGCGGGTTTTCTTTTTCAAAGAGTGAAAGGTTAGGCAAGAGCGATGGTATGGACGTATCGAATCACAGCAGTAGCAAGACCCAGGCTCGTCATGCGGTTGGCACAGGTCTATGACCAGCATCTGCTCGAGATCGATCGCATGAGCATTGTTCGCGAGCGCGATGTGACGGCGGTTCGTATCGAGGTACAGTGCGATGAATACCTTGCCCATCGCATTCACGCGAAGCTATACCGGCTTACCGATATCGCCCACGTGGAGCTCTCCAACGCGCAGGAGGGAATTGTTAGCGAGGGAGACATTCCTAGTCCCAATGCTCCCTCGCAGTTTGATCCTATGACTCCGCAACCTTGATTACAGAGGCGGAGTGAAGCGACCGTCCACAGCGGTCCATCCGCCGTCGACAATGGTAAGCGTACCGGTTACAAATGAGCCCGCGTCCGAGGCGAGATACACAACGGCCCCGGCCATTTCATGCGGCTTGGCCCAGCGTCCCAGCGCACTCTTCGTGGCATAGGCGTTGTACCATTCCTTGTTGGCGGCGATTGGGGCGGTCAGTGGAGTATCCACAACTCCCGGCCCAATCGCATTCACGCGAACACCATGCGGTCCCAGTTCAGCGGCAAGTGCGCGACACATCTGTAAAACGCCCGCTTTGGTTGCAGCATAGACACCTTGACCCGGCTCGACGACGTGAGCGCGAATGCTGGCAAAGGTGATGATGCTGCCCTTTCCGCGCGCCTTCATGTTGCGGCCTGCGGCGGTAATCAGGCGGAAGGTTCCCTTCAGGTTGAGCGTCATCACCCGATCAAACTCTTCTTCCGTCATGTTGAGCAGCTCTTTGCGTACGTTGATTGCAGGCGTACTGACCAAAACATCGAGATCGGGAAGCCCCCCAATTATTTTTTTTACGCCGTCGCCATCACGCAGATCGAATGCGATCGCTTCGGCGCTTCCGCCCGTGCTCTTGATTGCGTCGACGACTTTTTGAGCACCCTCAAGGTTCAGATCACCACACAGAACATGCGCTCCATGCGCGGCCAGACCCAGAGCTGCTGCTTCCCCAATACCGCTTCCTGCTCCGACAACGAGCGCCTTTTTACCTGTGAGATCGAAGAGTTTCTTGTAGTCGTACAAAGCGCTGCTTCCTTTCGAAGGTGAGTTGTTTCCGAGGTGTGAAGTGCGCTTCGATACGTTCGATGCGCAACGATGTTTACTCTAAACCCGCCTATGGTGTTTTAAGCAAATCGGGTCTGTTACGCGGAAGCGATTCTTGAAGCTCCCAGGGGCACTACTGGTATGCTGCATCGCAGACATTTCCAAACCCTGATCTGAGGTCTTGTGTCATGCGCTTCTCATGGTTTTTCCGCGCTACTGTTGCCTTGTTGCTCTCGCTTGCAGCGCAGAGTTTGTTTGCACAACAAGGCGATACAAACGATCCTTCGCTTGAGATCGAGCTTCACGGAAATATCACGCCCGAGAAATTAGGTACCCACGAGACCCAGACCTTCGAGATGCCAAAGGGAATCCAGCGCATGGATGTGGAATTGGACTCGCCCGGTTTTCAGAAGGGCATGTATGTGACCGTAGGGATGTGGGATCCGGATCGATACCGCGGCGAGGGGCGCGCAAAGTTCTCCATCACAACGGTCACAGCCACAGGGCCGTATCTGCCAGGTCCGTTGGTTCCGGGCACATGGAAGGTGTCGTTCGGTTTCAACTATGTTGCTCCCACGGCGCATGGCGAATACACATTGAAGATTCACCTCTCGCGCAAGCTTGATCCCGAGCACGATATCGTGCTGAACTCGAAATCCGGCTGGTACATGGGCGACCTGCATTCGCACACTGGTAATACCGATGCAATGTGCAAAAGCCAATCGGGGAAGAATGTTCCTTGCCCGGTGTGGAAACTGCTTGAGGCAGCGGCTTCGCAGAAGCTCGACTTCCTCGCCGTGACCGACCACAATACCCAGGCAACATTCAACGAGATGCAACAGGTGCAGCCGTACTACGACAAGTTGCTGCTGATCGCAGGCGAGGAGATGACGACTGTACGGGGTCACTCCAACGTCTGGGGAACCATCGGTATGATCGACTATCGCGCAGCGGATCACGGATTCACGATCAACGACATGTTCGATCAGGCCCACGCGCTGGGCGCGCTGGTCAGTGTCAATCACTACTACTGGCCCTGGGATGGACACTGCCCTGGTTGCGGATGGGGATGGATGCCGATCACCGATTTCTCGAAGGTCGACGCAATCGAGGTCCTCAACGGCTATCACGAGCATGGATCGTGGTTTGTCCCACCACCAGGAAACGGCATTCCGTTGTGGGAAGAATTGCACGCGAAAGGGCTACGCCCCACAGGCGTTGGTGGTGGAGATGAACATCGCGGCGGAGAGCAGTTGCCGCTGCACGATGGCGTGGGTATTCCCACAACGGTCGTTTACGCGCGCGAGCTTTCGCAACCTGCGATTCTGGAAGGTATCAAAGCAGGCCATGTGTACATCAAGACCAACGGACCGGATGGCCCTGAGCTTCTGTTGAACGCAGGCTCGGCGATGATGGGCGACGAACTGAAAGTTACAGCTGGAAGCGCAGTGGAGTTTACGGTCAGCACAAACGATCGTTCTGGAGCACAGCTTCGCCTGTATCTGGATGGCAAACCGATCGCACAACAGCCAGCCCTGGAGAATGGGAAAGCAGTGTACCGTTGGACCTCGGATGGGAAGCGTCACTGGGTGCGAGCCGAGTTGGTCGATGGGAATCCCGGAAGCGATCCTGTAGTGATGACCAACCCTATCTATCTGAACTGGAAGTGATTACAAGTCGGTATACAATTTATTGACTTCTGTCGATTGTCTGTCTACGATGGAGTTTCTTCAGCATCAGCCAATCTTCCTTCAGGAGACGGCATGTTCAGGACTCGCGCGCGCTTTGCGGTTTTACTGACAACAGCGATCTTGTGTTGTTGTTCGCTGGCGATTGCGAAAGAGCCTCTGGTAAAGCAGGTCATCCTGATCTCAGTCGATGGCATGACTCCCATCGAGTATGAGCAGGCAGATGCACACGGCCTGAAGATTCCCAATATCCGGGCGCTGATGAGCACAGGTTGCGCTTCACCCGGTGTGATGAGCGTCTTCCCGGCCAGTACCTATCCCAGCCATACCGCGATGATTACCGGCCAGCCGCCGGCTGTGCATGGGGTGATCAGCAACACGCCGATGGACCCATTCAATCTGGAGTTCGGCGGTTGGTATTACTACGCTGAGAAGATCAAGACGCCAACGCTCTGGCAGGCGCTGCACGCCGCGCATCTCAAGACTGCGGCAGTCTCCTGGCCAGTGACCGTCGGTGCGGATGTGGACTACCTTCTCCCAGAGTATCGCCCGGTTCGTACCGACGAAGATATCGCACTGATGCGAGTTATCTCAACGCGCGGCCTCTTCGCTGAGATGCAGAAGGTGAATGCAACGGCACGGCCGATGAGCGACGAGTGGCGCACTGATGCGGTGATTGCGATCCTGCGCACTCGCAAGCCGTCTTTGATGGCGTTGCATCTGAGCGAGCTGGATGAAGCGCAGCACAAGTATGGTCCACACGCTCCGGAGTCACACGCTGAGCTAGAACGGATTGATGCAGAGATCGGAAAGATTCGCAGCTCTGTAGAGCAGTCTGGGCGGATGAAAGAGACAGCATGGGTAGTTGTCTCCGATCACGGGTTTCTTCCGGTTACAAAGCTCTTCCATCCGCTGATCGCATTGCGCGAGGCTGGACTGATCACGACCGACAAAAACGGTCGTGTCACCAGTTGGAAGGTCTATCAACGCAATCTGACTGGCTCAGCCTTCTTCGAGGCGAAAGATCCGAACGACAGCGCGAGTATCGAGAAGGCGACCGAGCTCATCAAAGAGCTTGCCGCGGATCCAGCGAATGGAATCGCCCATGTTTACACCCCAGAGGAGTTGAAGACTTTGGGCGCTGATCCAGAGGCTTTCCTGGCGATCGATCCTGTGAAAGGCTTTGGGTTCGGCAGCAATCTTACTGGCCCGCGCGTGACGGATTCGATCGGCAAGGGGGCGCATGGTTATAATCCCCATCTGCCGGAGCTTCGGTCGTCGCTGATTCTTTCTGGAGCGGGTGTTCAGCGATGCAGCGCTCTTGAGGGGGTGACCGTGGAAGACATCGGTCCGACGGCTGCCGCGCTTCTGGGTGCTTCCATTCCCAACGCACAGGGACGGGATGTGCGTTCTTTGAGTGTCAAATAATATTGCGTATTATGCAATAATATTTGACTATAAAGAAATGTAACATCTATTGTTGAAAGAACAATCGCTTTCGTATCTTCGAGAAGAGAGGTTCATTTATGGCATCCACAGTAGCGGTACCTGGGATTAAGGCTGCGGAGAAGTCGGCACTTCGCGAGATCACGCACTGGATCGGAGGCCAAAGAGTCGCTGGTAGTTCTGGTCGATTTGGTGATGTCTACAATCCGGCGACGGGACAGGTCCATGCCAGGGTCCCACTGGCAAGCCGTGCCGAGCTGGACGGGGTTGTGGCTACAGCGAAGGCCGCGTTTCCTGCGTGGGCTGCACAACCTCCGCTCAGGAGAGCTCGTGTCCTCTTCCGCTTCCGTGACCTGTTGGAGAAGAATGCGGACAGAATCGCCGAAGCGATCACCTCGGAGCACGGCAAGATTTTTTCCGATGCTAAGGGCGAGGTGACGCGCGGCCTCGAAGTGGTCGAGTTCGCCACCGGGATTCCGCATCTGCTGAAGGGGGAGTTCTCCGAACAGGTGGGTACGGATATCGACAGCTGGTCGATGCGGCAGCCGCTGGGAGTGGTGGCTGGAATTACACCGTTCAACTTCCCTGCGATGGTTCCGATGTGGATGTTTCCTGTCGCACTTGCCTGCGGGAATCCCTTTATTCTGAAGCCGAGCGAGCGCGATCCCAGTGCATCGGTCCTGATCGCTGAGTTGCTGAAGGAGGCTGGGCTCCCTGACGGTGTTTTCAATGTGCTTCACGGCGATAAGGGTGCAGTGGATGGGTTGTTGGAGCACCCTGATATCCAGGCAGTGAGTTTTGTTGGCTCGACTCCGATTGCGGAGTATGTGTACGGCAAGGGCACAGCACATGGGAAGCGTGTACAGGCGCTGGGCGGAGCGAAGAACCACATGATCGTGATGCCGGATGCTGATCTCGATCAGGCGGCCGACGCCCTGGTGGGAGCGGCGTATGGTTCTGCCGGTGAGCGCTGCATGGCGATTTCGGTCGCGGTGGCCGTGGGAAATTCTACGGCGGATGCGCTGCGCGAGAAGGTGATCGATCGTATTGCCAAGCTCAAAGTTCTGCCGGGCATGGAGAATGGCTCCGACATGGGGCCATTGGTGACGAAGCCGCATCTGGAGCGGGTGAGTGGATATCTCGCCACCGGCGCGACGGAAGGGGCTGAGTTGGTGGTCGATGGTCGCAACGGTGCGCTGCCGAAGGGAGATGGTTTCTTTCTGGGAGCAACGTTGTTCGATCATGTGAAGCCGGAGATGCAGATCTATAAGGATGAGATCTTCGGGCCGGTGCTGGGACTGGTTCGCGCGCGCGACTTTGAGACAGCGCTTGAACTAATTAACAAGCACGAGTTCGGGAACGGAACCTCTATATTTACCCGCGACGGAGATACGGCGCGGGAGTTTGCTCACGCGGTGCAGGTCGGCATGGTTGGGATTAACGTGCCGATCCCGGTTCCGATGGCGTTCCACAGCTTCGGCGGCTGGAAGCGGTCGCTGTTTGGCGATCATGCGATGCATGGGCCGGAGGGCGTCCGGTTTTATACGCGGATCAAGACCATTACGGCTCGCTGGCCAAAGGGTATCCGGGCCGGGGTGGATACGACGATGCCGACGCTGGGGTAACCCCCCCCATTTTGATGCAAAGTATTCAATCATTTTGACTTAGGTTCGGACCTCAGACTGCAATCGGTGCGTACCTAAATTATTGCGATGGCCCTGGGATTGATTTCCCAGGGTCATCGCTTCTCACCTTTTCTATCGATACCTAATTAAAGAATAGCTGAAGGAGGCAGGTGTTTCTGCAATCAGCATGTCATCTATTTTCAATAATTTACGTCTCCAAAGCACTTGACAGAGTAAATGGGCAAGCTTTGATTCCCTTGGAATGACGGAGTGGAGTAGTTTGGCGAGATGCAGCTGGGGCCCATATCGAAAAGATATTTCGTAGTCGGGGTTTCCACACGCGATGGGTCGACCGTTCCCATCTTCTTGCAGCAAAAGGGTGATTGCTCACGAAGTTGCTCCTCGTCCTCCTATCTTGTAAGTACGTCTCCACATGATCCATGTTCATATCGTGGGCCACTAGAACGTCAATCGTGAGAAACTCTGTCGATTACAGCCATTTCCATAGAACGAGGGCGCTTCGCTTTTGAGGGATTCAGAATCACGAATCCACCTGAATGGCTGAAATAGATGCTATGAAATAAGTACGTCGGCAGCGTTCCATCAATCCCTGTGGGTGAGTGCGGTTGATCGTCCATGATTGCCAACAACATATCTACAAGGTTCACATTGCCTACTCTGAGGGTGGGTACTCGCACAAGCTGCGCGCCTTGTCTGTGGCCACCCTCAATTACGCTAGTCATATTCCCCTGTTGGTGCAGAAACAGCGTCCCGCCAACCCGCGAAAAAAGTATTGCCATATTCGTTCCCGAGTCCAGCTGCATGGCAAGATCCCGTCCTGCAAGCTCGAACGATCGCGCATGCACCACCAACTGTTTATAGATCGGCCGGCCGTCTAGAGAAGACTGTCGCGGCAAATCCAAATGTGTTCCCTTCATAGTCGATAGCAAAACTCCCGGCTCCTGCTCGAACACGAGCCGTTGTTCTTCGTTATCGAGCAGAAAATCGAATTTCTGGAGAAAGTCTTCACCCAGAATCCCATGGACGGTCGGCGCAATCGACTTTTCCCCTTCCAGGGGATCTACTATCACCTCAAGATTCGATGTCACGATCCGGCCAAGCTTAATCTCCTTCGCGATCACCAGCGAGACGACTGTCTCCCGACTTACTGAAACCAGGGTGGTCCGCCCTACTATCGGCATCTTCAGCGCCTGCGCAATTTTCGGATCGACCATCGACGTCTCGCATCCATTGTCCAAAATGAAATCAAACGGACCGACCCCATTGACACTCACCGAGACAATTGCATGTCCAGCTACCACCCGAAACGGAACCTCCGACAGGCCGGAGGCATTTTCCTGAGAGATGGCAAACACCCTCACAGGAGGCAGCAGTAAAAGTCCAACCAAAACTTCACCAAGCAGAAATCGGTTGAGAAAACGGCGATAACGCGTATTGCCGACCGAAAGAACGGCGCAAGATGAAAAGAGTTGCATAAAGCCTCCTAAGCAGCTTCCTCAGCCTGTCATCGCAGTGCTGAGGAAGTACTTTGGTGACCCTTTGCCTCTTCTGAGATTTTTATGAGAATTTTGTACGGCGGACGAAAGGTATGCCGTGATCTATCGCTTTGGAGATTTTGAGCTACACGAGGGTGGTTTCTGCCTCATTCGTAACGGGCATCGGATAGCTTTGGAGCCAAAGGCCCTGAGCGTTCTTTTGGTGCTGGTAAGCCGTGCCGGACGCTTAGTCGACAAGCGCTCTCTTCTGGAATTGGTATGGAATGGGACGTTCGTCGAGGAGAATACCTTGACCCGGACCATCGGTGTAATCCGCCGCGAGTTGGGAGACAGCACCAAAGAGTCTCGATTCATCGAAACTATCCCTACCCGCGGTTATCGCTTCATCGCGCCAGTCGATACTCTCCCCGAACAAGCCTCCGCATCGACGCTCGCCTGCGCCGCGCCCGTGTCCAGCCCTACTCCTCGTGGCCGGCCCAATCGCCATATTCTCATTCTGACGGCCATCGCCGCTGTCATCATCGTCTCCGGCTTTGCAGTCTGGCGCCTTTACGCAAAAGCAGCCTCTGAAGAACCAACGGTAGTGACCCCCGTTCCACTTACGACCTATCGAGGCAGCGAAAACGCTCCATCCTTTTCCCCTGACGGAGATCAGGTTGCCTTTGAGTGGAACAGCGAAAAACAGAACAAATTCGATATCTACATAAAAGTAGTTGGTTCAGATTCCACCCCACTCCGTTTGACGAACGCCCCCGATCCCAGCCGATGGCCTTCCTGGTCGCCCGACGGCCGAACGATCGCCTTCGAGCGCGTCGTCAGTCCAGGCACGGTATACCTAATACTGATTCCAGCTCTAGGCGGCCCCGAGCGAAAGCTTGCGGAATTCCACACCTGGACGGATGCCCAAGGCTCCAGCCCCACCTGGTCTGTCAACAGCAAATGGCTTGTCTTGCCAGCCGTTGTCGAGTCTCGTCCTCACCTAGTTCGGATTTCAGTCGATACTGGTGAATTCAACCCCATCACGGACCCACCCACGTCGCTGGCTGACGCGTTTCCGACCATCTCACCTGATGGGAAGACGTTGCTCTTCGCTCGGCACGGGGCCTTCAATGCAGGCAGTCTCTATTCTGTTAAGGTGGACGCCGATGCAAAGCCCCTTGGCAGTCCTACCCAACTTTCCGTCGGTCCAAGATTTTGGGAATCACGTTGGACCGCAGATAGCAGCGAGATTATCGCGCACACCTACGGCGATCGCTTCCACGGAGCGGTGCGTATCCGGCCAGATGGTTCGCCCCCTTTCCAGCACATTCCCTGGCTGAATAGCGAGGGCTCGTTCGACATAGCACGTCGAGGTCATCGGCTTGCCTTCTCCGCTGTTCACGGCGATACCAACATCTGGCGGATCGATCTAACCGCCAAACCTCTTCATCCCGAGCCATTCATTGCGTCCACTGTCCGCGATGTCTTTCCTCAATACTCGCCCGACGGGCGCAAACTTGCATTTCATTCCAGCCGCAGCGGCACGGGATTGGATATCTGGATCAGCGACAGCGAGGGAAACCAGGCGCGGCAGCTCACATTCATGCGCCCCGGACTCACCGGATCCCCGCACTGGTCTCCGGACGGCCAGACTCTTGCCTTCGACTCCAGCTCTACCGGACATTTCCAGATCTACACCATGAGTTCGGATGGCGGAAAGATAAGCCAGAGGACTCATGGCAACTTTGACAGTTTTGGCGCAACCTGGTCACGCGATGGCCGCTGGTTGTACTTCACTACTAACCAGAGCGGTAGAAACGAGATCTGGAAGATACCTGTCACGGGTGGAACATCCATCCAGGTAACTCACAATGGAGGAGCGATGGCGATCGAATCCCAGGATGGCGCCACTCTTTATTTCTCCAAGGAAGCAGGAACCGGATCCATCTGGAAGATGCCCATCTCTGGAGGTCCTGAGCAACAGCTTACAGACTCACTCTTCCGAACCAACTTCGCCGTCACCAAAAAGGGAATCTATTTCATGACCGCTCCCAGCATCGATGGCACATCTGAGATCCGCTTCTATAGCTTCGTTACTGGTGCTACTACAATCATTGTGCCAATCGGTCTGCCTGAATACGGCCTTGCTGTTTCGCCCGACGAGCGATACCTCGTCTACGATCAGCTCGACGACCCAGCCAGCGACCTGATGCTTGTCGATAATTTTCACTAATTTCCTAGTCGGTAAAACTTCCTTTCCACTTGACAGGCAAGTGAATAAAGTCCATGCTACGTTTCAAGGACCACTTGAATGTCTAGTAAAGAAAAAGAATCGATTCAACTGCTGCAAGGCACGCTCGACCTCATCGTGTTGCGAACACTCTCCACGATGGGGCCGCAGCATGCTTATCAGATCGCTACGCGGCTCCAGCAGATCTCCGACAGCCTGCTCAACCTCAATCAGGGCACGCTTTATCCTGCGCTGGTGCGGCTGGAGCAATATGGGTGGATCAAGGGTACGTGGGGAAAGACGGAGAACAACCGTGAAGCCAAGTTTTATGCCATCACGAAAGGCGGACAGAAGGCGTTGAGCGAGGAGACTGAACGATGGAGAAAAATGGCAGGCCTAGTGGAGCGGCTTCTGCTTGAGGAGTCCTAGATATGAAGAACCTGCGACGCTTCTTTCTGAGAATTTTTAGCCTCTTCAGCAACGACGAGACCGAAGCAGAACTCGATCGCGAGATTGTCGCTCATCTTGCACTGCTGGAAGATGAGTTCCGGAAGAAGGGTATGAGCCCTAAAGAAGCGCGGGTGGCGGCTCGACGCGCCTATGGCGGAGTTGAGCAGGCAAAGCAACTGCATCGTGATGAACGCTCTTATCCATGGCTGGCGCAGACTCTTCAGGATATTCGCCATACCTTGCGTCAGCTGCGCAAGTCTCCGGGGTTCACGTTGACTGCCATCCTGATGCTAGGGCTGGGAATCGGTGCGACCACGGCAATCTTTTCCATCGTTGAAGGTGTGTTGCTGCGTCCGTTGCCCTTTCCTGAGCCTGGACGGCTGGTGACGTTGGGCGATGTTCTGGAGGGATCCAATTCTTCGTCTGGCAGCGCTGCGGTTACCGCTCCTGATATCCGAAACTATATGCGGGACACGCATAGTTTTACGCATTTGGGAGGCTATCAGCAAAGATCGTATGAACTGTCGGGCAGCGATGAGCCGCAGCCTGTACGAGCATCGCGCATGAGTGGAGAGGTTTTTTCTGCGCTGGAAGTTGCGCCGCTGCTTGGAAGAGTCTTTACGCAGCAGGAAGACGATCAACACCAGCCGTTTGTTGTGCTCAGTTACAGCTTGTGGCAGGGCCGTTTTCATGGCGATGCAAAGATCCTGGGTTCCAAAATCCTTCTCAACCGGAATCCGTACATCGTTATTGGTGTGATGCCACGCGATTTTGAGTTTCCGCTCTCGCCCGGGCTGGGGTACCAAAGCGAGCTCTGGGTCCCGATGAGTCCTGACCCTGGAGAGTTTCTGGCTGGCGCCGCTGCATCGTGGAACCTGCGGATGGTGGGCCGATTGAAGCCGGGTGTTACTCCCGAGCAGGCGCAGAGCGATGCGCAACGAGTGGCGATTGAAACGATGCGGAATTATCCGGCATACATGAGCAGCCTTCGGATCCACGCTGAGGTGAAGGGGCTGCAGGAAGACACGGTCGCCCGTGCACGTCCGCTGTTGCGCACGCTCTTCTTTGCTGTAGTCGTAGTTCTTCTGATTGCCTGTGCAAACCAGGCTGGTCTTTTGCTAGTGCGTTCCATCCGTCGACGAAGGGAGATTGCGGTGCGTCTTGCACTTGGCGCCCGTGCGACGGCGCTACTGCGCCAGGCTGTGATCGAGAGTATGATCCTGAGTCTGGGTGGAGGCGTTCTTGGTCTTGCGTTCGCGGGCATCGCGCTACGCGTTGGCTTGAACCTGCTGCCGCAGACGCTGCCGCGCGTCCGGGAGATCGGTTTGGACTGGGTGGTTGTGAGCTTCGCGCTCGGGCTGGTATTGCTTACGGGTTTCCTTTGCGGGCTGGCACCCGCGTTTGCCGCAATCCAAACAAGCGTCAACGAGACGCTGAAGGAAGGTGGCCGCACCGGAAGCTCGGGAAGTGGTCATACGCGGCTGCGTTCCACGCTGGTGGTGGGAGAGATTGCGGTTGCTTTGATCCTTCTGGCTGCATCCGGACTGTTGCTACGCAGTTTTGAGAAGATGCGTTCTGTCGATATGGGTTTTCAGCCGGACCATACATTGGCTGCGTACTATTCTCTGCCGGGGAAGCAATATACGACACAACCACAGATCGATACCTTCAATCAAATGTTGCTCGATGGTCTTCGGCAGCTGCCTGGTGTTGAATCCGTAGGCATGACTGGCTTGCTGCCTGCAGGAGGGTTCAACGGAGGAGGTATCTCGATTCTTCCGGAAGGCTATGTCTCTTCGAAAGGAGCAGGGTTGCACATGGCAGCCTCCACGCAGGTTAAGGGTGATCTGTTTCCTGCGCTGGGAATTCGTTTGCTGCGCGGTCGCCTGTTCACAGAAGCAGACAGAGAGGGTTCACCGTTGGTAGCAATCGTGAACCACAAACTGGCGGAACACTACTGGCCCGGAGAGAACCCTATCGGTAAGCGCCTGCGCCGAGGCATGCCAGAGACTTCGACACCTTGGATGACCATTGTGGGAGAAGTGGGCGATGTGAAGATGGGTTCTGCTGATGGGCAGACACCGGAGCAGTTCTATCAGCCTGCAACTCAAGTGGTGGCTTCAGAAGGCGTCTTTGCCGCGGCGGGCGAGTTGATGGCGAATTACGGATGGGTTGTGCTGCGCACGAGTGTTCCGCCTGAACAGATGGAAAATTCAATGCGGGCCGTGGTGCAGAAGATTGACCCGCAGCTTGCATTCATCAAGATGAAGACACTCGATGCGGTGGTTTCAGACAGCGAGGCGCCGCGCCGGTTCAACACGGTGTTGATCTCGTCCTTTGCGATTGCAGCCGTGTTGCTGGGGGTGATGGGAATCTACAGTGTGATCGCGTTTACGGTTGCGATCCGCGAACAGGAGATGGCAATCCGCATGGCGCTGGGCTGCGAACGCTCTCGAATCTTGCAATTGGTGCTCGCCTCCGGAGCGAAGCTGGCAGCGGTTGGCTGTGTTCTTGGGTTGCTTGGAGCGATCGCTGTTTCCAGCTTGCTTCGATCTTTTCTGTTTGGAGTGAGTCCATTCGACCCGGCGGTGCTTGGCACTTCTGTAGTCGCTATGCTGCTGCTTGCGCTGATGGCCTCTCTGTTGCCAGCGCTGCGTGCGTCCATGACCGATCCGATGCTTGCAGTGCGCGGCGACTGACATGCGAGGAGGAAGGGTGACGCATTCCTTGAACAAACGCAAGGAAACTGTGGCGATTGATTGCACGATGGACCGAGAAAGTTTTGTTCCTCTCTATCTGCAAATCAAGAGTTGGCTTCTTAGCAAGATCGAGGCAGGGCAATTATCCCAGGGAGATGTGATTCCGTCGGAAACGCAGTTTACCTCGGCCTTGAGAGTAAGCCGCGGGACCGTCAGGCAGGCGCTTTTCGAGCTTCGCCTGGAGGGGTATCTCGTTCGCAAGAAGGGGCTCGGAACGTTCATCGGATTGTCGGACTCTAATATGCTCAGAGATTCGCGATGCTGAGTTTGGTGTCGGCATGCTTCCATGCTTTGCGAAACTGGGCTTCGGTTTTTGTGGCTTCGGCAGATTTATGTTGAGCGAGGTGGCTTTGCCAGAGGCCATAGAGTGAGCGGCCGTTGCCGGGATTGATCTCGAGATCGCGGCGGAAGACTACTTCAGCTTCGGCGGGTTGGTGGGCGCGAAGCAGGGCGCCGCCGAGGGATTCGCGGACGGGATAGTACCAGTCGGCGGGTTCGTTGTAGAGGAAAGTGTCGTTGAGCGCGACAGCCTTGCGCCATGTCTCGATAGCCTCGGGGAGCTTGCCTTGAGCTTCGAGGATGCGGGCGTCGAGGACATCGAGAGCGAGCTGAAGCGCGGACTTTGCGGGATTCATAAAGTCGGGAATGGCATCGGCAGGCAAGGTGTTGGTTCGCTCGGCAAGTGCGTCGCGCTCTTGCTGTGCTGCCGGGATATTGTGTTGTGCGGCATAGGCGCTTCCGCGAGCGTAATGCCAGAAAGCGGTCAGGTTTTTGAGGCGCGGTTCGGGCATGGGCGCCGCGAGGATCGTCTTCCACTGCTGGAAGCGAGTGAGCATCCAGGGCTGCGTTGGGGTGTACCACTCGGTCTCGGGGTGTTCCTTGGTGGCGGGGAGGACCTGTGCGATGAGTTCGGCTGCGGCTTTTTGAGTGCAGACGTTATTGCCTTCCATCGCGCAGGAGGCAGCCAGGAAGTGGATGTTATGGACGTAGTACATGTTGTAGTACATGTTCGTCACGGTTTCGAGATGTTGCGACTTGAAGTAGGCTCGGTCGGCTGTGACGGCGTTCTGATTGGCCAGCTGTGCCCCGTTGTAGTTGCCGATACGTTGGTAGGTATGGGCGGGCATGTGTACGAGATGGCCGGCGGAGGGGGTAGCGTCTTCGAGGAATTTTGCTGAGGCAAGGGCGATCTCAGGATGTGGAGATGCCTCGGTTGCATGGATAAGCAGATGGTTTGCGCCAACGTGATGCGAGTCTTTTTTCAGAACTGCCTGAAGCGTGGAGACGATCTCGCTGGTGTTGGTCGATGGCGAGCCATCGGGATTCCAGAGCTTCCAGGGGTTGAGATCCATAAGGGCTTCGGCGTAGAGCGTAGCAGCGTCGAGATCGTTGGGGTAACTGGCTGCGAGCGTCTTCATGGCAGTGGCGTATTGTTCGCCCTGGACAACAATGTTGCCGCCAGTGCCGCTGTATCGTGCGGAAAGTGCGTTAATGTAGTCGCGTTCGGTCTGCGTCTGGGCTAGGGTGCGAGCGTGGGCGAGTGCATCGATAGCCTGTTGGGCACGGGCGTGGCCGATGTCGATGTCGTTGTAGTTCGGGCCAACGGCGAGGGCGACTCCCCAGAGCGGCATGGCGGCGGTGGGGTCGAGGTCGGCAGCGCGTTGAAATGAACGACGAGCCTCGTCGTGATTAAATGCCCAGATGTAGTCGAGGCCTTGATTGAAATATTTCTGGGCTTCGGGATTGCGAGTGCTGATGGTGTGGTTGGAGTTGCCGAGTCCGGCGACGAGTGGGACGGGGCGTGTGTCGTGAGCGGTGTGGTCGTGCGCCATCTGCGTTTGGGCGAGGAGAGAAGAGGAGAGGAGGGTGATGGCGGCGGTTAATTTCATTGGCAGCATGCTGTACCTCAGCGGCTAAAGCCGCTTGCGGAGGATAAGTGTTTTCAGCACGGCTAAAGCCGTGCTCTTAAGCAAGGCAGTGCGCACTGCTGCGTGTGTCCTTTGTTGAACCGCAGATCCTTCGACTCCGCTACGCTCCGCTCAGGATGACACTTCTTCTTTGCATCACTGCTCCCTACCTTCGTAATGCATAACGGTTATGCAGTCGTATGTTGTGGCAACAGGTCATCGGCGAGGACGAGGGCGCTGTCGAGTGCGGCGACTGCTTTGTCGATGTCGGCCTTCTCCACGATGAGCGGCGGGGCGAGAACGAAGTGGCTCATCCAGGCCTGCATGACGACGCCTTCGGCCAGCATCTTCGCGGCGACCTGTTCGACGACCATTGGTTTGCCGTCGAGCTTCTCCTGCCAAGTGTTGAAGGGAGTCTTTGCCTTCTGGTCTTTGACGAGTTCGACAGCCCAAAAGAGGCCGAGGCCGCGGACATCTCCAATGGAAGGGTGTTTTGGCTTGAGGGCGTTGAGTTTTTCACCAAGATAGGCGCCGATCTCGTTGGCGCGTTCGACGAGGTTGAGACGGCGCATCTCCTGGATGGTGGCGACGGCAGGGCCGAGGGTCATGGGATGCGCTTCGTAGGTGTGACCGTGAGCGAAGTAGTTCTCTTCAAAGAAGTCAGCGATCTTTTGCGTGGTGGCGCAGAGACCGAGAGGAACGTAGGCCGAGGTGATTCCCTTGGCGGTGGTGAGGATGTCGGGTTTGAGATCCCAGTTGTCGACGGAGAACCACTTGCCGGTGCGTCCCCAGCCAGCCATGACCTCGTCGGCGATGAGCAGGACACCATGTTTGTTGCAGACTTCACGGAGCTTTTTGAAATATCCCTGGGGCGGGATGAGGACTCCGTTGGTTCCGACGACGGGTTCAACGAGGACAGCGGCGACGTCGCCTTCATTGGCAATCATGTAGTCAAGGTAGTCGGCGCAGGCGATGCCGCATTCAGGATAGGAATGCTTGAGGGGGCACTTATAGCAATTGACCTCGGGTGAGAAGAGGATGCCCTGGCCTTTGCCGCGGGGCTCCATTGGCCAGCGGCGCGGATCTCCAGTGGCGGCAACGGACATAGAGGTAGAGCCGTGATAGCTGCGGTAGCGCGAGATGATCTTGGTCTTACCGGTGTACATGCGCGCAATCTTGAAGGCCGCTTCGTTGGCATCAGTGCCAGAGGTCGTGAAGAAGAACTTGGTAAGGCCTTCGGGAAGGACTTCGAGCAGGAGCTTCGATAGCTCGGCGCGCGCGGTAGTGGCGTAGAAGGGCGCAGCGTAGGCGAGAGTTTCGGCCTGTTTCTTGATGGAGTCGATGACGGCCTTGTTGTTGTGGCCGAGGTTGGAGCACATCAGCTGAGAAGAGAAGTCGAGGAAACGTTTGCCGTTGCCGTCGGTGAAGTAGCATCCATCCGCGGAGACGAGATGATTAGGATTCCAAAACTTCTGTTTGCGCCAAGTCCCAAAGTTGTGGTCTTTAGTGAGCTGGATGACTTGCTGCGAGGTGAGCTGGTCTGACATTGGAGGGCTCCGTGGTGGTGCAGGTTGAAGAGTGAGGCATTCAGGGGATATTCGATTTATGAACTGCAGATCCTGCGACTCGCTCAGGATGACAATATCTTCATCGCATGCTCTAAGTGCGACGGGCACGGGAGCGAGTGTTGGGGATGGTTCCATCGAGCGAGTTGCTGTTGGCATCGAAGACGGCCTCGCCGAAGCGGATGGCGCTCATCAACAGGCTGGCACTGCGCTCCATGGCCATTCGAATGTGCTCACTGGCACGACATCGCGCCTCCTGCCCATTCCGTTCGCAGATGGCATCGACGATGCGGATGTGTTCGGCGACAAGTGCAGGACCGTAGGAGTCAAAGGGTAGACCGAGGTAAAAGAAGCGCATCAGCCGGATGTGGATGTTCGAGACGACTTCGATCAGGCGCTTGTTGCGTGTGGATTGAGCGATAAGCGTGTGGAGCTGGTAGTTTTTCTGGATGAACTCGCGGTAGCTGGAGCGATCGCCAACGCGATATTCGTAGGTGGCGAGTTCTTTCATCTGGGCCAGCTCGTCGGAGTTGGCGCGCTCGGCGGCGAGGGCAGCTGCCTCGGGTTCAAAGATGAGCTGCATCTCTTCAAGGTCGTGGAATTCAGCGACAGAAAGCGGAGCGATCATGTAGCCGCGGAAGGGGATGATGCGAATGAGTCCTTCGTGCTCGAGGCGGCGGCAGGCTTCGCGGACGGGAGTGCGGCTCGCGTTATAGAGGCGTCCGAGCTCGGCTTCGGAGAAGGCGCGCCCGGGAGTGAGCTCGCACTCAACGATGTCCTGGCGGACGCTGCGGTAGAGAGGTTCGACGACGCTTTCCATTGAGACTCCACAGGAAGAAGGTTTTAGGGTACGGCTAACTGAGCAAGAATATATGCGTCATGTGCGTGCAGACGTCGTATGGAATTTTTCGAGATTAGTATACAGATTGTTGACAAGTATTCCATCTCCGTATATTGTCGCTCCAATCCCAGTCGTATAGCACCACGTTGTTTCGCAAGAAGCTACACCCTCTTTGTATCGATTGCCCTGGAGGTTGTTTATGCGTGAGGCATTTGTGTTTCGTTCCCTAAGGTCTTCTTTGGCGGTGTTGGGCCGTCTTCTTCCTGTTCTGATGTTGCTGGGCTTGTGTGGGCCGCAAAAGATGTTTGCGCAGGCGACCGGCCAGGTGAGCGGCGTGGTTTCGGACCCCGGGGGGCAGGTGGTTCCTGGCGTGAAGATTGACCTGACCAACGTTGCGACCGCGGATGTTCGCACGACGGCGACGGGCCAGGATGGAGCGTACGCGTTTCCGTTGGTGAATCCGGGAGCCTATCAAGTGAAGGCGACGGCCCAGGGGTTCAAGACGACGCTGGTTGATAAGGTCGTGGTCCAGGTGAATGGCACCACGCGCATCGACGTGCATCTCGCGGTCGGCGGGGTGGTGGAAGAGGTGACGGTGACGGGCTCGGCTCCGCTGGTGGAGACTGGCAACGCCACGCTCGGTACAGTGGTGGACCACCAGGCCGTGGTGGATCTTCCGTTGAATGGCCGCAACTTTGCGCAATTGGGTACGCTGATTCCGGGAGTGATTGCGGCTCCTTCAGCCCTGGGAGGAGCCGCGGGCAATGCTACTCCGGGAGGCTTCGGCAACACGACGGGAAGCTTCAACGTGAACGGGATGCGGAACCAGTCGAATAGCTTTCTGCTGGATGGCGCACCGAACAATGATTCGTTCAACAGCGGATTTGTAATGCGGCCTCCCCCGGACGCGATTCAGGAGTTCAAGATCATGACGCACTCCTACGACGCTCAGTATGGGCGAAGCGCAGGAGCGATTGTGAATGTGGTGACGCGCGCTGGCACGAACACATGGCATGGCAGCGTGTGGGAGTTCAACCGTGAGGCTGCGCTGGCGGCGAAAAACTACTTTACGCCTGCGAATAAACCGAATCCGAATTATCAGCAGAATCAGTTTGGTGGGGCTGCGGGCGGTAAGATTCTTCGTGATCGACTCTTCGTGTTTGGTTTTTATGAGGGATTCCGCCTGAAGGATGCAACGAGCAATGTGCTGAACCAGAGAGTATTGACGGCAGCGGAGCGTAGTGGAGATTTTTATGCCGATTACGTTCAGGGACCAACTCTAGCGAATGGCCAGCCTAACCCAAATGCTGGCCAGCAGTGCACAGTTGTTAATCAACCGAATTGCATTAACAAAGTTGTTGATCCAATAAACGGAACCCAATTTGCTTACAATGGGCGACCGAATGCGATCGATCCCTCGCGTATTAGCTCAGTTAGTCAATATCTGTTGAACAACTATATTCCAGCACCTAATGCGGCAGGAGGCTTTTATTCCGCAGCACCTGCCAATATCGATAACCGCAATATGGCCGGGCTTCGATTGGATTTCAAAGTAGGAGCGCATTCGTTGCTCGGGCGGTACATGTACAACCATACAAATCTTTATGGACCGATTACGCCCTCAAACTTTCCGGTGACAGGAAACCGCCAAATTATGACGTTGCAGGATGCGATGGCGTCGGACACCTGGCTGATTGGCTCCAACAAGATTAACGTAGTTCGATATGCACGACAGTGGATCTCCGGTAAGCCGAATCTGACCAGCGGTCTTGATCTGACATCGGCGGGTTATGCATTCAACTCCACGAACGCCCTGGCGAGAGGATTACCCAACGTAACGATTACCAGCTATTTCACGCAGGGCGATGCACAGCAGCCGTTTGCTTCGCGCAACAACAGCGTCGATACGATTTCGGACGATTTCACCTGGACGAAGGGTAAGCATACATTCCAGTTTGGCGGAGAGGCGCGCCGTGACGGAATAGGCCTGCTCTATATCAATCGACCAAATGGAGCGTTCACGTTCAATTCGAACTTTACGGGATTTGCGCTGGCGGACTTTTACCTGGGATTGCCGTACATGTTCCAGCAGGGTTCGGGCGATCCGGCGATGAATGGAAAATCGTGGACATACTCGGGGTATGCGCAGGACCAGTTCCGCGTGAATCCGCACCTGACGCTAGTGATTGGCGGGCGCTATGAGGTCAACCAGCCTTACACCGAGGCGAAGGGACATCTGGCCGCGTTGCATCCGGGGCAGCAATCGACGGTGCAGCCGAATGCACCGGTGGGCCTGGTCTATCCGGGAGATAAGGACACACCAGCCGGAACTTACTATGCGGACACGAATAATGTTTCTCCTCGTCTGGCAGCGATCTTCGATCCTGTTGGCGATGGTAAGACGGTGCTACGCGCAGCGTGGGGAATTTATTTCGACAGCGTTCCGGGGCAGGGAGACTTCTTCCAGAACGGCACGCTGGCTCCGCCTTTCCAGCCGTTGCAGGAGATCGATTTCTACCAGCGCTCTGGATCTTCGGCGACGTCGCAGTGGTTTTCGAATCCCTATGCAGGGGTGACGGGTGGGGCCATCGGGTTTCCTCCGGGACTGACTTTTATTGGATGGGGCCTGCCACACTCGTATAAGACGCCGAACATTCAGCACTACAACCTAGGGATTGAGCACCAGTTTACGCAGCAGATGGGCTTTGAGCTTGGATATGTAGGAACGCGTGCCAAGCAACTGCCGATCTTTATCGAGGTGAATCCGACGAATGTGCTTCCGGCAGCGGCCACGTCGCCGAATGCCTATGCGGCGGGATCTCGCGCGGTCTTTCCGGCATTTGGTCTTACGCGCCCGACCTTTTCTGCGGCGAAGAGCTGGTATGACTCTCTGCAAGGGCAACTCACCTTGCGCAGCTGGCATCGTGCGACTGCAATGGCAGCTTATACGTGGAGCCGCGCCATCGACGACGTATCGGGTCTAAACATCGGCAACGATTCGCGGCCGGTTCTTCCGGTGACCATTGGAGACGATGCGTCGATCGAACGCGCAATGGTGCGGGAGCGTGGGAATGCATTGTTCGATACGCGCAACCGGTTTGTGCTGAGCTTTGCTTATGAACTGCCGCAGCTGCTGGGCAGGCCAGCGGCGGAGCGGTTACTGATCGGTGGCTGGCAGATCAACGGTATCTTCCAGGCGCAGTCGGGTAACCCGTTTACGGTGGTCAACTCGTCGACGACGGCGCAGTCTTTGACCTTCCGTCCAAACATGACCTGCAACCCCAATAACTATGCGAAGCGGAATGTAGGAACGACTTCGACATTCTTCAATACAGCGTGCTTCGCGCTGCCGACGCTTGGCTCGAAGATCGATAACAGCCAGTCGGGCAATGAATCGCGCGGAGTGGTTGTGGGACCGGGCTTCAACACGACGGACGCTTCGATCTTCAAGATCTTCCGGATTACGGAGAACCAGCATGCGGACTTTCGGTTCGAGGTCTTCAATGTCTTCAACGAGGCGCACTTTGCCCAGCCGGGGCTGACGTTTGGTACGTCGACGTTCGGCCGGATTACGTCGACGGTTGGCAACGATTCGCGCGTGATTCAACTGGCGGTCAAGTACGGCTTCTAATCCTGCTCGTCCGGGAGACGCACGATCTTTCTCGGGAGACACTAACATTTGTGGAGCGGCTGGTTGTGGTCCAGAGCGTTCCACCCGAGGTATCGAAGATGGCAGCAGTATCGGCAAAGATTCAGGATGCAATTTGTAGTGGCGTGGACCAGATTCAGGAAGAGATGATTTTATTTCTTCAGGATCTGGTTCGCGTTCCAACGGTGAATCCGCCGGGTGAGGTGTATCGAGAAGGAGCCGAACTGATCGGCAATCAATTGAAGAAGTTTGGTTACGAGACGAATTTCATCACCGCTGAAGGACTGAAGGAGCATACAGCAGAGCATCCGCGGGTGAATGTATTTGGAAGAATGAAAGGAGCTACAGCGAGGCCATCACTTCACTTCAACGGGCACTTCGATGTGGTTCCGGTGGGAGAGGGGTGGACGCGCGATCCGTTCGCGGCAGTGATCGAAGACGGAAAGATGTATGGCCGTGGAGTTTCAGACCAGAAGGCGGGGATTGCCGCTTCGATCTTTGCAATCGAAGCAGTGAAACGTGCGGGGCTGAAGCTGCGGGGAACGGTCGAGCAGAGCGGAAGCGTCGATGAAGAGAGCGGTGGATTCGCGGGCGTTGCGTATCTGGCACAGCAGGGATGGCTGGGCAAGGACAAGAACGACTACGTCATCATTACCGAGCCGACGGACACACACCACATTTACCTTGGACATCGCGGCGTGTACTGGTTCAAGGTGACGACGCATGGAAGGATTGCTCACGGAAGCATGCCTTATCTGGGAGTAAGTGCGATCGATCATCTTGCAGATTTTCTTCATGGCGTGACGCATGATCTTAAGCCCCGGCTAGCGACACGGAAGACAGAGATCCCGGTGGAGCCGCCGAAATCGCGCTATGCGAGTATCAATGTGAATGCTGTCTTTGGCGGGCAGCCGGAAGAGGGAACGCAGACACCCTGTGTTGCGGATCGTTCGGGCGCGATCTTCGACAGGCGATTCTTGTCGGAAGAGCCGTTCGAAAAGGTGCGCGAAGAGATTGTGGAGATGCTGGAGGAGTATCGGTCCGCGAATCCAGAGTTCAAGTACACGCTGGAAGACCTGATGGTGGTGCATCCGGTACAAACGGATAGGAACTGCGATCTGGTACAGACGTTAGCGGGATGCATTCAGCAGATCGCGGGCAAAGAGGCGGTGTTTGCGGCAAGTCCGGGCACTTATGATCAGAAGCATGTTGTTCGGATTGCGAATGTGGCGCAGTGTGTCGCCTACGGACCGGGGTTGCTGGCTCAGGCGCATCTACCTGATGAGTACTGCCGGATTGACGATATTGTGGCCTCGGCCAAGGTGATGGCGCTGGCCGCCGTGCAGCTACTGGGAGTGGAATAGGGTCCTGAATGAATATCTATCTCATCGCACTGTTGTTGTACTCCATCTTTCTGATGGCGCTTGGCATTGTGATGAGCCGGCGAGTGAAGAACTCGTCAGACTTCCTGGTGGCGGGTCGGAGTCTGGGGCCGGGGCGGTTATTTGCCACGTTCCTGGCAGCAAACATTGGCGCTGGTTCGACGGTAGGGGCAACGGGTCTCGGTTATCGGATGGGAATGTCTGCCTGGTGGTGGGTGGGATCCGCCTGCATCGGCACATTTCTGCTCTCGCAGTTTCTAGGACCAAAGCTGTGGAGGATTGCAAAGGAGCATGGACTGGCGACTCTGCAGGATTATTTGGAGTTCCGCTATAACAAAGCGGTGAAGGCGATCATCTCGATCCTGTTTTGGTTCGGAGCGCTGGCGATTCTTGCTGGTCAGCTGATCGCCATCTCGTGGATCCTCAATACAGTTGCCGGAATCCCGAAGTGGGAGGGATGCCTGATCGGCGGAATTGTAGCAATTGTGTACTGCACTGCCGGCGGGATGATGTCGTCGTCATTCGTAAATATGTTCGAGCTGGCGGTGACGATGTCGGGCTTGCTGCTGGCGGTGCCATTTGCGTTCCACGCGCTTGGGGGCTGGGCGCACATGCATGAGCTGGTGCTGGCTAACACGGGCAGCGCGGCGAAAACAAACGCGCTTTTCAGCATGACCGGAGCAGGTACAAAACAACTGCTGGCTTGGATCGCGATTCTTGTGCCGTCGTTTATGATCTCACCCGGACTAGTGCAGAAGGTCTATGGGGCACGCGATGTAAAGACAGTGCGGTGGGGCGTGGGGCTGAACTCGTTAGGACAGGCGATCTTTGCGTTTGTTCCTCCGGTACTGGGATTGTGTGCCTTTGCAGCCATGCCGCACTTGGCGAATGCCGAGCTGGCGCTTCCGACGGCAATGAAGACCCTGCTGCCGGAGTGGCTTGGAGTGTGGACGCTGGCCTCGATTTTTTCTGCAGAGCTGAGCGCGACGGACGCAATTCTGTTTATGCTATCGACCTCGTTGGCTGTCGATCTCTATAAGACCTTTCTGAATCCCGGGGTTTCACAACAGAAGATGTTGTGGGTGAGTCGCTTGTCCTCCATCGGCGCAGGAGTGGTGGGAATATTGTTGGCGGCGGTTTTGCCTTCTATTATTCAGGCTGTTTCGATCTTTTATGGGTTGATTGCTGTTGCGTTGTTTGTTCCGGTAGTGGCGGGGCTTTACTCGCGGCGGGTGCTTGCTCCTGCGGCGATGTGCAGTATTGTTGCTGCACTTTCGGCAACGGTGTTGACGATTCGACTGACGCATGGTGCGGGCGTTGGCGTGCTGTCGCCCCAGGCCATTGGGATTGCGACGGCGGCGGTGGTAATGATTGGGTTTCGCGTGTTTGCTCCTTCTCGACCGACGACGGAGGTTTCTTCGTCGGTGCAAGGAGCCGTGTTGTAGATTTCTCTGTGAGGTTCGAATATGAAGCGCCGTGAGTTTACCCGAAATTTGCTTGGACTTCCTCTGGCCGCGGCTCTGCCCGCAGAGGCTGCATTTGCTCTTGCCCGAGAATCATTTCCCTTGCCCGAGGGCGGATCAATCACTGATGTTCCCGGTCTTAAAGTAGGGCACCATACGCTGAGCACGCGACCGACAGGGTGCACGGTGCTGATCTGCGAGAAGGGCGCGACGGCGGGTGTCGATGTGCGTGGTTCGGCTCCGGGAACGCGAGAGACAGATCTGCTTTCGCCCATCAACTCTGTGCAGCAGGTGCAGGCGATCCTGCTTTCGGGAGGTAGCGCTTACGGGCTTGCAGCAGCGACGGGTGTGGTGCGCTGGCTGGAAGAGCATAACCTCGGATTCAAGATTGGCAAAGGTGTGGTGCCGATTGTGCCTGCGGCGATCCTGATGGACTTGGGAGTGGGCGACTTCAAGATTCGTCCGGGCGATGAAGATGGATACAAGGCGTGTGTCGCTGCTACAACAGAGCCGGTGGCTGAGGGTAATGTTGGCGCTGGTGCTGGCGCAACGATTGGGAAGATGTTTGGACCGAAATTTACGATGAAGTCTGGCCTGGGTACAGCGAGCGTGAAGATTGGCGACACCGGCATCGTTGTCGGGGCGCTGGTGGCCGTGAATGCAGTGGGGGATGTCGTCGATCCGCATTCAGGCAAAGTGGTTGCGGGTGCTCGATCGGAAGATGGTAAAGGGTATCGCGATTCGATGGACGCCATCATGAAGGGATATCGTGTGGTGGTGCAGAAGGGTGCGAATACGACGATTGGTGTAGTCGCAACTAATGCTCCGTTTACCAAGACACAGATGACGAAGATTGCGCAGATGGCGCATGACGGCTACGCGCGCGCGATTAATCCCGTGCATACGATGGGGGATGGGGACACGATCTTTGCCATGTCGACCGGAACCACCGATGTGAAGGCAGATGTGACTGCAATTGGTGCGATCGCCGCGACAGTGATGTCGCGAGCGATTGTGAGAGCGGCGATGCAGGCGACTAGCCTGCCGGACCTCGGCTTGCCAGCATATCGCGACTACGTAGGCAAGGCTTAGCGGGACGCCTGGATTTCAGGCGTCCCGCTGTTTGCCTTCAAACGTGGAGTAGACGACGGGTACCAGGATCAACGTCAGTAGCGTTGAGCTGAGCAAGCCGCCGATGACGACGATGGCGAGTGGTCGCTGAATCTCAGAACCTGCACCATTCGAAAACAGGAAAGGAACCAGTCCGAGGGCCGCAACCGTGGCGGTCATCATAACGGGGCGGAAGCGCAGGCGAGCGCCCTCGCGGATGGCGTCCTCCTGCGAGCGTCCTTCTTCACGCAGCTTGCGGATATAAGAGACAAGAACGACTCCGTTGAGCACTGCGATTCCCCACAAAGCGATGAAGCCGACCGAGGCGGGAACAGAAAGGTATTCACCGGAGACGAAGAGTCCGATGACGCCGCCGATCGATGCAAGCGGCAGCACGGTGATGATAAGTGCGGCAAAGCGCACAGACTGGAAGAGGATAAAGAGCAGGAAGAAGATCGCGCCGATCGTGATGGGCACGATGATCATCAGGTGATGCATCGCGCGCTCCATATTGTGGAACTGCCCACCCCATTCGATGTAGTAACCGGCTGGTAGTTGAACCTGCTGCCCGACCTTCTGTTGCAGTTCAGAGACGTATCCGCCGAGGTCGCGGTCTTGTACGTTGATACCCACGACGATCCGTCGTTTGCCCATGCTGCGATTGATCAGCGCCGGGCCTTCCTTGACACTGACCTTAGCCAGATTTTCGAGGGGAATCCGTGGTCCATCTGGTGAGCTAATCTGTAGCTCGCGGATATCGGGTACGCTATCACGAAGATTCTGCGGAAGGCGAACTACGGCCTGAAAACGGCGCTCGCCCTCGTAGATCTCGGTTGCTGATTTGCCAGCGATTGCAGTTTCGATTACGTCGTTTACATCGGCTGCATTGAGGCCATAGCGTGCAATGGCCCGGCGATCGATATCAATATTGAGATACTGTTGACCTCCGACACGGTCGACGCGGGTATCCTGCGTTCCGTGAATGCCGGTGGCGACGCGAGCGATCTGGCGGGCCTTCTCGACGAGAACATCCAGATCGTCACCATAGAGCATGACTGCAATGTCGGCGCGGACACCTGAAACCATCTCGTCGACACGGTCGGAAATGGGCTGCGACATGACGAGGTTGATGCCTGGAATGACGGCAAGCTTTTCACGCATCTGGTCTGCAATTTTTTCCTGGGTCATGCCACTTGGCCGTTCGTCAATCGGGGTCAATGAGGCAAGGACGTCGGCTTCATTTGGACCTGCAGGGTCGGCAGGAGATTCGCCACGACCTACGCGGGAGACGACATTCTCCACGCCCGGGACGGTGAGCATAATCTTCTGCATCGACATCTCCATCCGCAGAGATTCATCGAGGGAGATATTGGGAACACGATCGGCATTGGGTGAAAGTGTGCCTTCTGCCATCTCTGGGATGAATGCTGTGCCAAGGAAAGGGAAGAGGCAGAGCGCGAAGATGAAGAGGGCTACTACGCTCAACACGGTCGTGCGACGGTGAGCCATTGCCCAATTCAGCAACGCATTGTAAGGACGTCGGATCAAACGTACGAGCCAGGTGTCATCTTCCGAACCCCCGCGCAGCATGTAAGTGCATAGTACCGGCGAGAGCGTGAGTGAGAGCAGAAGCGAGATGCCGAGCGCAATGGCAATCGTATAGGCCAGCGGAGCAAACATCTTTCCTTCCATGCCTTCAAGGGTCATTAGGGGAAGAAAGACGAGAATAATAATCGTGACGCCGAAGAGAACGGGTGTTGCAACCTCACCGACTGCATCGAGCACGATGTGCATTTTGCCCTGGGCAGATTTGACCTCGTGTCCATGGTGGCGCGCATGGCTCAGTTTGGCGAAGACGTTTTCGACAACGACTACGGAGCCGTCGACCATCAGGCCGATGGCAATCGCAAGACCGCCCAGCGACATCAGGTTCGCTGAGAGTCCGACTTTGTTCATTACCAGAAAAGTGAGTAGCGGGGTAAGCAGAAGGGTCGCGCTGACGATGAGGCTGGAGCGCAGGTCGCCAAGAAAGAGGACCAGCACGATGATGACAAAGACGATACCTTCGCCAAGAACTTCGGTAACGGTATGGATCGCAGCGTCGACCAGCTTTGAGCGGTCGTAGTAGGGCTTGATCTGGAGACCGCCGGGGATCATGTGCTTGGAGTTGATATCGGCGACGCGTTCCTTTACACGGCTGACAATCTCCTTGGCGTTCCCTCCAGTGGTCATCAGGACGACTCCGCCGACGGACTCGGTATAACCGTTTTTAATCATCGCGCCGTAACGGACCTCGGTGCCGAGGCTCACGTCAGCGACGTCGCGGATGTAGATGGGAGTGGCGCCAGATTCTTTGAGGACGATTCCGCGGATATCGTCGAGATCGCGGATAAGGCCAACGGAACGGATGAGGTATTGCTCCGCATGTTGCGGAAGGATGCCGCCGCCTGCATTAGCGTTGTTGTGGGCTAGAGCATTGCGGACGTCCTGAATGGTGAGGTTGTAGTAGCGCAACTTTTGCGGATCGACCAAAGTTTCGTACTGCTTGACGAAGCCTCCAGTGGAGTTGATCTCGGCAACGCCGGAGATCGAGCGCAGCAAGGGGCGTACGACCCAGTCTTGAATGGTGCGGCGTTCGATCAACTCTTCCTTGGTCAGTTGCCGTTTACCGTCATCGGATCGCTCGAGAGTGTACTGATAGACCTCGCCCAAGGCATTCGTAATAGGCCCAAGGACAGGCGTAACGCCTTCGGGCATACGGTCGCGCAGCTCGTTGAGGCGCTCCGAAACCATCTGGCGCTCGAGGTAGAGATTACGTCCATCTTCGAATACCAGGGTAATGAGCGACAGGCCAGGCTTGTTGAGAGAGCGCATGTCTGTCATACCCGGGAGTCCAGTCATGGCGATCTCGACAGGGATCGTGATGAAGCGTTCGACTTCTTCCGGGGACTTGCCAGGAGCTTCAGTGGCGATCTGAACCTGGACATTGGTGACGTCAGGAAATGCATCGACGGAGAGATGCTGAGCAGCATTGATGCCGAAGCACATCAGAATAATGGCAACAACGACGAGAATGAGGCGATGCTTCAGTGCACCGTGAACGATGGACTGGAGCATGGTTACTGACCTCCCTTGATGGCATTCTGTTTGCGCTGATTATTGAGATGGAATGCTCCATCGAGAACGATCTTTTCCCCGGGGCCGACTCCGCTTTCCAGTACGCGATCGTCTCCGTTTTCCAACCCGAGAGAGACCTCGCGCAGCATGAACTTCGTGGGCTCCACCTGGATAAAGACATAATCCTTATTCTCTTCGCGGACGACAGAGGTTGAGGGGACGGTCGTCTTCCGCTCGGTGTGTTCGAGGAAGGTCATTCCGGCGAGCATGGCAGGCTTGAAGATTCCGTGCGGGTTGGGCAGGTCCATGCGCACCTGAACGGTACGTGTGACGGGGTCGACGATGGGAGCAACATAAGAGAGCTTGCCTTCGACATGCTGATCGGGAAGTGCTGGGATTTTGACAATGACGTTCATTCCCTTGTGCAATCTGCCTGCACTCTCTTCCGGAACATCAGCGAGTACCCAGACGTTAGAAAGATCGGCGACGAGGAAGGTAATTTCGGCGGGCTGCACGATCTGCCCGATGGTGACCTTGCGCTCAAGCACGGTGCCGCCGATGGTGGAGAGAACGGGGTAGTCAGGGTTGAGCTGACGGGTGTTTTCAAGCTGGCGAATCGAGGTGTCCGACATGCCTAGGCCGCGAAGCTGAGTGCGGAACGCTGCGGCTTCGGCAGTGGCCTGCAGCAACTCGGCACGGCGGCGCTCCAACTCGGCACGTCCCATGACGTCGGCTTTTACAAGTTGTTCGGCCCGGTCTGTGGCCTGCTCTGCAAGTTTCTGCTGAGAGTATGCCTTGATGAAAGAGAACTGCGTATCGGAGAGTCCTGTGCTGTGCAGCGTCGCGAGCGTAGCGCCACGATGAACATTCTGGCCTTCGAGCGCGAGCAATTTAATGATGCGTCCGGCAACGGGCGATCCGATGCGGGCAATCCGGCTGGCATCGGTATCGATACGGGCAGCAACCTGCAATGAGCCGGCGACTTCCTGCACTGTTGGCTCGCCAACCTTTAGCTGTCGCGCAAGGTCGGGCGTAACTGAGATGGTCGTCGGGTCCTGTTCTGTGGGGGCCTCAACCGGCGGCGGAACGTTCTTTTTGCAGCCAGTCAGGACAAGCAGAGTAAGGACGGAGGCCAGCGTAAAGGCCCTGAGAGATCTTGTATGCTTCACGGTCTTCAATGCTTTTCTCCAGAGGGAACGACACCAAGTTCTTCAAGATCGACGAGAGCCGATTGACGAGCGAAACGGGCATCCAGCAGATCGCCTCGGACACTTTGTAGAACGCGCTGTGCATCGAGCACTTCAACGATGCCGCGCTCCCCGAAGCGATAGGCAGCCATGGCAGCGTCCACCGCGGTCTCGGCTTCGTGCAGAGAACCTGCCTGTAACGAGTTTGCCTGCTGATCGGCAAGCTGATAGCTTTCGTAGGCGCGCTCAAGCGCAGAGGTCAACTCTAGCTGGCGCTGATTCCGGATCGCAGCCGATTGTCGAACAGTAGCCTGAGCGTCGGAGATCTGGCCGCGTCGCTTGTCCCATAGAGGCAAGGGAACGTTGACTCCAAGTCGCCAGAAGGTGAGGTCGGGTTGATGTTCCCATTCCCCGTACAGAGTTGGTTGGGGAATACGTAATGAACGTTGATGATCCAGCTCAACCTCCGCCTGTTCGATTGCGGTATTGGCTCCGGCAATAACGGGATGACTTTTGAGGACAGCAACACGAAGTTCATTCAGCGGACCAAGACGGACATGCGGTTCCAGATCTCCTGTGGGTTCGATTGCCAGATCGGGAGGAGCAGCAATAGTGGCGCGAAGCACTGCGACAGCATTGGCAAGATTGATCTGCGCGCTACGGACAGCGAAGTTCGCTCGGGCAAGTTCGGCCTCTGCGCGAGTCAGTTCCAGTCGTCCTTTTTCGCCGACCCGGACTTCAACTTCAACGCGGTTGCGGAGGTCCTGGACAAGAGCGAGATTGGCGCGAGCCTGCGCGACCTCATGTTTCCAGCGCAGTGCGTTGTAGAACGCATGTTTTACATCGGCTTTGACGGATAACTGTTCCGTATCGCGTTGATAGCCCTGTCCGGCTCGCCCAAGATCGGCGGCCTGACGTCGCAGAGCACGTTCGCGGGGAATCTCAATCGTTTGTGAGCCGCCGTAGTGTTGCAGCAGGCCGGGAACGCCTGGAGTAGGGATATTGCGAGCGCTTTGCTTGCCGGCGTAGAACTCAACCTGAGGATTCGTATAGGCTCGCGCGGTTTGACTTGCTGCCGCGGCTCGGTCCATCAAGGCGTTGGCTACATGCAGGCGAGGGCTATTCTGCTCCGCCATTTTGAGGGCCTCGCCGAGAGTGAGAGGGGCCGAAGCGTGTTCTCCGGGCGAAGGAGAAGGCGGCAGAGAGTTTTCGTCTGCAGGCTGTTGCGCAGCCGCAAACCGGAAAGATACGAGTAGAACAATCAAAAACCATTGCAAGTGCACATTCAGAGAAGAGCAATCGGAACGCCAAAGGCGAAACTGCTTGTAATTACAGGCTTATGGAGATAGAAGTGTCCCATTTGGTACAGGTCTGCCATGAGTTCTGTACCCTTTGAGGCAAAGGATGCCGGATTTCTAATGGTTGCAATAAGGGAAGAGATGGAGATCGAATTGCATCTTCTTCCGTCGATGCACTCCTGGTTTTCAGCAACGGTCACGATGACGAGACCCCCTTCCTTGATGGAGCAGGAACATCCGACCGCATGGGACAATAAGGAGATGGGGCTTGTAAGGGCGTCCTTAAGATTCTTGCGGACTCCGCAGGTAAAGGCTACGGCGATTGCGTTGTTGATCGTGCTGCTGGCCCTGACAACCTGGTTTACCTCGCCGCGTGCAGTCGCTCTCCATAACGTTCTGCATCACTTAAACTTCCTTCCGTTCATGATGGCCGGAATGCTCTTCGGATGGCGAGGAGCTGTAAAGGCTTTTGCGTTCGGAATCCTGATGCAGTCGCCCATTATTGCCAGGCACTGGTCGCATTGGCCGATGGATGCCCAGGATCAACTGTTGGAGCTGACCATCTTCGGAAGCGCGGGCATTATTGCAGGGTTGCTAGCGGATCGGGAGCGTGTGCAGCGTCTGAAGGTGGAATCTACAAAGCGCGAGCTGGAAGGTGTTTATACCGAGTTGCGCGAAAACGTTGAGAAGATGAAGCGAACAGAGCGGCTTTCGGCTGCGGGACAATTGTCGGCAAGCCTGGCGCACGAGATTCGCAATCCGTTGGCAAGTATTTCGGGGGCGGCGGGAATCCTGAAGCGCGGCAATGCCTCCCAGGAGAACAAGCAGGAGTGCCTGGGGATCTTGGAAAAAGAATCGCAGCGGCTCAATAAGTTGCTGACGAACTTTCTTGATTTCGCTCGTCCACGACTACCTCGTTTTCAGAAGGTTGACGCGATCTCTCTGGTGAAATCGGTGACAGTGCTTGCGAAGCATGCGGCGATCCGTCAGCAGGTAGAGATTGTCGATGAGCTACCCGACAATCTTCCTCTGGTGAATTGTGATGCGGAGCAGATGAAGCAGGTGTTGTTAAATATCGTTCTGAATGCGATTCAGGCCTCTCCAGGAGGAGGTCGCGTCGTGGTGCGAGCGTTCAAGATAGGAACGATTCTCTGTATTGATGTCTCCGACGAGGGCAGTGGCATGTCTCCCCAAGATCTCGATCGTATGTTTGAACCGTTTTTTACGACCAAGGAAAGCGGTACTGGGTTGGGGCTGGCGGTAGCTGCCAATATCGTGGAACAACATGGAGGCACGCTTCGAGCTGCCAATAACGCAGGTCGCGGAATGACATTTTGCGTGGAACTCCCGCTGGAACATACTCAAAAGGCGGTGGCGACGCTATGAGCGGGAAGCGCATCCTGGTTGTCGATGATGACAGCAGCCTTCGCAGCGTGATGAAGATGCAGTTGGAGGAGGCGGGTTATCAGGTTACGCTTGCTGCCGATGGGGCCGAAGCCTATGACCTCATCCACGAGACGTGTCCGCAGTTAGTCATCAGCGATCTGAAGATGCCTACCAGCGGTCTGGAGCTGATGCGCCGTATCGCAGAAGGAGACATCCAGCCTACTCTGATTATTGTGACTGCATTTGGCACAGTAGAGACTGCAGTGGAAGCGATGAAGCTGGGAGCATACGACTATGTGACCAAGCCGCTGGACTTTGAAGAACTTGTGTTGGTGGTGCATCGCGCCATGGAGCGCCAGACTCTGCTGGACGAGGTAAGAAATCTTCGGTCGGCACTGGATGAACGATATGGATTTGAAGGAATTGTGGGACGCGCGAAAGTATTTCTTCGCGTGCTCGATCAGGCTTCGCGGGTAGCGCAGCGCGACACGACGGTATTGATCCAGGGAGAGACTGGGACAGGCAAAGAGCTGATGGCGCGCGCGATCCATCAAAACAGTCCAAGAAAGAGCAAACCCTTTGTGACGATCAACTGCGGCTCCATTCCCAAAGAGCTTGTGGAGTCAGAGTTGTTTGGCTATACGCGAGGCGCTTTCACGGGTGCCAATGCCACGCGGCCAGGGAAGATTGAGCTTGCCGATGGCGGGACGCTTTTTTTAGATGAAGTGGGCGAGCTTCCCTTGGATGCCCAGGTCAAACTGCTTCGTGTTTTACAGCAAGGTGAGATTGCTAAGATCGGTGCAGCCGAGGCACAAAAGGTCGATGTCCGCGTAGTTACAGCAACTCATCGCAACCTTCAGGCGATGATTGAAGATGGGACTTTTCGGGAAGATCTCTACTACCGGCTGGCAGTAGTTCCATTGCTGCTGCCGCCGCTGCGAGAGCGAAGAGAAGATATTCCGGAACTGGTCAAACATCTCTTCAGCAAGGCGAAGCAGCGGCATGGCATGAAAGATGTGGAATTATCTTCGGAGGTGGTGCAACATCTCGCGCGATATCGCTGGCCAGGAAATGTGCGCGAGCTGGAGAATGTGCTGGAGAGGATGCTGGTTCTCAGTTCTTCAAATATGGTGACGGAGGCTGATCTTCCAGAAGAGATTCGTCGTGTGCCTGCCGACAACTCATTCTGGATTGACCTTCCAGAAGAAGGTGTCAGCCTGGAGGCCGTCGAGCGTGAGTTAATTATGCGAGCCCTGGAGCAGGCAAAAGGGAATCAGACGAAGGCCGCAAAGTATCTCGACATCAGTCGAAGGACACTCATTTACCGTATGGAAAAGTATGGGCTGACCCAAGAGTGAGCCTTTTGGCTGCTTTGCCATTGATGGCAGCAATACCTTTTGGCCTGTTGCGCATTTCATCTTCAGCTTCTGATTCCTTTTAGTTTTGTTCTTTTTCTCGTAACCTAGGCGACAGGGCATATCCTGTGCCGATATGCATTGGCATTCGCTTTTCGTAGCTATGAAGGATCTTTTCGAAGGTTGATTTAGCGCAAACGAAGGAGCAGCGTTGATGTCCGCAAGTCTTCTGGCTGCGAAGCCAGCCCATTTCTCCCTTGTCTTCTTTCTGTTGGGAACCGTCGCACATGCTGCTTCTGTCACTAAGGCCATTACGGTTAGTGAAGGAACTGATATGCAGGTTACGGTTTCTCCTGATCGGAAAACCATCCTCGCTGACGTTCAAGGACTGATCTACGCGATTCCGTTCTCTGGCGGCGCGGGGCATCAGCTGACCCAGCCATTGCAGGAAGCATCTCATCCTGACTGGTCGCCGAAGGGCGATCTTGTTGCATTGCAATGCTACGCAGGCGGTACCTTCCACATCTGGACGATGAAGCCGGACGGCAGCAGCCTGAAGCAGGTGACGACTGGACACGGCGACGATCGTGAGCCGCGAATCTCACCTGATGGAACAACGATTGCTTTTGCTTCTGATCGAGCCTTTCAAGGATCGTATGACATATGGACAGTGAAGACAGATGGAAGTGATCTGAAGCAGATTACGAATTCTGCTGCCGACGAGTTTGGACCGAGTTGGTCACCGGATGGTAAAAGACTCGTCTTCATTTCAGGAAGCGGTATTCAAGGGGCCTCGATCGAGACGATTGATCTTGCTTCTAATGAGAGATCGATCGTGCTGTCCGTCGATCCAACGAAACAGCGCCTCGAAGCGCCCAGCTTCTCTCCCGATGGTACAAAGATTTCTTTTGTGAACTTTGAAGTTCATGGGGCAGCGGTCAGCGAAGCTCATCTCACCGTTGTTTCTGCTTCAGACTCAACAACGGTCTACACCGGAAGATCCGAAGATGCCTTTCCTTTTCCGGCGGTTTGGCTCTCAAACTCTGAGCTAGTCTACTCTGCTGAAGGAAAAATTTTGCGCTTGAATCTGGCGACTTCTTCGGAGATACCCATTCCATTTACGGCGGCGATTCCAACTGTTCGCCCACGGTACATGCATAAACGCTATGATTTTGACGAGATAAAGCCGCATCCTGTCAAAGGCATCTACGCTCCTGTGCTTTCACCAGATGGCAAACAGGTGGCGTTCATCGCGTTGAACCAGCTTTATCTTATGACCATTGGCCAGAAGCCGGTCGCGCTGACCAACGACACCTTCTATAAACAGGGGCCAATCTTCTCTGCAGATGGCAAGTATCTCGCTTACGTCTCCGATCGCGATGGTATCGAGAACATTTATGTTCACGACCTTACCAACAGAGATACTTCTTCGGACAAACGGATTGCTCCCGGCCAGAATGCGCAGATTATGCCTGCATGGTCTCCTGATGGCAAGTTAATCGCTTTTCAGGATCAGACAGGAGCTACTCTACTCGCTGATGTAGCTACCGGCAAAGTGACGCCTCTCACGCCTTCGACGTTCTTTCCAGGGCGTGCCTCGTTCGCTCCTAATGGAAAGACCATAGCTATTGCCACCATTCATCCGTACACCAAGCGCTTCCGCGAAGGCACCAGCGATATTCTGACCGTTGACCTTGCTACCAAAGCGGCGAAGTTCTATTCACCCGCACCTTACAAATCCATTACCACGCGTACGGAAGATGGCCCTATCTATGCTCCCAATGGAAGAGAGATCGCCTTTGTTTTGGAGGATCTTCTCTATACCATGCCGGTCGATGCAGAGGGCCATCCCTCCGGTCCAGCCGTGAAGCTGAACGATGAGATTACGGACACTCCGACATGGTCGGGCGATTCGTCTCACATTCTGTATCTATCGAATGGAAAGCTACGTCTCATCGATCGCGTCACGGGCCAGATTACTCCGGTGCCTGTCGATCTCACCTACACGCAAGCCAAGCCAACGCAGAAGCTGCTCATCCATGCTGGGCGCTTCTGGCCAGGAAAGGGAGCAACAGAGCAGAGCGATGTCGATATCCTTATCACCGACAATCGCATCACGAGTGTAACTCCTCATTCAGTTACATCTCCTGCGGGCGTCACCCGTACTGTCGAGGCCCCGAACTCGACAGTGCTTCCCGGTCTTTTTGAGAACCACGTTCATGCCGACTCCGACAACGGGATCTACTACGGCGATCGCATGGGACGGCTCTGGCTCATCTATGGCGTTACCGAGCTTCGTGGTATTGCCGATAACGCTTATCGCGCCGTAGAGCACAAAGAGGCGTATCTCTCCGGAACGGCAACCGGACCGCGCGTCTTCAATACCGGCGAAGCTGTTGACGGCGAGCGTGTCTACTACCCCATGATGATCGCGACGACCTCCGAAGAGCAGCTCCATCGCGAGTTCGATCGTCTCAATGCGCTCGATTTCGACTTCATTAAACTTTATGTTCGTCTGTCGTATGCATGGGCCAAAGAGGGAATCGACTACGCTCATACGCGCATGGGCGTGGAGACTGCATCGCACTATCTCTTGCCTGCAGTGACGCTCGGAGAAGATGGAATGAGCCATATCTCCGCGACCGCACGAACCGGATGGGCTTATTCGCGTTCGCAACCAGGACGTTCCTACGGTGACGTCAGAGATCTTCTTGTCGACTCAGGCATGTGGACCATCTCTACGACGTTTTCGCAGGTTCCTTATGCTGACGATCCCGGAATGGCAAGCGATCCGCGCCAGGCCGTGGCCCCTTCTTGGGAGAACAAACGCCTGCGCACTGCGGTTGAAACGGTAACTCACACCAACGTCGCACCCATGCTCCAGCGCCTCAAAGATGAGGAATCGACTGTGGCCGAAACCTACCGTCGAGGTGGTCTCATTCTTGCAGGAACCGATTCCCCACTTGATATTCCCGCCACCAGTCTTCATCTCAATCTTCGTGCGCAGGTTAAGCAGGGTGGGCTTGCGCCGTGGCAGGCGCTGGAGACAGTGACCAGTCTTCCGGCCAAGGCTTATGGTCTTAGTAAGGATCTTGGAACGCTTGAGCCCGGCCATCTGGCTGATCTCATCATTGTTGATGGAGATCCGCTCAAAAACATCGACGATCTTGCGCGCGTGCAGTGTGTTGCTAAAAACGGCAAGTTGCAATCGGTTGCCTCGATTATGAAACCGTTTGCGAAGTCAGATATAGGTGAAACCATCTGCCCGTCTCATTGAGGCTTCCCCGTTGATACTGGCTTTTCCACTTTGAGCGAGACCAAAAGGAAGACCAGCATCTCCCCTCAGTCAAAGCGGCATGAAACAATCGTTCTATCCCCTGTGCCTGCCTGGACTCCATTGCCGTTGCATCTCCGCACATTGGCTGCAACTTCGTCGAACGCTGTCTTACTCGAGACCTCACGTTACGACGAGCACAATCGGCGCAGCTATCTCTTTCTTGAGCCAGTGGAGATCGTCGCTGCTCACACGATGGATGATCTACCCGCACTCTTTGACCACATCGAATCCGCGCGCAGTAACGGACTTCACCTCGCTGGCTACTTTCACTATGAATGCGGATATTTTTTTGAACGTAATCATTTTCAGCAATCCAATATGTCTCCCGGACCCATCGCCTGGTTCGGAGCTTATTCTGAGCCCATCGTCTTCGACCATCTCGACGGGGTCTTTCTGACAACTCCTCCTTCATCGGTTGATGTCGAACCCACTCCTGCGAGCTTTGCCACATATGCAGCACTCAGTATTCCGCAAGGAGAGTACGAAGAGAAAATTGACCGCATTCAGCGCTACATCGCATCCGGTGATACTTACCAGGTCAATTTCACCGATCGCGTCGCGGTCTATTCACAACATTCGGCTGCGGCGTCCTTTGCCGCGCTTGTTGCAGCACAGCCCGTCGCGTATAGCGCGCTGATTCATCACGATAATCGCCATATTCTTTCGCTTTCGCCCGAGCTCTTCTTTCGCATCGAAGGAAACCGCATCATCACGCGACCAATGAAAGGAACCATGCCACGCGGCCTCGATCTTGCCGAAGACGAGCAACAGGTGGCGCGCTTGCAAGCCGATGAAAAGAACCGCAGCGAGCATGTAATGATCGTTGATCTTCTTCGAAACGATCTCGGCCGCATCTGCCGTTCCGGCTCAGTTCATGTGGAGGACCTCTTCTCTGTTGAGCGTTATCAAACGCTTTTGCAGATGACCTCAACCATTTCAGGAGAGCCCCGTTCCGGGCTCGCTTTTTACGATATTTTTCGCGCGCTCTTTCCCTCTGGCTCCATCACCGGAGCTCCCAAGCTTCGCACTATGCAGATTATTCAGGAGCTCGAGCGCAGTCCGCGTGGTGTCTATACGGGTGCCATCGGGTATATTGCTCCTTCGGGAGACACAACCTTCAATGTTGCCATCCGCACCGTTGTGCTTCGTGACGGTATTGCGAACATGGGTGTTGGAGGAGGTATTGTCGCTGACTCCAATCCTTCATCGGAGTATCGCGAGTGCCAGCTCAAGGCGTCATTCTTGACCCGACAGCATCAGAAGTTCCAGCTCATTGAGACGATGCTCTTTGATGGAACCACTGTTCCATACCTTGCACTGCATCTCGATCGTCTCTCTGCCTCTGCACAGTACTTCGACTATTCTTGCGATCATAATGCTATCGCTTCTCGTATCTCTTCTTTCGCTTCCACGCTACCAGCTGCGCGCCATAGCATTCGTTTACTGCTCTCTTCTGATGGTGAATTTACACTTACCTCTTCGGCGCTGGCGCCGGATGCTCCTGCGATCGCTGTACGTATTTCTCCGCATCGTACGTATAGCGGAGATGTTTTCCTTCGTCACAAAACAACACAGCGCGATCTCTACAACTCCGAACTGTCTCGCGCCCGCGCTGAAGGCTTCGATGAAGTTCTCTTTCTGAATGAGCGAGGAGAGCTTACGGAGGGTGCCATCAGCAATCTTTTCATCCGTCGCGATTGTCATCTGCTTACTCCGCCTCTTCCCTCTGGAGTTCTTCCCGGTATTTTGCGTCGCCACATTCTAACCACCGACCCAACTGCTTGCGAACAAATCCTAGTGCTCGAAGATCTCAACCGAGCCGATGCGATCTATCTTGGCAATTCCGTCCGCGGTCTTCGGCAGGTCACTCGTCTGGAAACAAACAGTTAGCCTTGCAGCACACGAAAGTGAGTACCTATTTGCACAATTGACTCCCTTTGATGATGATGGATAACCGCGCCCCCACGACGTGGCGCAGGGAGTCAAATCATGAACTCACAAAACGGAATCCTCCGGCAGCTTCTTGAGACTCTTATCGGAGCTGAAAGAACCGACCACCTTTTTCGTGCCCTTATCATCCATTCCGACCTGTCTTCCAATCCAGGTCCGCACGTCTCTCGCGCTGTCCTTGCCCAGGCGCTTAACATGCTTCTCTTCGAAGATCTTCTTGAGCGAGTTCCAGCTGCTGAGCAATATGTTCAGCGCTGCCTCGATCAGAACCGCACCGTCATGCACGATCATGGCGCCGTTCGTACCGTGGCACTCGAAGGAATGGGAGCTCTGCCCGCCGGTCAAGAGGCCATCACCCGCATCCTGCGTCCTTTGGGGTATGCACTCAATGGGACTTATCCTCTCGAACGGCTCCGCATGACCGGCCGATCCTACGCGCAGGCCGATTATCCGGAAGATATCGCACAGTTCTTCATTTCCGAGCTGCATCCCGAGCGCTTCTCGCGTCCATTCCAGGAGGCGGTACTTCGCGTCACGGAGCAATCCAAAGACCCTGTTACCCCCGAGGCGGCTGCGCTCCTGAAAAAAATCGAGGCCGAAGGATCACTCTCGCTGGAAGATTCGGCAAAACTTCTTCCTGTACTCGTACAGGTCTTCGATCGCCAGCATCCGGAGTTATCTCTCCTCGATTACGAAGTTCTCCTGGCTGAATCGCCGGAGATGGCCTGGATCTCGACAGAAGGCAATGCTTTTAACCATGCTACCGATCGCGTACCCGATGTTGACCAGCTCTCAGCCGAACAAAAGGCACTTAAGCAGCCTATTAAAGACGTTGTTGAAAAGTCTCAGTCCGGGCGGGTGCGGCAGACTGCTTTTCACGCCGCTCGTGTTCAGCGCAGCTTCCGTGGCGCTGACGGGAAGATGGTTACGAAAGAGGTGCCGGGTTCCTTCTATGAGTTCATCACGCGCCTGCCCATGCCGGAAGAGAAGGAAGGCAAACGCAAGTTGGATCTCAGTTTCGACAGCTCAAAGGCGCAGGCCATCTTCAAAATGACGGCGAATTCCACGTGAATATATGATCCCACCGATCGACGGGATTACACACACTTAGCGAAAATATGGAAAGGGCAACTCCGTTAGAGGGATCTACTTTCCGCGCGGATGGAACCCGTTCATTCCACAGTTTCAACATGTTATGTAGGGGCTTCATGGCACAAAGCACTACAATAACTCGCATCCGACAATGTCTACGACAACCCCTACCTCCGCTACGCCCTTTACCATTCTTCCCAGCTCACACGCCCGTGCGCACGAGACCTTTCCTCAAGCTGTGCAGCTTGAGCAGGCACTTCGCCAGAAGGTTCGGGGCGAGGTGCGCTTCGATGAAGCCTCCCGCGCTCTCTATGCGACCGATGCTTCCAACTATCGACATATCCCGATCGGCCTCGTCATCCCTCGCGATGAAGAGGATGTCATCGCTGCCGTTTCTGTTTGCCGTGAGTTTAAGGCTCCCATCCTCTCGCGCGGCGGAGGGACATCGCTCGCCGGTCAGTGCACGAACTTTGCCGTCATTTTTGATTTTTCGAAGTACATGAACAAGATGGGACCGGTTGATCCGGTTACTCGGACGGTGCGCGTGCAACCCGGTATTGTGCTTGATCGTGTGCGCGAAGCGGCAGAGAAGCATGCTCTTACGTATGCTCCCGACCCGGCCACACACTCGCGCTGCACCATCGGCGGCATGATTGGGAATAACTCGTGCGGCGTCCACGCACTGATGGGTGGAAAGACTGTTGACAACATCCATTCGCTCGACATCCTTTTATACGATGGAACACGCCTTACTGTGGGACAGACTCCTGATCGTGAGATCGCCGGTCATATTCAATCAGGCGGCAGAATTGGCGGCATCTATTCTTCGCTCAAAATCCTTCGCGATACCTACGGTAACCTCGTCCGCCAGAAGTTTCCCAACATTCCGCGTCGTGTCTCGGGATTCAACCTGGATGAGCTGCTTCCAGAGAACAACTTTAACCTCGCGCGCGCCCTGGTCGGAAGCGAAGGAACCTGTGCCATCATTCTTGGAGCGACGCTCAATCTCGTCGAATCTCCACAGTTCCGCACATTGGTTGGCGTGGGGTTTGAAGATGTCTTCATTGCTGCCGATCATGTTCCGCTCGTCTTGACCCACAAGCCCATTGGTCTTGAAGGTATGGATGGCCTTCTACTCGATTCACTGCGCGCTAAACAGAAAGCGCTCGACGATATTCCTCTGCTGCCCGAGGGGCGAGGCTTTCTCCTTGCCGAGTTCGGCGGCAATTCGCAGGTCGAATCCGATCAACGCGCCCATGACTTCGCTGTTGCGATGAATGGAGTGGCCGAGGCACGCATCTATAGCCATGCTGAAGCGCATCGTGTCTGGGCCATTCGTGAATCAGGCCTCGGTGCCACAGCCTTCGTTCCCGGCAAGCGCACGGGGTGGGAGGGTTGGGAGGACGCCGCGGTTGCACCCGAACAGCTTGGCTCCTACCTGCGCTCGCTGTACAGGCTGATGGAGCAGTACGGCTATTGGAGCCCGATGTATGGACACTTCGGCCAGGGCTGTGTCCATATGCGGCTTAGTTTCGATCTCGAGACAGAAAAAGGTATTCTCGATTTTCGCCGCTTCATGGATGAGGCTGCTGATATCGCTATCGCTCATGGTGGTTCGCTCTCTGGCGAGCACGGTGATGGGCAGGCCCGCGGCGCTCTTCTGCCCAAGATGTTCGGCCCCGAACTGATGGAAGCTTTCCGCACCTTTAAGCGCATCTGGGACCCCGACAACAAACTCAATCCCAACAAGATGATTGATGGTCATGAGATCCATGAAGATCTCCGCCTCGGAGCGGACTATGCTCCATGGGAGCCGGAGACGCACTTCGCCTTCGCTTCGGATAATGGTTCCTTCGCTCGTGCAACATTGCGTTGCGTCGGTGTTGGAGCGTGTCGCAAGGCCGATGCCGGAACCATGTGCCCCAGCTACATGGCAACCGGGGAGGAGCAGCACTCCACACGTGGACGCGCTCATATGCTTTGGGAGCTCATGCAGCGCGAAGTGCTCCCGAAGGACTGGGCTAACGAACAAGTTCGCGAGTCGCTCGATCTTTGTCTTTCCTGCAAGGCCTGTCGTTCTGAGTGTCCTGTAAGCGTCGATATGGCTACCTACAAAGCCGAGTTTCTTTCGCACCATTACGAGCATCACTCGCGTCCGCTTGCGCATTATGCTTTCGGCCGGATCGATCGCTTCGCCCGCCTGGCCTCCATCGCTCCTGGAATCGTCAATTTCATCAATGGACTTCCCGGTATCTCGCACCTGATGAAGGAAGTGCTACACATCCACCCCAGCCGCAAGTTTCCGCGTTTCTCGCGTCCATTTACGCCGGATCGTCGCATGGCCCGTGACGCCAGCCGCCTGCGCGGAGATCGCCGCACTGCTGCATCTGCTGAAGCGCCGAGGGTCTTTCTCTGGGCCGATACCTTCAACAACTACTTCCATCCGGTTACCATGCGAGCGGCCTACAAGGTTCTTACCGATGCCGGTTTCCAGATCACGGTTCCTAATCGCCATCTCTGCTGCGGACGACCACTCTACGACTTTGGCATGCTGGATACTGCAAAGCAGTATCTGGAGAAGGTGCTCGATGCTCTTACTCCTCAGATTGAAGCTGGGACTCCCGTTGTCGTGCTCGAGCCCAGTTGCGCCTCTGTCTTTCGCGATGAGCTTACAAACCTCATCCCCAACGATCCCCGCGCTCAGAAGCTCCGCTCACAGGTCTATCTTCTTAGCGAGTTCCTGGTGAAGTTCGCACCGGATTATCAGCCCCCGCGTGTCGACCAAAAGATCGTCGTTCACGGCCACTGCCATCACAAAGCTATGACCGGTATTGGCGAGCATGGCATGACTGATGAGATCAAATTGCTCCGCGCAACCGGCGCTGATGTCCAGGTGCTCGATTCCGGTTGCTGCGGTATGGCTGGACCCTTTGGGTTCGAAAAAGACAAGTATGAGGTCTCGCAGAATTTAGGTGAGCGTGTTCTACTTCCAGCGGTTCGCAATAATCCCGAGGCAATCATCGTTTCTGACGGCTTCAGCTGCTGTGAGCAAATTACACAGAACACCAATGCGAGACCGAAGCATTTAGCTGAAGTGTTAGCCGGTAACGACAACCATCGCTGACATTGTCATCTTGAGCGAAGTACAGCGGAGAGTCTGCCCTGGGCGAGCCGAATGGGAAGGACCTGCATTGTGGTTGTAGCAAGCAGACCTCACACAAAAGCGAAGGGCGGTCACCCTTACGGATGGCCGCCCTCATCTTCCGATTTTCGAAGATCCGGTTCGGCACCGAACCCGAGCGACCTGTTCTCTTAGTTCCGTCTGGTACTTGCGAACCGAAGTCCGCCTTTCCCAACCGTTCCTACGATTACCGTCACTCAAAGAACTCTCTCGGCTCTATCGTCCTGCAACCAGCGTCCTGGCTACTTGACTCGATTCCTTCTGGCTGGTTCCCTCTAGCTTCCCTTGCGGGCCGCCTGAATTTTCCTTCCAGATCCTCGCGGATAGTTCCTTGTTTGTCCTCTCCTGCTGGAGGATTGCTCCCCCGGTGAAAGTGATATTACTCCCGAATGAATTTGAGGCAAGAGCTATTTGCATGTGGAAATACGCGGGTTTTGTGGGAGATGTGGATATTTTTGATCGTTTGCTCCATGCGTGGTGCAAACAGTTGGGAAGAGATCAAATCTTCTGCACTCTCTGAACCTCACGCACTCCAGGGACGCGGCGAAGGCGTTCGACCAGGCGGTTCAGATGACGCACATCTGTCGCTTCAATCACGAAGTCGACCATAGCCTGTCCATCAGGAAGCGGCTTTGTATCCACGCTTCGAATATTCGTTCCGTCGTCAGAGATGATGGCCGTGAACTCTTTCAACATTCCGGTGCGGTCTTCGCAGAAGACGGTTAGTTTCACCGGATAGGTCTGGGCTTTGATCGAACCGGATTCTGTCGGCATTGGTGCCCATTCCACCTGAATCCGGCGGTCGGACTCATAGAGCAGGTTCTGGACGTTGGGACAGCTTCGTGCATGGACCGCGACACCTTTGCCGCGAGTGACGTAGCCGATAATCTCCTCACCGCGGATCGGGTTACAACATCTTGCCCGGTAGACCAGCAGGTCGTCCTGTCCTTCCACCTGCAGGGACTCCGAACCTCGGCTGAAGAAGACGCGCTTGACGGCTTCCGACATCTGCCCCACTGCGTTGCCGACTATTCCTGGTTCAGCCTGCGTAGTTTCGACGGCAGCCGTTGAGCCTGGCTCGAGCTTATTCAGTACTTGTCGCGCGGAGTATTTGCCGAAGCCCACAGCGGCCAGCAGCTCAGCTTCGCTGGTCATGCCATACTCTCCGGCCACGCGATCGTAGTCAGCACTCGAGTAGTGGCTCAGGGCGATCTTGTATTTGCGTGCTTCGCGATCCAGCAGCTTGCGGCCAATCTCCATCGCGCGTTGGCGCTGATGTTCATTAAGCCAGTGCTTGATCTTGTTGCGCGCCTTGGAGCTCTTGGTAAAGCTCAGCCAGTCGCGGCTTGGAGTATGTCCGGTCTGCGTCGTGATCTCGACGATATCGCCGTTCTTCAGCCGAGTCCGCAGGGGAACGATTCGGCCATTTACCTTCGCGCCGACTGTAGTGTTTCCAACCTCGGTATGAATCGAATAGGCAAAATCGATCGGGCTGGCATCCTTCGGCAGAACGACGACCTTACCCTTCGGTGTAAAGGTGTAGACCTCTTCCGGGTACAGGTCGATCTTCAGCGTCGACATGAACTCGTTGGGGTCGGTCATTTCGCGCTGCCACTCCATCAGCTGACGAACCCAGGCGAGCCTCTGCTCGTCCTTTGCACTGACGTTGTCATCTGCCTTGTACTTCCAGTGTGCCGCGATGCCCTCTTCGGCCACGCGATGCATGTCTTCGGTGCGGATCTGTACCTCAAACTGATGTCCGCCTTCTGCGATCAGCGTGGTATGCAGCGACTGATAGAGGTTCGGTCGCGGCATCGCGATAAAGTCCTTGATGCGCCCCGGTACCGGCCGCCAGATCGAGTGCAGCAAGCCTAGCAGGGCGTAGCAATCCTGCACGGTCTTAGTAATCACGCGAACCGCCAGCAAGTCGTATACCTGATCGACAGGGATTCTTTGGTCCTGCAGTTTTTGCTGGATCGAATAGAGTCGCTTGATACGCCACTCTACGCGGCCTTCGATCTTAAACTCGCGCAGCTTATCTTCCAGTCGTGCGACGATCTTCTTCAGGAACTCCTCACCCGCTCCACGCAACGCATCGACTTCAGTCGAAACCTGCTCATAGGTGAACGGATCGGTATAGCGGAAGGCCAGATCTTCAAGCTCGCCACGCAGTTTGCCCATGCCGAGCCGGTGCGCCAGAGGAGCAAAGATCTCCAGCGTCTCGCGTGCGATCTTCTGCTGTTTCTCCGGCTTCAGGTGCTCAAGCGTCCGCATATTGTGTAGGCGGTCGGCCAATTTGATGATGACCACGCGAACATCGGTGACCATGGCCAGCAGCATTTTGCGGATGTTTTCGGCTTGGTGGTCCTCGCGGTTGGCAAACTTGATCTTGTCTAGCTTGGTAACGCCTTCGACGATGTGGGCGACCTGTTCACCGAAACGTTTGGCGATTTCGGCGGAAGTGACATCCGTATCTTCGACTGCATCGTGCAGCAGACCGGCGGCGATGGCCGTGGAGTCCATCTTCAGCTCGGCCAGCACCTGACCAACTTCAAGCGGATGAATCACATAGGGCTCGCCGCTGGCTCGTTTCTGTCCCTCATGTTGTTGCAGGCAGAAATCCCATGCCTTTCGGATAATCCCCAGATCATCCGCAGGACGGTTCTGGTGAACCGTGTCCAGAAGCTTTTGGAACTTTTCATCGATCGTGTGGATCTCTTCGGTTGCGAATCCCTGAAGATGCGAGGCAGACGACGGTGTGGTCAAGCCGCCGGAGGAAACTCCCGCCAACGGAGCAGCCTTGGGCTCAACGTTTGCAGGGCTATCTGGAGTCTCCGGGTGGCCGTTCGAGTCATGCGAGTCTGGCTCGGAGCCGGCCTGCTTGGGGGCCGGATTAGCGATTGCCATAGGTCATTATAGGCCGTATGTGCAAGCATTTCCCAATAGCCAGCTAACGGAGAGGTTCTAGCTACTCAAAAGAACCTTCCAAAGAGCATCTTTCTTGAAAGACCAAATATCTAAACTGGGAGTATACTTTCTCCGCCTGCCGAGTCGGCAAGCCAGGTGCTCTATGCGAGGGAACTGGATCGCGGCCGCAATTTTCGTTGGGTTGTCGACTGGACTCGTTGCCCAGGAGAAGATCTCAACCTCCGCAAATAGCGTAGAGACAAAGTTTTCTGACACCCCCAGCCAGACCCATCCTGTACAAACACCGCAAAACCCTGTCGCTACTTCGAATACAACAACCTCTCCTGGCGATTCCTATGTACGCATGGTGCGGCTAAGTCAGGCACAGGGAAAAATTGGATTTGATCGCGGCAATGGCAAGGTCGAGGGGGCCGTGCCGAATATGCCTCTTGTGCAGAATGCTCGGCTGGCGACCTTTGATGGTTATGCTGAAGTCGAGTTTGAAGACGGTAGCTCTCTACGGGTTCCAGAAAACTCGCAGGTGAACTTCCCGCAGCTTATTCGGCATAGCAGCGGAGCCACGGCAACAACTGTTCAACTGCTGAAGGGGACGATGTACCTCAGTCTTGAGAAGACAAAAGGAAACGAGTTCACGATTAAGGCAAACGGCACAACCGTGAACGTCGAACCCGGGACGCACCTTCGCCTTGAGACGGAAGGGAAAAAGACGACCCTGGCTGTCTTCAGTGGTAAAGCTGCAATGCAGGCGGGCTCATGGTCCACAACAGTGAGCAAGAAACAAACCGCCGTTTATGACCCCGCTGTTTCGCCGGAAAAGATCGAGGTCACCAAGAAGATCGAAGAAGCTTCTTACGACGATTGGGACAAGGACTCGATCAAATATCACGATCGCTATGCGAAGGCCAAAGCCTTTACCGGATCGTCGTACATGTACGGTGTCTCCGATATGAACTACTACGGGGCCTTCATGAACGTCGGAGGCTGTGGGTCATTCTGGCGACCATACTTTGCCAATGCGGCCTGGGACCCTTATGGCAACGGGGTGTGGGCGTGGTATCAGGGTGCCGGTTACTCCTGGGTCTCACCTTACCCATGGGGATGGCTTCCTTATCACTCCGGCTCCTGGGCCTTCTGCCCTGGAGTGGGCTGGGGCTGGCAACCGGGTTCATCCTGGATAGGGTTGGCGAATGGAACGCCGCTGATTGCTGGAAGACCGATTCCCAGTAAGCCTGGAACACCGCAAACGTCACGCGGAGGGATAACTCTTAGACCGCCCGGACCGGTACGCCCTGGCACGACACCGAAAGATACGCTACTTCCTGCGAACCGCACTCCACTGGTCTTTTCAAGGGTGGATCGTCCCGGTAACTTCGTTTTCGAGAAAAACTCAGCAGGTCTTGGTGTTCCGCGAGGTACCTGGGGAGGCCTGCACGGCATCTCCAGTCATGTCGAGCACAGAGGATTCGTCAACCGTGAGGTCTATATGCCGCCTGCGGCTCCGCAAGGTGTGCCAAATCGTGAGACTGCAGCGAACCGCATAGCCACACCCGGTGTTGTGCATCCGGGATTACCGAACGGATCTCATCAAAACGCACAGTCCTGGCGATCTGAATCGAATAACCCATCCAACTCGTTCCGCAATGAACACGCAGGAAATGCTCCATCTGGATCATGGCATGGAGGAGCTTCTGCTTCTGGAGGTGGAGGGTTCCGTGGCGGAAACGGCGGCTCAATGGATAGCGGAAGCGGCTTCCACGGAGGTGGTGGCTCAGTGGGTGGCGCAGGCGGTTTCCATGGTGGTGGTGGTGGCGGAGGCGGTGTACCCAGCGGCGGTTCAAGCAGCAATAGTGCTGGCGGGCACAAGTAATACTTTCTACGGCGAAAATCGCGATTGAACATAAAGAGCGCTGCAGATAGTGCTCATCTCTGAGGCAGCTGCGTAAAGCCCAAGCCTCATCTTTTCGGTTGACATGCAACCATTTGGTTGCCTATTGTCTATAGCAATGGATGCGGATCTCGTCTTCCGGGCTTTAGCAGACCCAACCCGTAGGCAACTGCTGGATCGGTTGTTTGAACAGAACGGCCAAACGTTGAATGAGCTGTGTGCGGAGATGGAGATGACGCGGCAGGCAGTCTCCAAGCATCTGGCCTTGCTGGAAGAAGCAAACCTTATCGTTACGCGCAAACACGGACGCGACAAGCTGCATTACCTGAATCCTGTTCCGATCCATGAGATCGCAGATCGCTGGATCGGGAAGTATGAACGGGCACGGCTCGATGTACTGAGCGAACTGAAGAAGAAGCTGGAAGGAGAAGAGCATGGCTGAGCCAATCACAAAAGGCGAACGTTTTGTTTATGTCATCTGCATCCGCACCACAGCCGAGAAACTGTGGGACGCACTGACGAAGCCGGAATTTACACGCAGATACTGGGCCGAGACTTGGCAAGACTCCGCTTGGGAGAAGGGATCGTCCTGGAAGCTGATGATTCCCGATGGTCGTGTGGGAGACAGCGGAGAAGTCGTCGAGATCGATCGGCCGCGCCGACTGGTATTGAACTGGCAGAATCAGTTCATTCCCGAGATGAAGGCCGAAGGCGTTTCGCGCTGCAGCTTCGAGCTGGAGCAACAGGGCGATATGGTCAAACTCACGGTAGCTCACTCCATTGAGGTCCCTGGATCAAAGCTGCTGGGAGCTGTCTCGACCGGTTGGCCGTCGATTCTTTCAAGCCTCAAGAGCATGCTCGAAACCGGCGAGCCGCTTGAAGCAACGACGAAGTGGCCAAAGGGAATGTAGAAACAAGGCGAGATGGAGATGCGGTGCATTCCATCTCGCTTCTCTATGGCGGCTGTTGTGAATTGATTTTGGCTTGATCTTATAGTCGAATACCGATATAGTCGTAATCCGATCAATAAACGCCACAAGCCCAACGCGCTTTGACAGCTGTTTCTTTGCAATTCGGTTGGATTGAACTCGTGAGAATGAGGTGATGTCTGGATATCGACTACGTTGTTTCTCCGGCAATTATCCTGCTTGTTGGAATTCTTATCATTTGGTTGATTCTTCGTCGCATGCGCTCTCTCTTAACGAAGAGTGTCCCGCGATGGAGAAAAATTATCGAGTGCATTATGTTGTGCTTGATTCTTCTTGTTACAGCGGCGATCGCAGGGAGCAGCTCGTTTAACGCAATTGCGATCCGCCATTTCTGGTCGTCACACCCGCCTTCTGGACAGTTCGTCCAGGTAAACGGGCGCAGAATGTACATCAATTGCACTGGTAGCGGATCCCCCACTGTCATCCTTGATGCTGGCCTGGGGAATGACTCTACAACTTGGGGAGAAATCCAGCCAGTACTTTCAAAGACTACCCGCGTTTGCTCTTATGACCGCGCGGGATTCGGTTGGAGCGATCCACAGCTAGTGCCTCGCGACGCAGATCACATCGCAGATGAGTTGCACCAAATGCTATTTCAGGCCGATGTTACTGGCCCGATCATCCTCATGGGACATTCCATCGCCGGGCTTTATGTGCGTGACTATGCCACGCGCTATCCAGATAATGTAGTTGGAATGGTATTGATCGATGTATCGACGCCATTGCAGGATCAGAATCCTGCTTTCAATACTGGGTCAAAAGGACCTCCGTCATGGCTTTATAGAGCAGCAATGATAGCCGGCATTCCACGTCTCATTGGAATGTGTTCGCCTTCGGCGCAAGGTGCGAATGCTGATTTCAGAAAATTGCGGGCTGAAGACATCTGCCGAATGCATTACAGCGCTATGTCCGGAGAGCTGGACAGTTTCCAGGCATCTGGGGAAGAGACAGTCCATACCGGGCCTTATGGCTCCCTTCCAATTCTGATCATCTCGCATGATCCTGCCAAAGTGCTGGTTAAATCGCATTCCACGAAACAAGAGATTGATAGGCAAGATGCGTGGACTCAGATGCAGGAAGACCTGAAAAAACTCTCAACAAGAAGTCAAAGAATTATCGCGAAAGACAGTACGCATAACGTAATGATTGACCGTCCGGACTTAATCGAGAACAAGGTGACTCTGTTCATCGAAGAGGTCCGTGGCCACGCTCTACAGCTTACAAAATACGGTGATACAACAACGGAGTGATCAGGTAGGTAGGTAGGAGTGGATACCAAAGACGATTAGCGCTGTCACGGCTCCCATCAAGACATCGAGTGCATAGTGATAGCGTCCGACGACAGCTCCGAGAGAGATCAGCACCGCGATCACCAGAAAGATCGCTCCGAGCCATAGAGAGTGATGGAGCAGCACAAGCGCGATGGCAAAGGCCGAAGCTACGTGTGCGCTGGGAAACGAGATGGCATGGATGCTTCCGTGCTTCAGGATCCAGCGATTAAAGACGCGGCCTTTATTTGCCTCTTGGCCTCGTTCCGCAGACATCGGTGGCTCGCCTGAAGGCGCGCGCGGCGGAAATGCTGGAACCAGGGGCGTGATCGCGTAACAAAGATAGGTCGAGATAAGAAGTACAAACCAGAATTCGTCGATCTTCTCACGCAGCCCAGCAGCATAAACAGCGATGAGCGCGAGCGGAACCAGCGGATAGCAGGAGAGGTATGCCATCTCCAGAACAAAGCCGATCGAGTTGCGCTTCGTGCCAGATCGTGAAGAGATATTGGGCAGCAGCCAACGATCGAAGGCTTCGAGCCGGTTCTGGACCTGCGGATTCGGCCCAAGAAAGAACTGCCCGGTCTGCCAGTAGGGAACAAGAAAGAGCGCGCCGGTAACAACGTCGAGTAGGGTTAGAAAACTGTCGTGCGATAGATGCGGTTCTGCGAGATGCACAAAGGCGATGACAAGGAACGCCACAACCGCAAGCGCAGAGACTTTCCATCTGCGGCTCATAGGTAAAGGTCGAGGCGTAAATGCCGTTGCCCAGGCTGCAACCGTAAAGACAGCGGCAAAGCCGATTTGAATCCACTCGGAGGTGCGCATGCAGAGAATTCGCTCCTTGATTCCGATTCTGGCGGGCGAAGCCATTATCCCTTGTAACTGGGACTTCCGAGTAAACTCAATATTGCTATGTCCAGTGAAGTCGCTACGGTACCTGTTGTCACTATCGCCACTATCGGCCAGCATGAGGGCCAGACCATCACCCTGCGAGGATGGCTGTACAACATCCGTTCCTCGGGCAAGTTGCTCTTCCCCACCTTCCGGGACGGCACGGGAACGATCCAGGGCATCGTACCCAAAGCTGCTGTGCCCGAAGAGGTCTTCAATACCCTGAAAGAGCTGCAGCTTGAATCCTCGTTGACCGTCACTGGTAAGGTGCGGGCTGATTCGCGCGCGCCCTCCGGTTACGAGCTCGACGTCGAAGACATCCACGTCATCTCACCCGTTTCCGCTGACGATCCCTTTCCGATCACGCTCAAGGAGCACGGCGTCGACTTCCTGATGGAGCATCGTCACCTCTGGCTGCGTACTCCGCGCCAGTCCGCCATCCTGCGCGTGCGCGCCACCATCATGCGCGCAGCGGCCGAGTACTTCGACACCAACGGCTTCATCCGCACCGATCCGCCGATCCTGACGCCGAATGCATGCGAAGGCACCAGCGAGCTCTTCGAGATGGACTACTTCGACGACGACAAGGCCTACCTCACCCAGTCCGGCCAGCTCTACATCGAAGCTACCGCGCTTGCGCTCGGCAAGGTTTATAGCTTTGGCCCCACATTCCGCGCCGAGAAGTCGAAGACCCGCCGCCACCTCACCGAGTTCTGGATGATCGAGCCTGAGGTTGCGCACCTCGAACTCAGCGGACTGATGGACCTCGCCGAGAGCTTCATCACGCACATCGTTACTCGTGTGCTCGAATCGCATCGCGCTGATTTGAAGGTTATCGGCCGCGACGTCTCGAAGCTGGAAGCTATCACTGCGCTCGGGCCGTTTCCGCGTCTGTCGTATGAAGAAGCGCACGCGATGCTGGAGAAGGCCTACGCCGAGGGCAAGCTGGAGAATCCGCACAAGGACGGCGACGACTTCGGCAGCCCCGACGAGACGTACATCTCAAGCCAATTCGATAAGCCGGTGATGGTGCATCGCTACCCCGCGGCTATCAAGGCCTTCTACATGCAGCCCGACCCTGCCGACCCCACCAAGGCCCTCTGCCTCGACGTCCTCGCCCCCGAGGGCTACGGCGAGATCATCGGCGGCTCCCAGCGGGTCGACAACTACGACCTCCTCAAAAGCCGCATCGAAGAACACAATCTCCCACTGGCCGCCTTCCAGTGGTATCTCGACCTGCGCAAGTACGGCAGCGTCCCCCACGCCGGCTTCGGCATGGGCATCGAACGAGCCGTAGCCTGGATCTGCGGCCTGGACCATGTAAGAGAAACGATTCCATTCGCAAGAACATTGAACAGAATTTATCCGTAAGGCTTAGGACTTGGTGGATATTTTGAACTCTTTCGTATGCAAGATGGTCGTCGACAATGGGGGCGCACCATGCATCGCAGATAAGAGGCTTTCCTTGCTATTTGGAAACCGATCATTCGAACCAAGGCTACAAAGGATGACTGGATTTTTGGTTTCTCTGGAAAGACCCTTGCCAAAAAGGGTATAAATGCGGGAGATGTTCTCACGCGTGGGTACGACGTAACTCACTGTGGGAGAGCCAAAGGTTTGTCCAAGCTCCAAATCTCCTTATTGGAACAAACCGCGCAAGCTCAAAATCAAGGCATCATAGCCACGATCTTTCAAATTTGGCGGAGAGAGGGGGATTCACACCCCCGACTGTGTACTAGCACAGTGCCGTGGTTTTGCAGACCACCCCATTTTTACTCTGGCATCTCTCCGTTGAAGGGTGCAGGCAGGGAACCCGCCTCAGAAACGACTCCCTGCCTGCGCTGCTACACCGGAATATCAAACCCTCCCCGTAAAACTCTAAAAAGGTATGTCGTCAGATTTTTCAATCCAGCGGTAAAACACTTTTCCGTCCTCTTCTTTTTCGCGAAGGATTTCTGGCGTACTGCTGCCCGCCAAACGAGCAAGTATCTTGTAAATAGAAGCCATAGGCGCAGACAACGTACTCATATCGAAGCCTTTTTCGCGCAGCTCGTCATGCACATCCTTGGGAGCCATTCGCTCCTTCGATTTCTCCATCACCCATCGAATTGCGTCTGTAATCCCCAAGGTTGCGAGATTCTCTTTTGCAGGAACACCTGCAAGCGGAGCGAGATGGCTCATGATTTCGTTGAGATGCCCGATCTGGGTGTTTATATCGCTGAGCTCGGCCTCAAGAGTCGCTCTGCGATCCGTGAGCTCCACCTTCTTCATGAACACATTTTTCCAAGTTTCGGCGTAATCAATGTCAGTCGTATCTGCCATGCCTAGGAGAATACACATGTCAGTAGACACTGTAAAGACAAATGCGATTAAGCATCTCGTGAAGGCCATAGACATGACTTGGCAGCGTCTAATGATAGACGCCGAATAAGATCTCCAATCACGCAGATAGATATCTAACCGACTTCGTAAGCCTAGTTATTTCTCAAATAAGTACTAGACAGTCAAATCCTCGTCCCCAAGACTATGAGGTAGACAATGTAGATTTCTTGGGCAGAAGAATGGATATTTGGGCATGGGGGAGATATCGGGCAAAGCCACATGAATATCGGTAAGCTGTTTGTTTGCAATATTTTAAAGATAAGCCATTTATTTTGTATATTTTGCGGAAAAAAAGGGAGATCGAACGTGAATACCGTTCTCGGCACAGACAGGCGGGGTGCCCCACATCTAACCAAACCTACACAATCGGGTGCCCCATCTTCGGCGCCAACGCCGGCTAAGGTGGGTATTCGCGTGAAAGCGCAAACCGCCTTCAGCCCCCACTAAAAACTAGCCCGCATCTCAACCCGTTCGGCCACCGGCTCCACAATCTTCTCTCGTCCATGCCCCGGATTGATCTCCTTTCGCGTTCTGAGAGCACCCACTCGCACCAGCTTCAGCACATCCTGCCGCACCGACTTCGGATCGCGCTTCAGGACTGTAGCTAATCCCGTAACGGACAAAGCCTGCTTCCTCGGAAGCGTTCGACCGTCAGCACCTTTCTCATCTCCAGCGCCGACTCGAAGTTGATCGTCTTCTCCGCAACAACCTTTTCCCCGCGTGCAAGCTTTCCCGCACGCTCCTGCGCACGCTTCGCTTACCCCTCAAATCCATCGGTCCGCACCGACAATTTCATGGCCGCTTCTCCAAGAGGAACGCGAGAATATCACAGCACGGGCATAACATGACCCACCTGCTCAACCCGCCGCGACCAAATTGTTGTCAAGCCCCCGCAAATTCAATCATCCGAATAAAGCCCTCTAAATCAAGCACTTGAACAATAAAATAAAGGCTTCAAAACCGACGATGAGTTTCCACCAATTCTCTAAACTTAAAACTGGGGGAGAACTGCCAAACGTCGCATTCAAAGGACATGCAGAATCGGTAAGTCGTTTATTTACAATATTTTACAAATAAACCATTTGTTTTGAATATTTTGCAGCAAAACAGGGGGAGGGGGTCACACGTGAAATACCATTCTTGGCACAGCCAGCAACCACACACACGCACAAACGTAAGCCGCTCTCACGCGTTACCATTAGTCCCCATGCGCACCCGAACCCTCCTAGCCCTCACTCTGGCCGCCACCCTCCCTGCCATCGCGCAAGCCCCCAACACCCTCACCGCAGCCGAAAAGGCCCAGGGCTGGCATCTCCTCTTTGATGGCAAGACCTCTAACGGCTGGCGCGGCGACCACAGCCCCACCTTCCCCTCCACCGGTTGGGAGGTCAAGGATGGCATGATCTCCGTCACCGAGCATGGCGGCGAAGAGGGCGGCAACGCCGGGGACATCATCACCACACGCAAGTACGCCAACTTCGAGCTGCTCGTCGACTTCCGCATCACCTCCGGAGCCAACAGCGGCATCAAGTACTTCGTCGACCCTGACCTCAACAAAGGCCCCGGTTCGGCCATCGGCTTCGAGTACCAGATCCTCGACGACGCCGTGCACCCCGACGCGAAGAAGGGCGTCAACGGCGACCGCACCCTCGCCTCGCTCTACGACATGATTCCCGCCGCGGCCAACAAGCCCGTCAAGCCCATCGGCGAGTGGAACACCGCGCGCATCGTCGTGCGCGGAGCCCACGGCGAGCACTGGCTCAACGGCGTGAAGGTCGTCGAGTACGAACGCTTCACCCCCGAGTTCCGCAAGCTCGTCGCCGACAGCAAATATCACGTCTGGCCCGGCTTCGGCGAGAAGCATGATGGCTATATTCTGCTGCAAGACCACGGCTTTCCCGTCTCCTTTCGGAATATCAAGATTCGCGAGCTTCCTCCAACCCCATAAGCCTTTCTTCATCTTCTGGGACACTTGGCTGGTATAAGCTAACGTCGCCGACACGGCGCAAGACCAAACTGCTCCCTCTGAAAGGCACGCATCATGCCGACTCCGCAGAAGAGCCTCCCCGCCAAGAAGCAACCGAAGCCTCCAACCAAGCCGAAGCCCGGGAACCCGAAGACTCCCCCAAGTCTTCCAAAGACAAGCAATCCGATCTTTGGCCAGCCTGCGCCATCACCAGATCCGACTGGATTTAAAAATCCTGTCACCGACCAGAAGGATGTCGGGCTACAGGTTGTCGAAGCTGTTCCTCAACCGGTCAACGGTGCCGTCGAGCCTGTCCTGACACTGGCGCAAGTCTACGGCTCCCAGGGAACAACGATTGTCTCGAACATCCAGAAGGCCGGCCAGATCGTCTTCCACTCAGTGGGCGACACCGGCAGCGCCAAAGGCCCCGCCACCCAGTCGCTTGTAGCAGATAAGATGGTGACGGACTTCAGCGAGACCAACTCCGCCGATGTTCCCTCGTTCTTCTTCCATCTCGGCGATCTCGTCTATTACTTCGGGGAATCCAGCTACTACTACGATCAATTCTTCGAGCCCTACCGACTCTATCCCGCGCCTATCGTCGCAATCCCCGGCAATCACGATGGCGTCGTTTACGCTACTGATCCCGAAGCCACACTTACAGCCTTTCTACGCAACTTTTGTGCGCCGTCGTTTGGGCTTTCTCCCGATGCAGGTGGCCTGTTACGCAGCACCATGATCCAACCCGGGGTGTACTTCACCTTTGACTGCCCCTTCGTTCGCATTCTGGGTCTCTACAGCAATGTTCTGGAAGACCCAGGCGTCATCTCCGACCAGAGCGGCACTTATAAGACGTTGGATTCGCGGCAGGTTGACTTCCTCACCGCCGCTCTCAAGCGCGTGAAGTCCGACAACTTCACCGGCGCCGTTATTATCGCCGTGCATCATCCTCCGTTTACGGGCGGCTCCGTGCACGGAGGAAGCCCGCAGATGCTCGCTGACATCGACTCAGCCTGCAAGAGCGCAGGTGTATGGCCGCACGCCGTCTTCTCCGGCCATGCGCACAACTACCAGCGCTTCACCAGGACGATTAACAACCTGCAGATTCCTTTCCTTGTCGCGGGCAGCGGAGGACATTCGCCGCTCTCCAACATGCGCTCCGCCTATCGCACTCCCTACAAGATCGACAACACGTTGACGCTTGAGAACTACAACACCATCGAATACGGTTACATGCGCGTTGTCGTCAATGCGACGACACTTCGTATAGAGTTCCACACAGCCGCCAGCACTGGAGTCGGCAAGACTCCTATTGATTCAGTCTCGATCGATCTCGCAACGCACATCATCGCCGGCTAACCTGCATGACAACAACGGCAGCAGTTCATCCAGGCTCTGATGCCGTTGTTCTCTGTCCTTTTTCTAGTTCGAGCCGATCGCCGGAGGAATCCAATCCCCGTCGAGCACAACCTGATCCGGCATATACAACCGCAGAAACGCAATGTAACCGCTCTTCGGTGGTGTAGGCAACCAGTTACACTTCTGCTGGACATTCGTTGGTGTAGTTGGCTGCAGGTAGATATCCAGCGAGCCATCGCTGTTCGGGCACGCTGGATGATTCTGCACCATCGGTATTCCTACGGCATTCCATTCCACCGTCGAATCAGGACTCGGCACGAGCTTGCCGTTCGCGTCGTAGATCGTCAGCGACCAGAATGCCTTCGAGCTTACCGGCGGAATCCCCTGATTCAGCCCCGGCTTTTTAAAGTGAATGACATAGTTCTTGCTGCCGTTTAGCGCATTCCCACTACCGTCGGTCTGGGTATAGCCGTACACCGCATCGACAGCGCGATTGGCGCCTAACGCATCTTTAGCTACCTCGGCGCGTAGCAAATAGCGAACGCCATAGTTCCCCACATCCAAAGACACGGTCCATCCTGTTCTGGTAGGTCTGGTCGCGATGTTCGTGTCCAGAATCTTCTTTGCAAGAATGAGCCCCTGCTGGATGCTGTTCAGCTTATCGTCCCGTAGCGTTGTGCAATCAAAGGGTTGTCCTGCAACCACACCCAGCCTCTTCAGCGCCAGGACTGCGAGGTCATCCTGCTGTTTCACTGGAGGGTTGTAGTACAGCATCGATGCAAGATTGCCGAAGAATGCGCATGCTTCCATGGCATCAACTTGCCGTACCGGCGGTGTCACAACATCGCCATAAGGCTGCGTCGACAGTGTGTCCGGGGGAGTGTATGGCTCGCCCTGTTTGTACTTGCTCCACGGCGTTAACGTCAGGCCTGGGTAGATGCTGCTCTTGATGTAGTTGATATCTGAATCCGAACCGCTCGTGTAGATACGTCCGATGATCCACATCGAGCTGGTTGGCATCCTGATGACGTCCACAAAATTGCCTGTAATCAAGGGCTGTTTGTAGGCTCCGCAGTCCGGCCCTACCAGCACATAATCACCTTCCATGCTGCCCAATCGGGTGCCAGGCGACTGTGCGCTCACTTCGGTCCATCCATCCAGCATCTGCAGGATGAAGAAGCGGCCGCTCATATTCGGAATATGAAGAATGACCGGCTCCTGACACAGATTCAGAAACGACGAAGCATAAAGTGTAGACGTGCTGGGAAGCACAACTGCAGCAAACGTGGCATCTGGCAGAACCATTTCTTTACCGAACTGGTTAAGAGGAGCGCCGCCTAATTTTGTCATTGCATCGGGGACGTTGTTTCCAATCCGCCCGGTGACCCCGAACATCATCAGCGGATAGCCATAGATGTAGCCCAGCGCGGTGTCTGCAACCACACCCGGAGCAAGGCGCTGAACATCATCCAGGATCGTCGCCTGTCCGAAGGCTCTGAGGCAGGTAACTGTAGTGGAAAGCGCGATGGCGAAGGTACAAACTGCTTTACACAGTCTGTTCATATGCATCTCCATTCTTCAAACATGGATCGATTGAACGCATAGCCCTGTAAAGCTGTATCGGAGGCCGATCACGAAGGCAGATCCTTGAAAACAGCCCAGAGTAGAACGGGCGTCATCAAGCTGCTTCGTCTGACTAGCGGAGTACCTTGCAGTCGTGGCTGCAGGCGTATCCATGGCCGGAAGAGGCCCGAGAAATACATGGGAGCCAGGGAAACGAGCCCAAAGGGGAGATGGTGGGAACCGGATATCAATCTAGCCCATACCTGCTCGAACGTCCAGTCATGTTTTGGCCGCGGCTGCCGTGACATGACAAATCGCTCGTAAAAGCGTCCAATAGTACTGGAGTTAAAAGCATGGCAATGAACGACTATCGTATGGACCAGTACCGCGGTTACCCTACCGTCATCGATGCCCCGCGCGAGGAAGCGACCTCGTTGCTGGCAAAGGTGCTTGGCATTACCGCGCTCGGTTTTCTGATTACTGCTTTTGGTGTGGCCACTGCACCACCATGGGGAACCTTTGTCGGGTTTATCGCTGTTATCGGCCTGATTTTCGCCATCAACCTTACGCGCCGCCAGAGCCCTGCGGTTGCGCTCGGCCTCTTCCTCTTTCTCGCTTACTTCATGGGATGGGAGATCGGTCCGCTGATCCAGCGCTATATCCGCACTTTCGGCAGCGGTATGGTCTTCAATGCTGCTGCGACAACTGGTTGCGGTATGGCGGTGATGGGCTGCATCTCGTATCTGTTCAGTATCAACTACCGCCGCATCGCGGGCATTGGATTCGCCGCGTTGATTCTGCTGATCATCGCCGGTATCGCCAGCATGTTCTTCCACTTCCTTACGCCGGATACCTACTCCTGGTTGACACTCGGTGTCTTCACCCTGCTGACAGTGGGAGACTTCGCGCGCATTCGCGCAGGTGGCGACGGAGCTTCGGCCACCATGCTTGCGCTGTCGATCTATCTCGATGCCATCAACATCTTCCTCGCTGTGTTGCAGCTGATGGGTGGGCGCCGCAGTCGTGACTAATATTGGGAACATGACTTCCGCAAACACGCTTCATGGTGTCATGCTTAAACCATGAAGCGTGTTTTCCTTTTAGGCTCCATCGCCGCCCTCCTTCTCGCGCCTCTTGTGCTGGCAGCCCAGGAATTAGGTTATTGGCGAGCCGCGAGCAACACAGCGAAGAGCATTACCGGCGATATCGTGCTTGCCGAAGAGAAATTGACCATCAACTTCTACACCACCACTATGTCTCGGATTCGTGATATGAATGCAGCCGAGGTGAGTGCAGTCTTCGATACCGATTCGAACAGCGGTGGTGCTGGCAGTCTCTACCGCCTGAATGTTCCTGCGGCGAAAACATTCCTGCACAAGAACAACCTATGTGGAAGCGAAAACGTTCAGTGGATGGTCACGTATGCGTCCGGAAATACTCTTCAGCTGGCTTTCTTCTCGGGGGCCAAACCTCCGGTCTTTACCTTTGATGCTATCTCGAACTCCACTGATAAATGTGGAACCTTCACATATGTGAGGTAGTTCGGTATACCGCGCAATAGGATTTTCATTTCACCAGAATCTGCTCCGCAACCCACGGCGCAGTCTTGCGTCTTAATCCATCAGGGGGCGTCGCCGGTTTTATGAGGAGTAAGAGTTCATCGGCGGAGATCCTCCATGCCCTCGCGCCAGTCCGCCGGCCTGAACTGGATGCTCTACGCGGCCTCTTTCTGGTTTGGATGACACTCACTCATCTGCCAACACGGATGAGCGAGTTGGTGAATACTCCCTTCGGCTATGTCACCTCGGCGGACGGCTTCGTCCTGCTTTCGGCCATGCTGGTAAGCCAGATCTACTTGCGCAGAGCTGCGGGCGATCCTGAACGTCTCCGCGCCTCCTTGTGGAAGCGCGCTTTCCGGCTTTATCAGTACCACCTGTTCATGCTCACCGTGGCTTTTACGGTAGTGGCGGCGATTGCTGTTCGGCACCATCGGATTGCTCTGACGAATCTATTGGACTTCTATCTGGCACACCCGGTTGTCGCCATTATCGGCTCGCTGTTACTGATCTATTGCCCGCCATTGCTGGACATCCTGCCGATGTATGTCCTGTTTCTGCTGCTGACCCCGTTTATTCTTTACCTTGCTCTGCGGAGGGGATGGACGCCGATCGTTCTCTCGAGCTTCACTATCTGGGTGCTGGCGCAGTTTGGTCTGCGTGTGTTGGTGCACGACATCATCGTAAAGGTAACGCACCTTCCCATTCCGCTGCAGCAGACAGGGGCCTTCGACCTCTTCAGCTGGCAGTGGCTCTGGGTTGCGGGGCTGTGGATCGGCGCACGCTCTGATGAGGGCGAAAATCCGCTTCGACATATCCGAGGCGGGTGGGTGGCATTGTGCGCTGTGCTTTGCGTCTTCTTTGTTGCCTTGCGACACCAGTGGCTTGGGCCGCACGTGACACCACAGGCCTTTGGCTACTCATTGGATAAGTGGCGCATCGGGCCACTCCGGATGGTGAATCTCGTGGCCTGCGCCGGGGTGCTTTATTGGTCGCGAAGGTACGTCAAACGCATCGTCTCCCGCGAGCCTTTCCTGACACTGGGAGCCGCCTCGATGGAGGTCTTCTGCACACATCTGCTCTTTGTTTTCGTCGGATTGGCGATGCTCTATAACGAGGTACCGGAGCTGCACGGTATTTACGCTCTGCTTCTATTGATCGGAACATTTATTGGCCTGATCTTCGTTGCCAGCCGGCAAGTGCGACGCAAACAGAAGGAACGAGGTATGCGGAGCGCGCGTGCTGCCACTTGAAACATTATTTCCCTGTAGGAGTAGTTTCGATGGGTCAAACTTTTATAATTCTGTTCACGCGCAACTCGAATCCCGGTAAAGTACTCTAACCATTTCGTTATGTTTGATACCGACATTGAACTTCTCGTAAAGACTCTTCGGGCCAAAGGTCACAACGTCAACGGTGTTCATCATGTTCCGGATAATGCGGGCGAGTATGGATTGATCGTCGATGGCAGCGGGGTCAGCCTCGAAGAGGCCCGTGAGCTCCTGGAGCGGGACGAGCCAAAATAATCTCTTTTCTGCTGCGGCTCCCCATGAGCCACAAAGCGTGGGAGAATAGCGCCCATGAGAATTCTTCTTGCCGGCGCATCTGGAGCTATGGGACGAACACTCCTCCCTATGCTGGTTCAGCAGCAGCACGAAGTCTTCGGAGCCTTTCGTAATCCTGCACATCGCGACCTCGTACAGTCTCTTGGAGCGACACCGGTTGTTCTGGATGCCCTGGATGCAGATGCCGTTCAGGCCCGCATGGCCGAGATCAAGCCACAGGCAGTTCTTCACCAGCTCACAGCGATTCCCGCTCGTCTCGATCTTCGTCACTTTGAGCGTGAGTTTGAGATGACCAATCGGCTTCGCACCGAAGGCACGCGCAACCTTGCCACCGCCGCAGCGCGGACAGGAGTGGAGCGGTTCATTGCACAGAGCTTTGCGGGTTGGCCTTATGCACGCAGAGGAATCACCCTTAAGACAGAAGAGGACAATCTCGATCCCACTCCTCCTCCTCAGATGAAGAGCACGCTGGATGCCATCGAAACCCTTGAACATACGGTTCTTCGCGAGCAGGGATTTACCGGCATTGTGCTTCGCTACGGCCCCTTCTATGGCCCGCACAGTTCCATTGCCCAGGATGGCGCTATGGTGGATGAAATTCGTAAACACAAAGTTCCAATCGTGGGTCAGGGAACTGGAGTGTGGTCTTTCATCCACCTTCATGATGCTGCAACAGCGACTCTGGCTGCGCTCAGCCATGCACAACGAGGCATCTACAACATCGTTGATGACGATCCCGCGCCTGTTGTGGACTGGCTGCCGTTTCTTGCCCAATGTGTCGGTGCACAGCCGCCGCGGCATCTTGCCAACTGGCTGGCAAAGATCGTTGTCGGAGAACATGCTATAGCGCTGATGAACGATATTCGCGGCGTCTCGAATGCCAAGGCGAAGACGGAACTCCATTGGACCCCGAGATGGAGCAGTTGGCGGGAAGGTTTTCGCGAAGCGTTGTAGTGAGTTTCTATTGCGGCATGAAAAAGGCCAGCCGTAAAAGGCTGGCCCGGTGAGTCTGTACAGTGGAGCGATCAGTGACCGTGTTCCTCGAGGTACTTCTCGACCTCGAGCGCAGCCATGCAGCCTGATCCAGCTGCGGTGATCGCCTGACGATAACGGCGGTCCTGAATGTCTCCGCAGGCAAAAACGCCTGGAATGATCTCGCCATTCTTCGTCGTGAAGACGTTGTTCTTGGTGAGGATGTAGCCGTCGTTATCGAGGTCCAGCATTCCTGTAAATGCCCTGGCATTCGGCTCGTGACCGATACCAAGAAACATCGCAGAGACGGGAAGGGTCGATTCTTCTCCGTTGACTCTGTTCTTCAGGCGCAGTCCTTTGACGTCCTTCTCCTCTACACCGAGGACCTCTTCCACTACGGTGTTGGTGAGGAACTTGATCTGTGGATGAGCCACCGCTCGATCAAGCATGATCTTCGAAGCGCGGAAGTGCTCACTGCGATTGATCAGGGTGACCTTTGTGGCAAAGCGCGTCAGAAAGAGAGCCTCTTCCATCGCCGAATCACCACCGCCGATGACGGCAATCTCCTTGCCGGAGAAGAAAAAGCCATCACAGGTCGCGCACGAGCTGACGCCGTGTCCGATCAGGGCCTGCTCGCTGGGAAGGTTCAACCAGCGAGCGCTTGCACCCGAGGCGATGATCACGGTTCGGGTATGGATCGTCTCCTTGCCAATGCTCAACGTAAAGGGACGCTTGGTCAGATCGATGGAGTTCAGGTGTGCCATCTTTAGTTCAGCACCAAAGCGGACAGCTTGCTTCTTCATGTTCTCGATCAGTTCCGGGCCCTGGATACCCTCCGGCCAGCCGGGGAAGTTCTCCACTAGGGTCGTGATCGAGAGTTGACCGCCAGGTTCATGTCCTTCCAGCACCAGGGGCTTCAGATTGGCCCGGGCCGTATAGATAGCAGCAGTAAGCCCCGAGCATCCGGAGCCGAGGATGACAGTATCGCGAGTCGTGTTTTCGCTCATAAGCCTTCTTAGTGTAAATGCGCGGGAAGCCAAAAAGATGCAGATCTCTGATCTCGCCGTGGGTTCCTGGGCCGCATCTACAATAAAACTATGGCAAATCTGACACTGGTCTATGGAATGAGGCTTTTACCCGCCGATGAGATCGCCCGCGTGGGAGATGCTCCGATCGAACTGAAGAATGGTAATCAGGCGCAGGTGACGATGCACGTCCTTGAGGGAAGCCGCGAGCAGATCGAAGCGCAACTCCGCATGAGCCTCGACGCTTTTTTCGACTTCTACCCCGAAATTTAGAGTTACCTCACCGTTTCAGGCATAGGTAAGAGGCACCTGACGTTTCTGTTGATACATTCGCTGGTCTGCCAGTCGCCGCAGCAGGACCTCATCCGTGGTGTCGTCTGGATAGAGCGAAACACCCACGCTTCCTCCAACTGTGAATGTCTCTCCTCCGGTATGAAAGGGCCGTTCGATTGCCTCGAGGATGCGGGAGGTCGTCATCTCTACGATCTGTTCAGATGGCATATCTTTCGGAAGATCTGTGGCGATGACGATGAACTCGTCGCCACCCAACCTCGCCAGAGTGTCAGTGGAACGAATCACGCGGCGTAGATGATGTGCGACATGCTGCAACAACCGGTCCCCGATCTCGTGTCCATACGTGTCATTGATGATTTTGAAGCCATTCAGGTCAATCATCAGGACTGCAATCCGCATCCCGGTGCGCTGAGATTGTAGAACCGCCTCATCCAGCTTGTTTTCGAAGTAGCGCCGGTTTGGCAGACCGGTCAGCTGATCGTGTAGCGCAAACCACTCGTTGCTGGCGACCTGGCGTTCCAACATCACCAGCAGCATGCCAATCGTTACCAGGAACTTCTGCCAGTCCCATATCTCGGAAGCGAAATCGATGTATTGGGGGCGGTTCGAGACCCAGGAATGAAACAAGAAGACTAGCGACCAGACTACAAATCCCAGAACGATCGCGATCCTGCCCAGACTTCCTCGAGGTAGGCTAAGGCCGAAGACGATGGCCGTTACAAGATAAAGCAGAAACAGCGCAGTGTACGCCGCGTCTCGAAACATCAGGTTTGATGCATAGGTCCAAACCGAAACCCACAGTACGATCTGAGCGAAGACCAACCACCACGCCTTGCTCAGTCGTAGACCGCGGCACAGGAAGACCGGCGTTGCCAGACCGATGATCAAACCGCCGACCGCAATCACCTGGTATGGAACCGGACGGCGCACATCCAGCGCATAGGTCGTCTGAAGCGCTGCCAGCGCCAGAGTATTGGCGACCAGATAGATCAGGGTCGCCCGGCGAGGGAAAAGCTCTTTCGATGCTGCCCAGAGAAAGATGATGCCTGCGGCTAGATAGGAATCGAGGGCGATGATATGCGACGGGATATGCCGTGGTCCCGAAACCGTATAAAAAGCATGAGCAAGTGCTTCCAGAAAGATAAAAAGCAGGCCGACAAACCACAGCCCGACGCCTTCCTGGAGATGGCGTCGTCGCAAAAAATACAAAATCGCCAGTAACGTGGCCATTGCTGCCAGGTCAGGCAGAAGATTAATATTCATCGCCCCTCTTTCAGGCGTAAGACGATCTATCGTCTGAAGGCCCAGATTCCTGAATTAAAACGATCAATGTATGCAGTAACAGCATCATGTGGGCGCATGGATTGTCAACGACTGGAGTCACTCTCCACGCAGGGCGAAGCTTTTCTGCTACTCCACGCCGAAGGGTTTGAGTTGCTGCGAGTCTGGCGCGGTGGTTGTTAGGCTCACTGCGACCAGGCAGATCAGCGAGGCGACTAATGCTGGAAAGATCGCATCCCGATGTCCGATTGCGGCAGGTAGATGGGGAGACACAAACTCCCACGAAACCGTAACTACCGTTCCAACTGCAATACTGGCCACTGCAGCTGCTGCCGTCGCGCGACGCCAGAAGAATGCTGCCAGGATCACCGGGGTCAGCGCTGCCGAGTAGATCGTATAGGCGTAGAGCGCCTTCTTCAGCACCGATTCCGTTCCCAGGGATTGAAACAGTGCCCAGACACCAAGCAGAACAACCATCAATCGGCTTACGATCAAGATCTTTTTATTGGAAGCCTTTGGATTCACATAACGGACGTAGATATCGTTGACCAGATTTGTTGCAGGCGAGAAGAGCCAATTGTTCGCCGTCGAGATAATCTTGGCGAAGATTGCTCCCATCAGCAGCGCCCCAAGAAGGCGCAGAGCAGGGGAGGCATCTCCGAAACCGTGCATTCCGCAGTAAGCCAGAATCTCTCGCGGTGCCTTGCTAACTTCGCCGGTCGGAAACAGGGCCGACCCGGTGACAGCAATTGCGACAATCACCGTTTCCAGAATCACCGTTCCGATGATCCATCCCACGACGGCAGTCCGTGCGTCCTTCTCCGATTTCGCCGAAAAGAACTTCTGGTACATCGACTGATTACCCAGTAGCAGCAGGCAAGTAGGCAGGAAAAGCTCCATACATTGGATAAAGCTGAGATCACCCAGAACCTGAAAGTGCGTCTCTGGCAAGGCTGCATGGACTGCCGGCCATCCGCCAGCCCGATGAATCAACACCGGCAGTGCAAGGCACATCGTCGCTGTTGCCAGCAATCCGATGAACAAGTCCATATAAGCCACCGAAGACATTCCCGCGATCATCGTGAAGACGATCACAAAGGCCGCAAGAATATATCGGCCAAGAATCGGAGTGACGAGATCGGGAAAGATCAGGTGCAGGATGTCGCCGCCGCCGATGAACTGATAGCTCGTAATCGCCGTGTAGGTCAGTAGGATTGCAATCACTCCCAACACGCGAGCAGTCTGGTTATAACGTGCCTCCAGCAGGTCGGGAATCGTGAACTGGGCAAACTTCCGTGCGCGAGGAGCGATGAAGTAGATCAGCAGCAGACCTGCCCATCCTCCACCAGCCTGCCACAAGGCAACAAAGCCGTGGTTATAGGCGTTTTCTGCGCCTCCAAGCAGCGATCCGGAGCCGATCCACGACGACAGTAGTGTAAAGATCAGCACAAAGGCCGGCAGGGATCGCCCGGCAACGAGGTAGTCTGCCTTGGTCTTCACCTTGCCCAGGCGGGCCAGCGAAACGGTAAGCAGAGTAAAGACAATGACTGCAAGAACAGAGACGTAGAGATTCATGAAGTACCGTGAAGATTGTAGTCCTTCTTCGCGGTCAGGCTCTTTTCTGCCGTAGCCGTCTCAATGTACACCGGACGATCACTGCTGGCGGAACCCATTCAAGGCTCCACAGTGATCGCAGTGGCGATTGTGAAACGTAATCCCAAATCCGCTGTTGCAGCGGACCAGAGGAATTCTCAGAGAGGGGATTTACGGAAGCGATGGTTAGTTCCTCATCTTTTGATGTGCTTGCAATATCTCCTCGAAAATAAGATGTAGGATTTCCTCGGGAATCATAAATGTGGCGAGAAGCTTTGCAGGTCGCATCTCATCGACGATGAGGGACGTCTAATAAAAGTGAGTCCGCAACAAGGAACCGTAAGCAGGTTATGGCGGCGAAGACCCTTTGCCGTTACGAAAGCGGGGCAGCTCTGGCGTCTGGTTCGAGAGAGCCATCAACAGCCTTTGCAGGGAGAATCGAAGCCTGTTTCTCTCGTGACTCCACAAGAGCTGGGCATTACCTTCATAGGTCACTCTTCCTTCTTTCTCCAGATCGGCGGTCGAAACATATTGATCGACCCGGTCTTTGCCACCAATCTTGTGGTGCTGCGCCGCCAGCGTCGCCCCGGAGTTCTTCCCGAGCAGCTTCCTGCCATTGATTTGGTTCTGATTACCCATGCACACATGGATCACCTCAACATCGCTTCACTGCGAAAGGTGATCCGTGCCACGCGCCGTCTTAGAGGCCGTGGCCCCGAGGTTGTTGTTCCGCATGGTGTCGATGACCTCGTCTCTCAACTTGGCTTCCGCCATACCTACACCATGAAGTGGTGGCAGCAGATTGAAGCTGCTGGTCTTCGTATCACCATGACACCTTGTCGCCACTGGGGCGCGCGAATGTTTAATGACACCCACCGGGGCTATGGCGGCTACGTGCTTCAGAAGGACAGCCATTCGGTCTACCACTCTGGCGATACCGCCTACTTCAACGGCTTTGCCGAGATCGGTAGCCGCCTGGCGCCTGCGGTCGCTCTTCTGCCGATTGGAGCTTACTTTCCGGACACTTACCGGACTGTTCACACCTCGCCGGAAGAGGCCGTGCGCGGATTCGTCGAGATGGGTTCACACTGGATGGTCCCCATGCACTATGGCACCTTCCGGCTGGGTCGCGAGCCGATGGACGAGCCGCTTCAACGCCTTCAGGCCGAAGCCGCTCGCCTCGGAATCAGCGATAAAATTCGCGTCTTAGCTGAGGGCGAAACTATGCACCTCTAGCCCTCATAATCGTTCGAACGATGGAGTGCATCCAATCTCTATGGCTACTCAAAAAGCTGCGGCAAACGCAAAGGCAAGTGGAACCTTTCAGCTTGGCGGCGATCTGCCCATCCATCGTCTCGGATTCGGAGCTATGCGCATCACCGGCAAAGGGATCTGGGGTGAACCGCAGGATCCGGAGAATGCGAAAAAGGTTCTTCGTCGAGCGGTCGAACTCGGTGTGAACTTTATCGATACGGCGGATTCCTATGGTCCGGAGGTCAGCGAGCGTCTCATCGGCGAGGCACTTGCGCCCTATGCGAAGGGAGTCGTCATCGCCACCAAGGCCGGTCTTACCCGCCAGGGACCTGATCGCTGGCTCCCTGTCGGTCGTCCCGAATACCTGCAGCAAGAGGTCGAGATGAGTCTGCGTCGACTCAAGGTCGAACGTATCGATCTATGGCAGCTTCATCGCATCGACCCCAAAGTTCCAGTAGAGGAGTCGCTTGGAGTCATCAAGCAGCTTCAGGAGCAAGGTAAGATTCGCCACGTTGGTCTCAGTGAGGTCAAGCCGCACGAGATCGATCAGGCTCGCAAGGTGATTGAGATCATCAGCGTGCAGAACCTCTACAATCTCTCCGACCGCAAACACGAAGATGTGGTGAACTACTGCGAGAAAAACGACATCGCTTTTATCCCCTGGTTCCCCGTCGCAGCCGGTAAGCTGACGCAGCCCGGCGGAGCGCTCGCGGCCGCAGCAAAACGTCATAACGCTACCGTCTCTCAACTCTCGATCGCTTGGCTGCTCCACCGCTCGCCCGTCATCCTTCCAATTCCCGGAACTTCTTCGTTGGAGCACCTTGAAGAAAACATCGGCGCGGGTAACGTGAAGCTCAGCGCAGAGGAGTGGAAAGAGATCGAAGATGCCGCAAAGTAATTCTCGATACCTGCTTTGGCGTGCAGTGCGAATTCGACTAGATCTCAGCTCGAAAGGTTTTGCCTAGTTCACGTCCGAGTCCAAAATAATGCCGGAAGTTATAGATCAGCGGCTGCCACCGATCAGGTGCAATGTAGTTGTCGTGCAGCACCAGGTCTTCCCGGACATGGACTCGAACCACTTTAACCTCAACAGCAGCAGCGCCGCCTAATTCAATCAGACGTTCCTCTCCATCTAGAACGTGAATCTTCCGCAACTTTGCTTCCATCTGCACAGGGCACTCCTTCACGCGTGGGACTGAAACCATCTCCGATGGCAGCGATGTAAAGAATCCCGCGGCAAATTTGTCAGGCTCGTATTGGAATTTTGCTCGCTTCTTCTCCGGAACCGGATTCAGGCCGGTGAGAGGAGCCAGACGCTCGACCTGCTCCCACATCTCCGGTGTCGGCAGATTAATCACGCAGTCGGATTGCCGCTCAAAATTCCGCAGCGTCTGAGTATCGTTCAGCAATCCCAGCGTCACAGTCCATCCCAGTGCCCAGAAAGATGAGATCGGTGCCAGGTTTGCGGAACCGTCATCGTTCACTGTGCTGATGAGCGCGACTGGTGTCCCGAAGTACAGGATTTTAGGAGAGATTGTGACAAAGGGGAGTTCATGATTCGGCATTGCGCCTATCTCCTGTCGGAGGAACGATTACCCACGCGCAGGATGGTTTCCTCAGAACCGTTTTGTAGGAACAATGGCTCAAGGTTCCGTACCCCAAGCGCGGTAAGGCGCACGGCGCGGCTACTGCCTTCCTGAACGATCCAGCGTGAGGAAAGCAATCTCTGACAGATTGCCTCGCCCAGCGCGCCTGCAACGTGATCGCGCCTCTCTGTCCAGTCCAGGCATCGGCGCACAAGGACCCTGCGACCGGTCCGAAGTTGCTGTACGTTAATCTTCCAGCTTTCAAAGAACTCTTCTCCGGCAGAGGTCACCTCAAAATCGTTTTCCTGAGTCCGCGTGAGCCACTTTTTCTCTTCGAGAACTCCGGTCAGCTTTACCGCCAGAAAACCGGCAAGGTGGTCGTAACAGGTTCGCGCATATCGAATAGGATCGTGGTTTCGCGCAGGTTTCTGATTTGGCGCCAGTGCAATACAGCCCAGGGCTTCCATGGCGTGAGCCACTTCTGGCGAGGCAATGCGGTAATAACGATGGCGCCCCTGCGCATCGACCGACACCAGATTGCCATGGAGCAACTGGGCCAGATGCATACTCGCTGACTGGGCCGAGATATTCGCAGCCTTGGCCAGTTCGCCTGCTGAAAATGCTCGCCCTTCCAGAAGAGCCGATAACATCGCCGCTCGTGATGGGTCGGCAAGCAGAGCCGCAATCGACGCAATCGAATACTTTTCGTTCACCCTTAAAGCCTATCGCTCTGTCGGCCAACGATATTTCAGAATTGATTGAAATAAAGCCGCTCGACAGCTAACCATCATAATCAATTACGGTGGTTAGCCATTCAGCAGTTTCAGAAGACCTACCTCGTCCACCACCTTCACCCCAAGTGCTTGTGCCTTCTCGAGTTTTGAGCCGGCCTCTTCTCCCGCGACAACGTAGTCCGTCTTTTTACTGACGCTTCCTGAAACCTTTCCGCCCGCAGCTTCAATCTTTTCTTTTGCTTCATCCCGAGTAAGGTTTGGCAGGGTTCCAGTCAGCACAAAGGTCAGCCCTTCCAGTGTCGTGCCGACGACGCGCTTTTCGGCTGTCATCTTCAAACCAAGTGATTCCAGATCGTCGATGAGTTGAAGGTTCTTTTCTACAGCGAAGAACTCCACGATGGCCTGGGCGACCTTGGGGCCAACTTCATTGACAGCCTCCAATTCCTCTGCCGAAGCCTCGCGCAGGGCCTTCATCGAGCCGAAGTGCTGCGCCAGCAGCTGTCCTGTACGCTCACCGACAAACCGAATCCCAAGCCCCAACAGAGCGCGGGCCAGACCAGCTGCTTTGGATCGCTCGATCTCAGCCAGCAGGGCATCGGCAGTCTTCTCGCCGACGCGCTCCAATCCCAGAAGCTGCTCGCGCTTCAGGCGATACAGGTCCGCAATAGTGTGGATCAGCGGCTTGCGCGTCGTAATCGGTGCACCCTCTTCGGTCACAGCTTCCGTACCTTCATCGAAAGTCGGGTTCTGCCCCAGAAGCTGTGCCACCATGGCATCGCCGAGCCCCTCGATGTTCATCACACTCCGTGCAGACCAGTGCAACAGCTCCTCTCGAACACGCGCTGGGCAAGAACTGTTAACGCATCGCCAGTCCACCTCGCCCTCAACCTTCATCAGCTCGCTTCCGCAAACCGGACATACGGAGGGGAAGACTATTTCCTTCTTTCCGCGTGGATGCTCTTTGTCGTCTATGACCGAGACGATCTTGGGGATAACGTCCCCGCCGCGCTCCACCTGCACGAAGTCCCCAATCCTGACGCCGAGCCTTTCGATCTCATCAGCATTGTGGAGCGTGGCGCGTGTGACAGTCGTGCCTCCAATCAACACCGGAGTCAGCGCAGCAACAGGAGTAACCTTGCCCGTTCTTCCTACCTGAAAGAGCACGTCTTCGAGCTTGGTGATTCCTGCTCGTGCCGCGAACTTATAGGCGATCGCCCAGCGAGGAGCCTTGCCCGTAAATCCCAAACGACGCTGCTGTGCAGTGGAATCCACCTTGATCACAACGCCATCGATCTCGTATCCGAGCGTCTCGCGCAACGGCTCCGCTTTGGCGATGAACTCAATCACCTGATCGATGTTCTTTGCCGTCGCCCCATGCGGGTTCACGCGAAAGCCAGCTGTCTTCAATGCCTCCAGCGTTTCAGTATGCGTCGGAAGCAGAGTCTCTCCATCCCGCAACAGGAAATAGGCGTAGAAATCGAGCCGACGTTGCGCCACAATGTTCGGTTCCAGTGTGCGAATCGTCCCTGCAGCAGCGTTACGTGGATTTGCTGCAGGAGCAAGCCCCTGAGCAACACGCTCCTCGTTCATTTTGACGAAGGCCGCCTGCGGCAGCACGACTTCGCCACGCACCTCGAAGCTTTGGGGCAGATGTGCAGTATGGAGCTTCTTTGCTGCAACACTCAGCGGCACCGAACGGATGGTTCTGACATTCGTCGTCACATCCTCGCCCGTCGTGCCGTCACCCCGAGTCAGGCCGCGCTCCAGATGCGCCGATTCATGCGCGCCTGCGCCGTATTGCAGAGCCAGGGAGAGGCCATCTAACTTTAGTTCGCAAACATAACGCAGAGTTTCTGAAGACGGCAGGCCGGCTCGAACGCGCTGATCCCATGCTCGTAGCTCTTCTTCGTTATAAGCGTTATCGAGCGAGAGCATTGGCCGTGAGTGCGCAACCTTGGCGAAGCCCTCACGCGGCTTGCCGCCCACTCGTTGCGTAGGAGAGTCCGGGGTAATCAGCTCAGGATGTTGTTCCTCCAGCTTCTTCAACCGGTTCATCAGTGCGTCGTACTGCGCATCGGTGATCTCAGGAGAGTCCAGAACGTAGTAAAGATGCTCATGGTGGTGAATCTCTTCGCGCAGCGACTGAATCTGTTCTTCAGCTGTGGGTACGTGAGCCATAGCGACGATTATAGAGAGCGCTCGGCAGTGGATGCAGAGACTAATCCAGTGCCTTCAGCGTAGGCTCAACCCAGTGCATACGCGCCTCAGTCGAACCCGGTAGATCGAAGTCATAGTACTCGCGAAAGATATCGCGTTGTGGGCCGAATCGCTCTACGGCCAATGCCGCAAACTTCGCTCGGTGCATCGATGCGCTCTCGCGAAGGAGATGGTCCAGAAGGCGAATCCACATCACGGTGATGGTCTCGTGGTATCCGCTGGTCGACGTATTCTTTCCGCCGACCGACTCGTTGTACTGCCGTACGCAGGAACGCATCTTCGCAATCGCGGCCTCTCGGCCGAGTGTATGCACATAACAAGCGCCCGTCAGAAGATGCGCCGCGTGGGTCCACTCTGCTTTGGGCAGGGTGCATCCTTCGAACGCCGCAAGAAAGGCGTCGATCTCTGTTTCAGAAGAAGGCAGAGGCATCTATCCAGCATAGCGAAAACAGATTTACTGCTGGATTTATTGCGCATGCGTTTCGAGACGGGCCAGATGAACACGTCCCCAGGCGCAGATCTGTTCCAATACCGGAAGCAGGGTCATGCCGTAATCAGAGATGGAATAGAGCACGTGGCGTCCGCCCTGTTCTTCGGTCCGCACCAGGATGCCATCGCGTACCAGCTCCTGTAGGTGCCGGATCAGCATCCGCTCCGTGATCTGAGGAATGCTTCGTCCTAGCTCGGCGGTGCGCATCGGTCCATCCAGGAGTCGCCAAAGGATAGTGCCCTTCCAGCGGCCATCGATCACCGAGAGCATGGCATCGATCGGGCACGGAGAGATCTCTTTTTTGGATACCGGCATCTGTTCCTATCCCTTCTACAGACAAATTTGTCAGCCTGTCTTTATGCGTCATCTTGCACAGGCCGCGACTCTCAAGAGAGAACACATTCCAGGAGGCTTGATGTTATGCATCTTCTCGACATCTTCACTATTGTCTTCGCCGGATTGCTGGCCGGCAACGAGCTGACCGTATCGCTCTTTATCAATCCCGTGATGCGAAAGCTGGACGCAACCGCCCAGACGCGCGCCCAGAGCCTCTTTGCGGGCCTGCTGGGCTGGGTGATGCCATTCTGGTATATCCTCTGCCTCGTTCTCTTCGCGGCAGAGACCTTTGTTCATCGCGGTCGAGCAGTATTTTCCCTTTTGTTGGCGGCGACGATTCTCTGGGTCTTCATCATCGTCATGTCGATCTTTGCATTGGTTCCCATCGCTAAGCGCATTGCTGCGCTCAGAGAAGACGCTCCGCTTGAGAGATGGCTTCCAGAGAGCACGCGGTGGGAGCGCCTGCATCGTGTACGCATCGCCTTAGTGCTGGTTTCGTGGATTCTGGTGATCTACTCCCTGCTAGTTTCCTAGCCGCCGCGATATGCTGGAATCCTCATGGACCCTGTCACGCACTTTATGACCGGCGCTGTTCTCTCCCGTGCCGGATTCAATCGGAAGGCTGCATATGCAACGCTGGCCATGACGCTCGCCGCCGAAGCTCCCGATCTGGATGTCCTCTGGGGGGGCAAAGGACCGGTTGCAGCATTTGAGCATCATCGTGGGTGGACCCACACGCTGGTGGGTATTCCCTTTGAAGCCGCGGTCGTGGTGGGCGTCATCTGGGGCGGCCACAGGCTACTTCGGCGATGGCGTTCGTCGCGTGGGGCCGCTGTCGGGCGGGCATCGAACCTTGCGCCTGTTCGCTGGGGGCTGCTATACCTCTTTTCCGTTATCGCTCTGCTTTCGCACATTCTGCTCGACTGGACCAACAACTATGGTGTGCGTCTGTTCTTCCCCTTCAATCCGCGTTGGTATGCAGGTTCATTCGTCTTCATCATCGAACCAGTCATCCTTCTTCTTCTGCTGATTGCACTGGTGGCTCCGGCGCTATTCGGACTGGTCAGTAGTGAGGTGGGGGTTCGTCGCAGACCTTATCGGGGACGAGGATGGGCGATCGCAGCTCTTGTCGGCATCGTCGCGTTCTGGGGTTGGCGAGTCATCGAGCGCCAGAAGGCCATCGAACTGACCCGTGAAGCTACTACCGATCCAATCGTGCGGATTACGGCCGATCCTTATCCCATCAATCCGTTCCTCTGGCAGACATTGGTTGAGACGCCTCTCATGTATCAGGTCTCGACGGTCAACCTGTTCAACGGTGAGATTCGCTCCTCGCCCGAGGCCGATGTCTTCCGTAAGCCACCCACGACGCTTTCCACCCTCGTGGCCAAGCGAAGCTGGTTTGGCCGGATCTATCTGGATTGGTCGCAGTATCCGTTGGTGAACGATATGGGGGCCGATTCCGATGGCATGACGACGGTCCTCTTCCGCGATCTTCGCTTCGTCTACAACACGCCCATCTTTGGCCGCGACCTTGACCGCAGGCAGACACCTCTCTCCGGGACGGTGATCGTCAACGACGATCGTAGGGTCGAACGCATGGAGATGGATGGAAAGGTCCAGCAGTAGCTTTTGTGAGCAGCTATACGCATCTGGGCCTTCGCTCGGCTAAAATGAGAGACCGAGGTTTTTATGAGCGCCTACTTTGCACTTTTCATCGCCATCCTGAGCCGGATTCTGCCCCATATGTTCCTGACCACCAGCGTGGGCTTTACCGCTGTCGGTGGTGGACTGCTCTATTTTGGTGCGCGGCGCGGTCGCTGGCATACCGTAGCTGCGGTGCTTGCGCTGATGGTGACGGACTACTACCTCACCACCTCTGTCTATAACTACCCCTTCCATGTCAGCGCATATCTCGCCACATGGGTGTGGTATGCGGCGGTGATCCTGCTTGGCCACCAGGCGCTGGCTGGCAAGTCGACGTTCCTCCGCGTCGCCGGAGCAGTGTTGGCAACCTCGACCTCATTCTTCCTACTGAGCAACTTTGCAGTCTGGGCAGGTAGCATGATGTATCCACACACAGCGGCTGGACTCGGCGCCTGCTACGTTGCAGGAATTCCGTTCTATGCCAATGACCTGATGTCGACCGCGATCACGGCAGGTGCGTTCTTTGGACTTCCTGCCCTGGCCCGCGATATCGCTGCCACGGTTCGTGAAGGACTTCATAGCCAGCGACCAGCGTAATCTTCTAGAGAGATTAATGGGGGCTGTGGCGATTGCCACAGCCCTTTGTTCTTGGAGGAAGTCGGTCATGTCCCCCCCCCCCCCCCATTTTGGCGCAAAGTATTCTATCGATTTGACTTAGCCCTGGACTTCTATGCCAAAGGTTCTCTCGATCGGTGCATAAGAAAAGCTCCGAATCATCCGGAGCCTATTTCTAAGGACCTGCTACTTCTGCTTAATTCTTTCTATTTCTATTGTAGCGAATGCAGACGGGACAATTTGCAGTTGAGATCTATTTCGAAATGAGTAACTTAGCCCGATTTTGGGCTTGACAAGGGTTTCGTCCTGGGAACCTCTCGAATGACACGAGTGGGGAGAAGCAAAGGTTGTCTCGTCGGCCAGCAAGAATTTCTGGCGGTCGGGAATTTTCTGCCCGAGGTCTCATGACTTCATAAACTGGAACCCACAGACAGCCAATGACTTGCAGTTTCAGTAACTTGGAACCGAACGTGCTTTTTGCCATGGAAGGAAGCGTCTCTGGAGGCACGTCATGGAAGATTCCCTTATGACTGGGGCTGCGCCGATTGCGAAGCGCGTGGCCCCTTATATCGTTGCATTGGTTATCGCGGGAACAGGCATTGGCTACGCGGTACATGAGCACCACAGCGCGCAGAGTTTGGCAGCACAAGCGCAAACCCTGGAAGCACAGAATAGTCAGGTAACCGCCCAACTCAGCGCCACGAAGGGCCAGATGGATGCGCTTACCGCAAAGGTAAATGCGCTTGCCGTAAGCAACGAAGCAAAGGCTGCACCTTCCGTCGCGGCAACGACCGGCCGTCCTCGTGCAGCTCATACTGCCAGTGCCCAGGACGTCCGCTTCAAAAAGCTGCAATCGCAGCTCGATGCCCAAGGCAAGGAGATCGAGGATACCCGCAATAATCTGGCCAGCACGAGCACGGAGCTGACCGGATCGATTGCGCGCACCCATGATGAGCTTGTCGTGCTGGAGAAGAAGGGCGAGCGCAATTACTCTGAGTTTGATCTCCAGAAATCCAAGCAGTTCCAGCGCGAAGGCCCGCTTAGCATCAGCCTAAGAAAGGCGAACACCAAGCACCAGTATGCCGATCTGCAGTTAATGGTGGACGATCGCAACCTGTCTCAGAAGCATGTCAATCTCTACCAGCCCGTGATGTTCTATCAGCCCGACAGCCAGCGCCCAGTTGAGATCATTATCAATAGCATCACCAAGGATCATGTCCACGGATATGTCAGCTCGCCAAAGTATTTGCAGTCGGATCTGACTGCGATGGCCAATGGAGGCAATAACTCTGCGCCAGCCACGAACCAGGCTGCGAACTCGAACGCGCAGCCTTCATCCCGGCAAAGACTCCCTCTGCCCCGATAGTGCACTAATCGTCAGTAGTGAAGAACTGTCTCCTAGCGGCGGCAGACTGGTGTTCGGGGCAATGAAAAGCCTCAGTTTTTACTGAGGCTTTTCATTGCTCTTCTGTTCACATCGTGAGTGCAGTGGTATCTGAGCGATGTTTCTGTTCGACTCTCTTGAGGCCTTAGTCGGGAATATCGTTTTCTTCTTCGATTGGAAGCGGGACGCCTTTACGCCGGTCGAAGATCTTGCGGGTGACCCAGATGGCAATCAGGCCGACCATGATGCCGGCGACGATCAGGACATATCCCAGGTGATCGTGCATGGCCGCGCTGATCGTGCTGACGATCTTGGGGCCGTACAGGATGGTGATGATGCCCCAGACCATGAAGCGGAGGAACTTGCCAAGCAGGATGGCACAGAAGAACCAGACGGTCTTCATTTCGAAGACACCGGCGGCGAACTCGAAGAGCTTAACCGGCATCGGCGGAGGCATCATGGCCGGAATCATGATGGCCAGGAATTCTTGGCGTTCGAAGCGGTCGCGAAGCTCCTCATAACGTTGGCGGTTGATCCGCTTGAGCAGGAAGAGCTCCCCTCCGGCTCGTCCCAGGAAGAAAGGCAACAAACTGCCGATGGCAGAACCCAGTGCTGCCATAAAGCAGTAAAGAACAACGCGAGCATGGTCGTGGGCGATGTAGTCGATGACCAGCGCATCGATCGGCATCGGGATTGCGGCGGAATCGATGATTGAGATCGCACCGATGCCCCAGGCGCCGAATGGGGCCATGGCTGCCAGCATGGCAGCGTTCCACTTATGAAAGAGAGCAACCGGGGAGATCTTCACGGGATTCTTCTATTTTACCTGTGATGCCTGGGTATGGTCGTGCGCGGTCCGTCCATTGAGGAGATCGAGCGCATGAGGCAGCAGCGGCAGGATGGCTTCGAGAGAGCTCTGCGCTCCGGCAGGACTTCCCGGGAGATTGACGATCAGGGTGCTGCCTCGCGTACCGCAAACGGCACGGCTTAGAGCTGCCAAAGGAGTCTGTTTGGCTCCCTCGGCCCGCATCCGCTCTGCCAGCCCTTCAATAATGCGGTCGCAGACCAGGCGGGTGGCCTCCGGAGTCACATCGCGGGCTGTAAGCCCCGTGCCTCCCGTCGTGACGATCAGGTTGGCTCCTTCCGCAGCTTTTTGCAGGGCTTTGGAGATGGTTTCGACTTCATCCGGTACGATCCCCCGTTCGATGGCTGCAATTCCGGCCCGTTCCAGCAAATCGAGGACAGCAGGGCCGGAGAGATCTTTCTGAGTGCCTTGAAAGCATCGGTCACTGACGGTGAGAACCAGCGCCTTCGTCTCCGGGGAGAATCCTGTGCTCATCCAGCCAGTCTAGGGCAATTCCCCTGTCATTGTAATGTCCTGAAGCATTCGCAAATGCCGTTTTTCGTGAGGAAAAACGGCGTGAACGGTCTATCTTCCGCTCTCCCCCTACAGGGAAATTGCCATAACGAAATCCTTTGAAATCTTTTGATATCTCAAGGCAGAAGGGCTGTAGGGAGTTTGTAAATAATGAGAAAATAATAGAGAGAACCGTCTGGCCCCGTGGGAGGCCGGGGAAGCATCTGTTTGAGTAACAGAAACTTTAGCGTTCACCAGCCGTCTGACCAGATAACCCGATGCCATCTCTCGAGACCCCGCCCAACGCCGCTCCGCCGACTCCTCCGACCCGGGTGCGGACGAACCGCTATGGTGACCTCGAAGAGCATGAGCTGATTCATCTTCTGGATGCGCTGGATGACGAACGCGCCCGCGCGCGGTTCCGTGAAGCTGTCTACATCTCGATCATTATCTGGCTGGCGATTGGGTGGTTCGTCCTCTATGGCCCGCAGGTGATCTTCCATCAACCGAGACTCATCAATCCGGTGGATGTCCTGAAGGAGCGCGACAAGCAGCTCACTTATCTGGATATGCCGAAGGACATCAGTAAGCAGGTTCCGAAGAAGCCGAGCAACGTCATCAGCGACAAGGACCGCGTCCAGCAGACCACGAAACCGACCATCGATCGCAAGACGCTGGAACAATTGCAAGCGATGCGTAAGGCTGGATCTCCCGGAGCGACAACAGCTCCTCCTGCTCCCGTACCGCAGCCGCAGCCGCAACAACAGGTCCAGCAACAGCCTCAACCTCCAGCACCGCAGCCTCTGCCGCAGCATCCTCCGCAGCAGGCTGTTGTGGAAGCTCCAAAGCCGGCTCCGACGCGACCTGACTTCGGTCGCCAGAGCATGTCTGCAGGAGACGCGATTCGTCAGGCTGCACAGCAGGCAGCTCAGGACCGTGGCCAGGGAGGGAACTATGGTGCAGGCATTCCAGTCGAGCATCAGGGCCTGAACACTGGTGTCGACATCCTGTCCGATACGATGGGGGTCGACTTCAACCCCTATCTCCGTCGCATCCTGCGACAGATCTATAACACCTGGCTTCCGCTGATTCCCGAGGAGGCCCGGCCGCCGCTGAACAAGTCGGGCGAGACGCTGATCCGCTTCTCGATCCTTCCCGACGGCCGCATCGGTTCGATGCATCTCGATGGTTCGACACAGGACCAAGCGCTGGACCGTGCTGCCTGGGGCTCAATCACCGGAGTCGGTCAGTTTCCTCCGTTGCCGAAGGAGTTCCGCGGCCCGAACCTTGAGTTGCGGATTCACTACCTCGTCAATAAGAGACCAGCGGAGTAGCCCCGTCCGATGGCCGCACCGTTCTCCCGCATGAAGGATTATACGGAGCGACTCCAACTGGAGCGTCGCCGTCAGGTTCGTGGACTCGTGTTGCTGGCCTTTGGCGTTCTCTTGTTCAGCATCCTGCGTGCCGGGGTACATCATGTCTTTCCCGCAGGATGGTGGAGGCTGTGGTGAAGCAGGCAGACGTACCCATGATTGTGGTGGCTGGCCCCACGGCAAGCGGGAAAACCAGCCTGGCGATCCGGCTGGCGGAACGGTTCGGAGGCGAGATTATTTCCTGCGACTCCGTCGCGGTGTATCGCGAGATGGAGATCGGTACGGCGAAGCCCAGCTTTGAAGAACGGGCCTTGGTGCCGCATCACATGATTGATATTGCGCGTCCTGATGAGCAGGTGACGGCGGGGGATTACAGTCGTTTGGCGCGTGAGGCGCTCCGCAGCATCACTGAGCGTGGAAAACTTCCAATCGTGGCTGGCGGGACCGGGCTATATCTCCGCGCATTGATCGATGGATTATTTCCCGCTCCTACTGCAAGGCCGGAGTTGCGAGAGCGCTTGCGCGAACGAGTAGAAAAACGTGGCGCGGCGTATCTGCATCGGATGCTTAAGCGGTTGGATGCAGAGGCTGCAGAGGCAATTCATCCCAATGATGTCCCGAAGGTGATTCGTGCGATTGAGGTCTCGTTGAGCGAGGCCCCGATGACGGAGCAGTGGAAACGCGGACGCGATCAGCTTACGGGCTATCGCATTCTTCGTCTGGGGCTTAATCCTCCACGACCGCTGCTGTATGAACGGATCAATCAGCGCGCCGCTGCGATGTTCGATCGTGGATTGATCGAAGAGACCTCACGCCTGATCGAGCGTTATGGTCGCGAATGTCGCGCACTGGGTTCGTTGGGATACGCTCAAGCCGCTGCCGTGCTGACCGATGAGATCAGCCGCGAAGAGGCCGTGGCGCAGGCGCAGCAGGGACATCGGAACTATGCCAAGCGCCAGATGACGTGGTTTCGCCGCGATGAGGAGATGCACTGGCTTGCTGGCACGGGAAGTGACGATTCGATTGCTGGTGAAGCTGTGCGCCTGGTGGAGAGCTTCCTGATGTCTGAAGGATAATGAAGTATGAACTACTTTGAGGTGTTTTCTCTTCCTGAGAAGCTGACCGTCGATACCGCCGCACTGGAGAAGCAATTTTATTCGCTGAGTCGCAAGCTGCATCCAGATCGCTTCGCCTCGCGCCCGGCGGCAGAGCAGGAAGAGGCGTTGCGCCAATCCTCGTTGCTGAACGATGCTTATCGCGCGCTCAAAGACCCAATTCTGCGGACACAGTATCTGCTCAAGTTGCAGGGCATCGAACTGGAGGAGCAGTCGAAGGCTGCGACCGATGCAGCGCGACAGAGTGGTGGCGAAAAGAAGCAGGTCGTTCCTCCTGAATTGCTGGAAGAAGTTTTCGAGTTGAACATGCAGTTGCAGGAGATGCGCATGGCCAAGCAGATGGGCGAAGATGAGCCTGAGTTACGCCGCGATCTACTGACAGCTAAGGACACCTTTGATGCGCGCATGTTGGAGACTCAGGCTGAGCTTGAGAATCTGTGGGCGCGATGGGACAAGGCTGTTGATGCAGGCGATCAGGCGCAGAAGACCTCTACGCTGGGTGCGATGGTGGCGCTGCTCAATAAGAGAAGCTATCTCCGGAATCTGGTTCGCGATGTGAATGAGGCATTGGAGTAAAAGCAAAGGCGCTTATCTCCGGAGATAAGCGCCTTTGCTTTACTTTGGCTAGAGTGTCTGATCATCAGCAGTTGCCAGTTGCGTATCTTTCGCGGCGCGGCTGAGGGCGATACGAAGATCGGTAACCTTGTGGAGTGCGAAGGCCGCAGGGGTTGTGGGAGCAGTAACGGCAATGAAATCGGCGCGATTGATCCCGTCGAGATAAAAGCTGGGGCGCGCGTCGGGGGTGCCTGGAGCAACTTCGACGTGGCTCATCTCCAGACGGTCGATATGACGTAGAAAGAAGCCCTGCGACGGTGTCGTGTGCCCGAACATGCCAGGATCGGGATAGGCATTTTCTTTTTCAGGCATGACAATTTTTGCATCGTCCGCAGTTCCTGCGCCCTGATGTTGGATATAGACGTTAGAGATTTTGACATCCTGAATAGCGTGGCCTGGGATTCCGCTGAGGATGGATGAGATGTGGGAGCCGGTGTTATAGCTGACGAGATTATCGACCATGATGCGTTGTAGTGTGCCGACCTGCGTGCTCTCTTTTGGACCGCGCAGGCGAGCGCCAAGTCGGAAGAACAATGGCGCGCTGACGACATCGCGCATGGTGATGTTCGAGATGGCGATGTCCTCGCAGAGCGCTCCGTCTTCGCTCTCGAGTGCCAGTCCCATGCAGCTGTCGAAGACGCAGTTTGAGATGGTGATGTTTTTGAAGCCGCCGTTGGATTCTGTTCCGCACTTGATGCGGCCGTTCCGTGCGACGCGAGGGGCATCGGCGGGAATCTTCTTATAGGTTCCATCGAGCATCGCCCCAAGTTGGTACGAACCGGCGACGTAGCAGTTCGTAATCGTCATGTTTTCGGTAGCGCGAGAGTAGCCGAGTGCGTAGCTGGATTTTGGACAGATGCCGTCGTCCCAGGGCGAGTTGACGTAGCAGTTGGAGGCGCGGACGTTGCGGCAGCAATCGATATCGATGCCGTCACGGTCGGTATCGATGGTGATGTTATCGATGGTCAGGTTGTCGACGCCGGTGAGCAGAAAGCCGAAGTGTCCTCCCTTAAGGATGGAGAAGTCGCGGAAGATAACGTTGCGGCAGTTTTTGAGCGCGATGGTTTTGTTGCCGACTCCGGGCTGTTCGGCCTGATACATGGGATAGTCACCGCGAGACGGCCGGGATGGAGGTGGCGTTGGGGTTCCCGACAGGCGTTCTGGGCCGAAGCCAGTGGTCTTCGGTGCTCCGGGAGGACGACCGGGTCCTGCACCGAAGCTGAGCCCTTTGCCGTAAATCAGGCCGGGGCCAGTGATAGAAATGTCTTGAAGATCGATGCCCCAGAGAAGAGAGTTCTTCCAGTGATTGTGACCATAGTCCTGGTAGGGGTCCCAGGCGGTGTTAGGTTCGGCGGTATCGTAAGTGCCACCGTTATAGCCAGTGGTCTGTCCAGGGAGCGGGGAAGCCGCCGCCTCGATGATACAGCCCTGGGAGAGGAAGAGCGAGACGTGGCTCTTGAGCCGGATGGAGAAAGAGAGCCAGGTTCCAGCCGGGAAGAAGACGGTGCCTCCACCAACTGCGGCTGCTGCCTCAATGGCCTTATTGATTGCGGGCGAATCGACGGTTTTTCCATCACCGACAGCTCCAAAGGAGCGGATGTCGAAGATGGCCCCTGCCGGAAAAGCTGCAGAGGATCGAGGAGCAGCGTGGACGGACGGCACGGCAGTAGCGGCTGCTGCGGCAGCCGCTACTGCCGTGCCACCAAGCTTCAACAGGTCGCGGCGGGCAGAGTTGATGGAGTTCATGCGCAGCCATGCTACCAGAGAATTGGTACGACCAAAAATATTCTTGACGTCGGATAAATCTCTCTTAGCCGGCGAACGTGGGGCAAAACCTACTTTGGCGCGGTAGCTGGTTGGGCCTTGTCCTTACCATTCTGGTTGTTCTGGTCATCCGGAGCGCGATTGTTGGTGATGTCCTCGCCGTTGTAGATGATGCGGCTGGTGGCGCGGAATTGCTTGTAGTCGGTGTAGCGAACGATGTTGCGCATGTGCACGTCCTGCCGCATGTTGCCGTTTGCCGCCGGGAAGTGCAGGACTCCTTCAGCCTTGGTGTAAGTAGGAAACCAGTATTTTCCGTCGATCTGCTCGTAGTAGGTGGTGAAGGGCGGCTGCAAGTCCTCGTGGCCTCTGCGTGTGTCCTGCGGAACCGTCTGGCCGTTGATGAGGACTATCTGGAAGTCCTGCTGGTCGACCCAGACCTTGCCCTGGAAGTAGTGTTTGCCTTTTTCGAGAGTCCTGGGGCCAGCCTCGAAGACGTAGGTGTCTAGCTCATCGACGCGCTGGCGGCCCAGATACTTGATGTCGTACTGGGGCATCTCTTCGGCGGTGAGGACGAAGGGAAGACGGTGCTGGATCTCGTCGAAGTCAACAGGCGACATCATGACGCGTTCGAGCGTGGTTTGTGGGGCGAAGACGACATGCTCTTCGCGACGACCCTGTTTGTCGAAGGTGATGTCGGTGACCTGGTAGTACTCGCCGTCGGGTTTGCCAGTGTCGTCCGAGATGGTCTGGATCTTTACGGTCTGGCGAAAGATGTAGTTGTCGCGGGCGCGGTTGAAGGCCGATTCGCGTTCCCCAAACTTCTTGATGATCTCGTCGACGGTGATGTTCGAGGGGGGCGCAGGATCGAGAGGTCCGAACCCTTCCTCTTCCGCAGCGTGCACTGTTGCGTTCCACTTTGGGACAAACCTGAAGGCGGACGGAAAGATTGCCGATCCGGAGACAAGAGACGCTGCGAGAATGCTGGCGAAGAGGGGCGAAGCGAGCTTCATCGAATTCGGTGCTCCAGTGCGAGGAGAGTTGGTCGAGTCGACAGGGTTCCCCTCAACAGAATAGACGCTTCAGGCGGAGGTTTGGTTGATGCTCACGGAATGGCAAGAAATATATGGTCTTGTTCTGCTGGGTTTTGCTGGTTTGTTATGGACTGCCTGGCGTCATTGGATGGCGGCCCAGACGGAGCGCGTACGAGAGCGTCGCGGACGGGAGGAGATCGAAGCCTATCTGCGGTTGGATACCAGGATGAATGGCGAGGAGGACCTTCCGGAGCTGGCGCGTCGGGTCTGCGCAGTGGTGGCGTCGCGCAGTCCGTTCTGGCGGGTGGCGATGCTGTCCAGTGATTCTGCGGGTCGGTATCGGCTGATGGCGAGTGAAGGCATGGACTCTGCGATACGGGCCGTAGCCGAGAGTTGGAGCAACCAGGAATGGAGAGGCGTGCCGGTCGGAGCCAATAGCATGGTGGTTTCCCTGGATGAGACGCTGCGCGCCATTGTGGTTCCAGTTGGAAGGCAGGCAGCACTCCTCGTCTGTGCTGAAAGTATCCTGCAAATTCCTCGTCGCATGGCTGAGGAGTCGGTAATCGGGCTGGAGGCTCTGGCTGTGAAGTTGCGACGAGAGATGGAAGGCTTCGAAACCAGAGTTCCCGAAGCGCAGTATTCGGTGGTGGGTTGTCTCCAGGAACGGACCTGCGCGTAGGTGGATACCAGTTTGAAATCCTGCCCGACATAGAACGCATGAAACGATCGTTATAGACTGACGCGGGAGTTATCTCGCTTATGAAGATGTTGGGATATGTGCTGGCAGGATTTATGGCCAGCGGAGTCGCCGCCGCCCAGGTTGCCGCAGTTAAAAATTCTTCGGCGAGTATCGCCACAGAACAGGATGCAGCAGCAGGCGCTGGGCGAAGGCCAATGACCTTTGCTGATCTGCAACGAATGAAACGATTGGGCGATCCGCAAATCTCCCCTTCAGGCAAATGGGTGATGTTCTCTGCTGTCGATGTTGATCTTGCCGCGAACACCAAGGTCTCGCATCTCTGGGTGGTTCCTCTGGCGGGTGGGCGAGAGCAACAGTTGACGTTCTGGAAAGAGGGCGAGAGCGAAGGCCGCTTCTCCCCGGACGGAAAACATGTTGCGTTTATTTCAGTGGACGGTGGCACGTCTGCGCAGATCTATCTTGCCGATTGGAATGAGGCCGAAGGCAAACTGGGAACTCCGCGGCAGCTGACCCATGTAAGCACCGAGGCGGATGGGCCGGTCTGGTCGCCGGACTCGCAACGGATTTTGTTTGTTTCGCGAGTGTATCCGGAGTGCAGCGAAGAGGAGTCATGGCTTGACGAAGAAAACTGCAATAAACGCCGTGATGAGGCAACGGCGAAGAATCCCGTAAAGGCGATGACCTTCGACCATCTTCTGTATCGGCATTGGGACTCCTATATTGGTCCGAAGCGAAGCCACGTACTCGTGGTGAATGCAACGGATGGAAATGGTGTGCGCGATCTTACACCGAAGCGATGGATCGGAGATGCAGAGGCGCCGGTATTCTCGTTGGGCGGGCCTGTAGGGTATGCATGGGCTCCTGATTCGCATGAGATCGCCTTTGTCACCAATCTGGATGCGGTGCCAGCGGCAAGTACGAACAACGATGTCTTTACGCTGCGGCTGGATGAAGCCGGTGTGCGGCCGATAAAGATCTCGATCTCACCGGGGAGCGACGACGCTCCAGCGTATTCACCGGATGGGAGCTGGCTGGCGTTCCGCTCGCAGGCTCGCGCAGGATATGAGAGCGATCGTTTTCGGTTGATGGTGTATGACCGGAGCAAGCCAGCGGGTCAGCCAGAAAGCGAATCGACAAGTCAGAAGGTGAGCGAACCAGCGCGACCAGTAAGTCAGCGAGGCAGGCTGTCGACGGTGCGACGCGCGGTCGAGGCGACTGAGATGAAGGGGCCGTTGCGGGAGCTGCTGCCGAAGCTCGATCTCTGGGTGGATGAGTTTACGTGGGCTCCCGACTCGAAGACGATCTACTTCGTCAGCGAGGAGATGGGCGAGGCCAATGTGCTCTCGGTGCAGGTGGACCTGCCAGAAGCAACGGCGATTGCGAACAAGGCGGAGTATGGCGATCTGAAGGTCTCCCCCGATGGTCGGACGATTGTAACTTCGATGATGACGGTGCGGAGTCCAGCGGCGATCTCGGCGATTCCGTTGGATACGGAGGGTCACGGCGGCGCTCCGGTGGTGCGACTGACACATATGAACGATGCTGTGCTGAGCCAGCTCGATCTGCCACGCATGGAAAGCTTCATGTTCCCGGGCGCGGAGAGCACGGCGGTACAAGGTTTTCTGCTGCGCCCGCCAGGATTCGATGCGACGAAGAAGTATCCCATGAAGTTTCTGATTCATGGTGGCCCACAAGGGGCTTGGGGAGATGCGTGGAGCTATCGTTGGAACCCAGAACTGATGGCTGCAAGCGGATACGTGGTGGTGATGATCAACCCTCGTGGTTCGACGGGCTACGGGCAGTCCTTTATTGATGGAGTGAATGGCGATTGGGGAGGTAAACCATACATCGACCTGATGAAGGGATTGGACTATGTCGAACAGCACTATAGCTTCGTCGATAAGACGCGGGAGTGCGCGCTGGGCGGCAGCTACGGCGGCTACATGGCCAACTGGATTCTGACTCACACGAATCGTTTTGCCTGCATCGTGACGCACGACGGCATGTTCAATCCGCAAAGCGCCTACGGCACAACCGAAGAACTATGGTTCAACGAGTGGGAGTTCCGCGCGCCGGGAGATAAAGAACCTGGACAGCCGTGGCGATATTCTGATCGACCCGTGGCCAACGATCCCTTCCGCAAATGGTCACCGCTGCTTTCTATTAAGAATGCGAAGACTCCGACGCTGGTGATTCATGGTCAGAAGGATTACCGTCTGGATGTAAGCGAGGGTTTCCAGCTCTTTACTGCGCTGCAGCGGTTGAATGTGCCTTCACGGATGCTCTATTTCCCGGATGAGGGCCACTGGGTGCTGAAACCCAAAAACTCGCAACGGTGGTACGAAGAGGTTGGCGAGTGGTGCGACCGTTGGACGAGGTCCAACACATACTCCAGCGCGGTGCAGTAATGGCGTTCTCACGATCAAAGAAGAAAAAAGAACCGCTCAACGAGGCGGAGTTGCTTGAGTATGCGGTCAATGCGCTGGCTCGCAAGATGCGAACTGTACGCGACCTGAAGCGATTGATGCGGACTCGTGTCGAAGAGGGCGAGGCCGGTGAACGCCTGATGGATCGCGTGGTCACTCGGTTGAAGGAGCTGAATTACCTTAGCGATACTCGCTTCGCTGCGGACTACACGCGACTGCGTAAAGAGAATGAGAAGTTCGGTCAAAGACGTGTCCGGCAGGACCTTGTGCAGAAGGGAGTGCATAAAGACTTGATTGCCTCGACACTGGCCACCGCCTATGAAGACGTCGACGAGGTTGAGCTGGCCCGGGCATATATCGCACGCAAGCGTATGAAGCGCCCTGAAGGAGAGGATGCGAAAAAACAAGCAGCACGTGTGATGGGAAGGCTGATGCGCGCGGGATTCTCCCCTGGAACGATCTATAAAGTGTTGCGTTCATGGGAGATCGATGTGGATGAGATCGATGAGCCGGTGATGGACGAAGAAGCCTGATCGATATATTACCTGGTTCGCTAGATGGCTCGCAGGACGCGAGCCGGAAGGAAGAAGAGTGCAGCGATTAATTCGAAAGCACCGCCCACGACGATTCCAACCAATCGGAATGGCAATAGCAGCAGCCAGATCAGTGGATAAAGCAGTACGGCGGCAATTGCAATCGGCCAGCAGGTAACGAGCAGAAGACAGAAGAGGAGTAGTTTCAGCATTGGTATATCTCTCCTATGCTCGATTACGCCTGCGGCCGGTGAAAAGTTCCCGCACCGTAAAATGAGAGCGCAATGGAAGATCTGGACCGCATTGTGGCGGTGGACTGGTCAGGGCGCATCGATGCGGCAGGACAGCGCAGGCATATTTGGGCAGGCATCTGGAGCGCGGGTAAGGTATCGCTCGAAGCGGGGCGCACTCGTGAGGAGCTGATCGAATGGCTGATCGCAATGTCGCGAGAGACCCCGCGAATGGTGGTGAGCTTCGACTGCTGTTTCAGCTTCCCGGCCTGGTTCCTGACGGAGCATGGCTGCGTCACGGTTTTTGAATTCTGGAAGAAAGTAGCCGAAGGCCAGGGAGAACGGTGGCTGGCGCGTGAGTGTAAGGAGATCGAACGCGATGTGCGATTCTGGGGCGCTCCTCACAAGCGGCCTGAGGAGTTCTGCGGCGAGAATCTGCATCGCATGTTGCGGCTGACCGATGTCGATAACAAGGTGACTCCAAAGCTGATGGGGGAAGACCCGGAACGAGCCGCAAAGGTGAAAGGGATTACTCCGAAGTCGCCATTCCAGATCGGAGGATCGGGCAGCGTCGGGACAGGAAGCTTGCGGGCGATGCCGTTCCTGCTGCGCATGTGGCAGTCGGGGTTTCGAGTGTGGCCTTTCGAGTCGGCTCGGCTTGAAGGGGTGAAGCCTCAACCGTTGGTGGTGGAGATGTATACGCGACTGATGACAGGTGCGGTCGCGAAGAGTAATGAGACAGCTCGGAAAAATTATTTAGCTGCGAAGCGAAAGATGGATTCGCTTTATTCGGGACTGGGGCGAAACGTAATGCAAAAGGCCCAGACCAGCGAAGACGCCTTCGACGCTCTGGTCAGTGTGCTTGAGATGGCTCGCTGGTCCGGTGAGTTTGCGAGATTGAAGGCGACAAAGGATGATGCGCTGCGGTTAGAGGGCATTACCTGGCGGCCGAGAATCCGCTAGACCCGATAAATCCGATTCCTACACGCTGATAAACTTAAATTTCTATGAGCTACAGGTCAGGAAGCCAGATTCGCGAAGATTTTCTGCGGTTTTTTGAGGGCAAGGGACACCGTCGAGTGCACTCGTCCTCGCTCGTTCCCGCAAACGATCCCACGTTGCTGTTTACCAACGCAGGAATGAACCAGTTCAAGGATGTCTTCCTGGGCCTGGAGAAGCGCGATTATGCTCGCGCCACGACCTCGCAGAAATGTGTGCGCGCCGGTGGCAAGCATAACGATCTGGAGAACGTCGGCTTCACCCGCCGTCACCACACCTTCTTCGAGATGCTGGGGAACTTCAGCTTTGGCGACTATTTCAAGAAGGACGCCATCGCATACGCATGGGAGCTTCTGACCTCGAAGGATTGGTTCGGGATCGACCCCGCGAAGTTGTACGTCACGATTTTTGAAGGTGATGAAGGTGTGCCTCGTGACGCTGAGGCCTACCAGTTCTGGCTCGACGCTGGCGTTCCCGCTGAGCGCATCTTCGAAATGGGGGCAAAGGACAACTTCTGGGCGATGGGCGATACCGGTCCGTGCGGTCCTTGTAGTGAGATCTATTATGACCTCGGCCAGGCTGCGGGAGAAGATCCTTCGGTCAATAAGTCCTTTGGTGAAGACGAACAGCGTTATGTCGAAATCTGGAACCTTGTCTTCATGCAGTTCGACCGCACGATCACTTCTAGTGGCCCGCTGCTCACTCCGTTGCCGAAGCCGTCGATCGATACCGGCATGGGCCTTGAGCGCATCGCATGTGTACTGCAGGGAGTTCTTTCGAACTTTGAGACCGATCTGTTCACGCCATTGATTAAGCGCGCCGAGCAATTAACTGGACACAAGGTTCAACCAGACCATGAGGTTGACGATCGTTCCCAGGCTTCTTTGCGCATCATCGCTGACCATGCGCGAGCAGCGACGTTTCTCATCTCCGACGGTGTTCTTCCTTCGAACGAAGGGCGCGGTTATGTGCTGCGTAAGATCATGCGCCGGGGCATCCGTCATGGCCGTTTGCTGGGGCAGGAGAAGCCCTTCATGCACGAAATGGTCTATGCCGTTCGTGATGAGATGGCCGCGGCCTATCCGGAACTGAAGGAATCTGCGGATCGTGTGACAAAGGTGGTGCTTGCTGAAGAACAGCAGTTTGCACGCTCCCTGGAGCTTGGTCTGCGCAACATGACCGAGGAGACGCTGCGCGACGGTGTGAAGGCATTCAGCCTCTACGAGACCTTCGGTATGCCGCTCGACTTCATGGTCGATGCTGCTCGTGACGCAGGCATTCAGTTCGATATGGATGGCTTCGAGCGCGCTCGCTCCGAAGAGCAGGCCCGCGCCCGCGCATCGTGGAAGGGCGGCTCACAGAAGACGGCGGCTCCGGTGTATCGCGAACTCGCCAAGACCGAGTTCGAAGGCTACTCATCGCTGAAGGTTGAAGGCGCGAAGATTCTCGCGCTGGTTAAGGATGGCGTTGGCGTGCCGGAGCTGAAAGCTGGAGAACAGGGCGAGGCCGTGCTCGATGCGACCAGCTTCTATGCGGACTCGGGCGGTCAGGTCGGTGACACTGGCTGGCTGTACTCGGATGACCACAACACCATCGTCGCCGATGTCTACGGAGCGACCAAGCCGGTGCAGGGTGTCTTCGCTCATAAGGTGAAGGTCCGGCAGACGCTGGCGGTTGGCGACACGGTCGACACTGTTGTGAATGCGGAGAATCGTCGCTCCACCGAGCGCAATCATACTGGAACTCATCTGCTGCACGCCGCTTTGCGCGAGGTTCTTGGCAAGCACGTCAAGCAGGCTGGCTCGCTGAACGATGCGACGCGCCTGCGGTTCGACTTCTCGCACTTCACCGGTGTCGCGGAGGAAGAGCTTGAGCAGATCGAGAACATCATTAACCAACAGGTTTTCGCCAACACCAAAGTCGAAACCCTGGTCGATGTTCCTATCGATGTAGCCGTCAACGAACTTGGCGCGATGGCACTCTTCGGTGAAAAGTACGGCGAACGCGTTCGCGTGGTGAAGATTGGCGATTTCTCCACCGAGCTCTGCGGAGGAACCCATACGTCAGCGACGGGTGAGATCGGAGTGCTCAAGCTGGTGGGCGAAAGCTCTGTCTCCTCCGGTGTCCGTCGTGTTGAAGCGGTCAGCGGAACGGGTGCGCTCAGCGAGTTCCGGCGCGGCTTCGATGTCGCCCGAGTGGTCGGACAGGTAGTGGGCGCAACCAGCGCGGCTCCTGCGGATGCTCTTCGCCAGCGACTCGCCTCGCAGGAAGAAGAGATGAAGAAGCTGCGCCGCGAGCTTGAGCAGATGCGGATGAAGTCGGCTTCAGCAGCCGTCTCCGACGCAGCCTCCTCCGCAGTTGAGGTGAAGGGCGTCAAGGTTCTTGCGCAGCGCGTCGATGCGCTCGATAAGAGCCAGATGCGCAACCTCGTCGACGAGCTGCGTGGCAAGCTGGGTTCCGGTGTCGTGGTGCTGGGCGCTGCGGCCGATGGCAAGGTCTCGCTGATCGTCGGAGTTACAAAAGATCTGACTGGCAAGGTGCAGGCAGGCAAAGTAGTTAGTCAGCTTGCAGCTTTGGTAGGCGGCAAGGGAGGCGGAAGGCCTGACCTCGCCGAAGCCGGCGGGAGCGATGCTGGCGCGCTCGATGGTGCCTTGTCTAAGGCGTCTTCTGTTGTTGAAGGTTTGTTATAGATTCTTTGTAATGCAGGTGATCGGGACGAAGAGCGGTCTTCGTCCCGATTATTTTTTATAGGAAAAGTTGCGCTGGTTTTGTGGGGGTATCGCAGGGAGTACCGCCTGAGTTTTCACACAGAGGAGCGGTCACCCGACCTCTTAAACTGAAGTTGCGATGTTGGTGTGCAAGAAGCTGCGGGGTCTCGGGGTATGGTGTGCTGTTTGCGCAGCAGGACTAAGTTGTGCCAGTGCCATTGCTGCAAAGCCCTCGAAGACGAGAGGTTCTGCGCAGAAGCGTGTTGTTGAACTGACTCCGTGGGAGAAAGCCTCACAGGGACGCGATACGCTGGAGGCGATTCCGCATAACAACCGCAAGCGTGCTGACTATACGCGCGCAATGGACCGGTTCCGCGATATCTATCATCAGAATCCCGGAAACAAGTATGCACCCCCTGCTGTAAATGCTGTGGCTGAGTTGCTGGCTGAGCAGGGACGCGATCTCAACGACACCAAGAGTCTGAAGGATGCCATCGCGCAGTATGAATTTCTTCGAAGCCAGTATCCTGGCAGTTCGCTGCGCGTGAATGCTTTGCTGGCCGAGGCGCAGATTTATGAGAATGATCTGCATGACTCCGCTGGGGCAAAGGAAAAATATGCACTCTTCGTTAAGCTGTATCCGCGAAGCGAGCGGATCGAAGAGGCAAAGGCAGGTCTGGCATCGTTGAAGGCCGGGAATAAGACGCAGGCATCAGCGAGCAGCGAACCGCGAATTACGAAACGCCATACGAGAGAGACGCAGAGTAAAGAGCCTGCTATGTCTTCTCGTGATGCGGGTATGAGTTCGCTTGCTCCGATGCCGACGACCGCTGCTGCTGCGAGCAATTCACAGCCACGTCGCAGTACAGCGATTCCTGTGAGTTCGAACACAGATCAAAACCAGCCGACAGCTGCAGCCACCAATTCCGGTATCCAAAACGGACCATCGCATGTGGCTTCTATGACCAGTCGGCATGGCTTTGCGCAGGTTTCGGGAATCCGTCACTGGTCGACCCCGAACTATACGCGCGTGGCAATTGATCTTGGGGACGACGTGACCTATGAGGCTGCGCGCGTTCCGAATCCTGATCGCATTTATTTCGATCTTCACGATGCACGGCTGGCGCAGGATCTCGTCGGCAAAAACTTTACCGTAACCGACGATGGTTTTCTCAAGCGGATTCGTGCTGCACAATTCTCGAACGACGTCACCCGCGTCGTCCTGGATGTGAACGATGTTACGGAGTACTCGGCGTTTCTATTGCCGAACCCCTATCGCCTCATCATCGACATTCACGGCAAGGGACAATCGACACAGATTGCTACTAACAACCCTGAGCCTCAACCGCAGACGAACACTGCTAATGTTCCGGCTCCAAGAACTGCACCGGATGACAAACCATCTTCGCGGCGTCCTGTGCCGAACTCTGTGGCGACGAACAATGCTGGTGCGACAACCGAAGTGGCATCTCTGAGCGATCAACCCGGCAAGATCGAGGCAACGAAGGCCCCCACCTCGAATCCAATCGCTGTGGTTTCAAGCGCGCACGCAGACGATGCGGACAGCTCTTCCTCAAACGCGGCTCGCAGAAGCCGTCGTGGTAAAGCTGCAGCGACCAATCCGGCGACACCCGCGCGTGCGGCCGTTCCTACAGCCGATGGAGAGACTTCGCTGGTGCGCGCTCTCGGCCTCAAGATCGGCAGAATCGTGATCGATGCCGGTCACGGCGGTCACGACTCTGGAACCATTGGAGTCGATGGCCTGCAGGAGAAGGACGTTGTGCTCGACGTAGCGCTGCGACTGGGTAAGCTACTGCATGAACGACTTGGCGCCGAGATCATCTATACGCGCTCGGACGACACCTTTATCCCGCTCGAGACGCGCACTGCGATTGCGAACAAGGCACAGGCCGACCTGTTTCTCTCAATCCATGCCAACTCTTCGCGTGACCCCAGTGCTCGTGGAGTCGAGACCTACTACCTGAACTTCACCTCGCAGCCGGACGCTCTGGAAGTGGCCGCTCGTGAGAACGCGGTGAGCGACCAATCAATCCATCAACTGAGCGATCTGGTTAAGAAGATCACCTTGAAGGACAAGATCGACGAGTCCCGCGAGTTTGCTTCCAACGTAGAAGAGAACCTCTATGCGGGGCTTCAGCGTGGAAACGCCGGGCTGAAGAATCGCGGAGTTAAGAAGGCTCCCTTTGTGGTGCTGATCGGAGCGAACATGCCTTCGATCCTCGCAGAGATCTCATTCGTGACGAATCCGCGGGATGCGGAGCAGCTTCGCCAGCCGGAGTACCGGCAAAGGGTTGCGGAGAGCCTCTATAAGGGAGTCGAGAAGTATGAGGCCGGTCTAAGCGGCACTCGTACTCCTGTAGAGCGGGCCAGCACGAGATAGCACCCCCTTGTTTTTCACGCAAAGTATTCTAAAGCAAAGACTTATTGGTGGACTTCTGCCGCAAAGTATTCGAAATAAATAAGTTAGATGTCAAAATATAGATAAGCAAGGACTTAGCTTAGAGATAAAGCAGGCCCATTCGACTTTGCTCCGTTGCGGAATGACAACGATTCGGGCCCCTTCTTCTATTGTATGGAATGGAACGGGGTGATTCTGCAATTGGTATCTCGTTCAGGATCATAGAGTTGGGCGAAGTTAGGGCTTGACAGGTTTTGATCCTGGAAAAATGCTGACCCTCAGTGGTTAAAGCCGCTTCCCGGCTTCGCGCAGTCAATCGGGGATTTCTCCGCTTCGGTCCTGTGGGCCTTCGGTCGAAATGGCATTCGGGAAGGTGCTGGCAGCATCGCTTAGACACTTGTGTCGTGATGGTTCCCAGAGACAGATTATTTAGGGTTGATGATTTCGTACTCGCTCTGAACGAGGCCGTTGGGGTAATGTCGGGTCGCGATGTGGTTAAGAAGGAGGTCGGTGGGGAGAGAGCCGAAGAGTGGAATGCCTTCTCCAATGAGGACAGGGACGCGGGTAATGGTGAGGTTCTGGATAAGGCCGGCACTCAGGAAGCGCTGCACGGTGACGCCGCCGTCGACATAGAGGTGTTGGGCTCCGCTGGCGGCGAGTCTAGCGACGATTTCGGAGGGAGGGCCGGACATCTGTTCGACCGTGTCCTTCGGTACGCCGGGCAGGGTGGAGAGATTGAGATGCGTGCTGCTTAGGACGACGACGCGCTTTGTGCCGTAGGGCCAGGGCGGTGTGAAGCTTAGGACGAATTCGAAGGTCTTGCGGCCGATGACGATGGTGTCGACCTGAGCGATGAACTCCTCATAGCCATGGGGTTCGCTGCCTCCGCGCTCGAGGAAGTCGAGACCGCCATCTAGCCTCGCAATGAAGCCATCGACGCTGGTTCCAACAAAGACCGAGGCTTTCATTCCGCAAATTTAGTCTTTGTTACGGATGGCGGTAAAGGGCTTTATCCATGTTCTAAGGGCTTATTGGAGAGGGTGGGTCATGTCGCAGCGGACCGTAGGCTCTACCTTTGCCGCGCAAACTCTGCTTAGGATGACACGAGTTAGAGAGACAGGAATATGTCACCCCTCCAGTGGATCGTTTGACCCCCCTGCATGCTCTCTTTTGGCATGGCTAAAGCCATGCGCTTAACGGAGCGGTTCGCGAGGATGCGCGAATGAACCCACATCCATCCGGTTCGCCACATATTTTTATTGGCGTAGGTCATCTGCCCGATTGAGGACGTGAGCCGAATTGCGTAGAGTGGTCGGAACTCTTAAAAATTGTTTGAGGTGAGATCCATGGAGTCAGGGAAGAAGGGCTGGTCGCGTCGTGATGTTCTGAAGAACACAGGTTTGATCTCGGCTGCGGGAGCGGTGGCTCCGGCTTGGAGTGTTGCACTGGCGGCTCCGGTAAAAGGCGCCTCTGCTGCTTCAGGAGCATCGATGGCAGGGCAGATCCTGACCAAGGACCAGGTTCCTTTCACGGACGGCAATTTTCAGGACAACCTCTACACGCGGATTGGTGTGCGTCCGCTGATTAATTGTCGCGGAACCATCACGGCGATCAGCGGATCGACCTCGTTACCCGAGGTGAAGCAGGCGATGTACAACGCCTCGCTGTATCACGTGAGGCTGGACGAGATGATGGAGGCGCTGGGCGCTGAGTTCGCAAAACTGAGCGGAGCGGAGTGGGGCGTTGCGACCACTGGAACAGCGGCCGCAACCTGTCTTGCGACCGTGGCCTGCATCGCAGGAACGGACGTCGAAAAATCACAGGCCCTTCCTTATATCAAGAAGAAGGACCAGGTCGTGATCCCGAAGACCTCGCGCAATCCCTATGACATTGGTGTACGCATGTGCGGGGTGGAGCTGGTGGAGTTTTCGTCTCCCGAGGAACTGCGCGAGAAGATCAGCGAACGCACGGCGATGATGTATATCCTTGCCAATCCAAAGTGGGACGACACTCCCATGAGCACGAAGAATCTAGCTGCCATCGCGAAGGAGCATGGGGTTCCGGTGTTTGTGGATGCCGCAGCGACGGAGCTGGATCTGCCGAATCCTCATATTGAGGCAGGCGCGGACCTGGTGGCGTACTCCGGTGGCAAGAACATGCGGGGGCCGCAGTCCTCAGGTCTGCTGATCGGGAAGAAGGACCTGTGCAAGGCAGCGTACTTCCAGGGAGCACCACACCATAATTATGGTCGCGCGATGAAGATCAGCAAGGAAGAGGCGATGGGGCTGCTGGCCGCAGTTCGTGCATGGCGCAAGCGCGACCACGAGGCCGAGCAGAAGATGTGGATGGGCTGGGCGCAGTCGATCGCGGACCGTATGCAGGGGCTGCCTTCGGTGAAGGCGACAGCTTATCCTGCGACCCAGAAGGGCTCGATCGACCGCAGTCCGGGCGTACGGATCAGCTGGGATGCCAATGTCGTCGGCATTACCGGAACGGAGATGGCCAAGCTGTTGGATGAGGGGACCCCGCGCATCGTTCTGGGAGGCACGGGCACCCGTCCGGACCACATGGAAAGCTCGGTGAACATCAACGTCTACATCATGACCCCGGCTGAGATAAAGATTGTTGCGGACACGATTTATCAGCATCTGAAGAATCCACCGCGCTTTGAGAATCCGGTGGTTCCGAGTGGAGCACCTGCTTCAGTGGCGGGGACATGGGCAGTAACGATCCACTACCTGCGGGGGACGGGTGAACAGCAGTTTGTGTTGAAGCAGGATGGCAACGCTGTAACGGGAGATCAGCACGGCGAGATCTACAACACGACGATGTCGGGAGCGGTCCATGCCAATGAGATCGCGTTAACCAGCGTATTGCCGGTGACCGGTTACCCGCTGACCTGCCACTTTACCGGAAAGGTAGACGGCAATCGGATGTCGGGCACAGTGACGCTGGCTGAATATGGCACGGCAGAGTGGGAGGCTGTGCGGGGGTAGGATTTGAGCGATAGCGATGGAACAGGATTCGTTATCGCTCGAGAAACTTTGCAAGTTGCTTCAGACTTAGCTGTGCGCCGGCATCGTTGTCTTCTGGCCGAAGGCCGGGAGGAAGATTGGTGAAGCGCAACGTCACGTTGGTTCCATCAGCGACTTCGTCAAAGTTTGCAATCATGGCCATCTCGCCGTGGAAGGACGGATCGTCGCTGACAAAGCGAATCGATTCGACGATTCGATAAGGCGGGTCGAGTTCTACAAAGCGGACATCGACCCGATCTTCCTTCGCTGAGGTTTTTCCACGGAAGTTTTTCTCGTTTTCTGGGTAGAACAACGACATGGAGTAACCTCCTCCTATGTGCGCGTCGAAGGAGTAAATCTCTGCTCGCATCTGGGCAGGAGGAAGCCATGCCAACAGCGCGTCGCGATCGAGGAAGGCTGCATAGGCTTGCTGGCGATCGGCATGGATGAGTCTTGATGTCGAGGTTGTCGCCGGTTCTTTATTTGTCACGATTTGCATCTCCTACTCGGAAAGATAACCAGCATAAAGGATTCACAATGCATGCTTCGGGAGCTTTTTCGGATTGCGTGGTGTCTATCTATAGATGCAGCTGTGGGCGTTCGCGTGGAGCGTGTGCAGTGGTGTAATCTGCCCCTAGTAAGGCGGTTTTTATGGTTCCAGGCTGGCTCCTGAAAAAAAATAGAACGCAACGGATGTTGTTCAGCTTTGTTGTGGGCGGGGCTATCCTGAGCGGAGCCATCGGCCATGCCCAGGACACGAAGACAACCCTGGTTGAGCCTCCGGCGCCGTTGCTACCGCAGCAGATCGGTGACTGGGTCCGTCAAGAGAAGCCAGCAGACACGACGTTGCAGCCTGAGAATGACCAGAAGCTCGATACGGTTCTTACAGAAGACGGTCTGAAGCGAAGTGAGCAGGCAATCTACCGAGAGAAAAACGGGCCTGCAATCACGGTGACGGCGAGACAGTTCGTCGATGCGACTGGGGCACATGCTGCATATAGCTACTTTGAGCGTCCGGCTCCGGTTTATCGGGGCGCGGGACTTGGAGATGAAACGAGTCTGAGTGGCGACCACTACCTCTTCCGTAGCGGAGCGAGTGTGGTGGAGGCGACCGGTGGACGAGGCGAGAAGGTTGAAGCTCTGCTGAATCGGGTCCAGGTGGGGTTGCCGAAGGTGAGCGGACCGAAGGGAGTTGCTCCACTGCTTCCAACGTTGCTGCCTGAGAAGGGGCTGGAACGGGATTCGGTGAAGTATGCCCTGGGGCCGGTGAGTTACGAGGCGATGGGTGGTGTGTTGCCTGGACAGATCCTCGGGTTCGATAAGGCTGCCGAGGCAGTGACGGCGCGATATGCCGGTAAAGGGAAGCTGACGCTGCTGTTCTATCCCACGCCCGAGATTGCAGGAGCGAAGCTGCGGGCGATCCAGGCAGAGATTGAAAAGCAGGGCAAGACCGCGGGGACAGTGGTGATGCGTCGTTCAGGCACGTTTGTCTTTTTGACGACGGGTAACTGGTCGTTGGCGGAGGCAAAGTCGCTGGTTGGAGGGATTCATCCTCGCATGGAGGTGACGTGGAACAAACCGATACCTCCGGAGTTCCACACCGAGGTGCAGAAGACTTACAGCCTGCTGGCCAGCATCGCGATCTTCTGTGGCTTTGGCGCACTGGCTGCCGTTGTGCTTGGTCTGTCGCTTGGGGCGGGACGCGCGGCGATTCGGGTACTGCAAGGCAAACCTGCGGCGACGGAACCGGAGTTTCTTCGCATTGATCTGAGCGGAAGTCCGGCCCCGATCCAGAGAGACAGTGGGCGAAGCAGTTAGGCGAATGCGGGGATTTCTCCACTCCGCTGCTGCGCAGCTTCGGTCGAAATGACACTTTTTTGGGAGGTAGCGCGGGTCCTTCGACTGCATCATTGCTGCGCAATGACTTCGCTCAGGATGACATATCTGGGTGGGGACAGAAGAGGGGATGCGAAGAGGTGTCCTCGGCCTCTTGAAAGTTGTGAAGACCAACGCCGACCAGGCGATAGAGCTGGTTGGCCGCGTCTACGCGTTCTCTGAGAGCCAGGGCGATCTCGACCAGTTCCTCGCAGGAAGATGGAGGGGCAGTTGCGGTATGGCTTCGAGTGAGGATGCTGAAGTCCTTTGTCTTCAGTTTGAGTACGACAGTACGCGCGATGCGCGTTTCTTTGCGTGAAGCGGTCCAAACTTTTTCGGCGAGTCGGCGAATCATCGGTTCTGTTTCTTCAAGAGGAAGATCGCGTTTGAAAGTGTCTTCGGCAGAGATCGATTTGGTGGGTCTGTCGGGAACGACAGGGTTGCGGTCGATACCGCGGGCCAGTTCGTAGAGACGTATTCCATAACGACCGAAGTTCGCTTCGAGGATGGCGAGGTCCAGGTTGCGTAGGTCGCCAACGGTCTTGATGCCGATCGTCTCCATACGTTTTTCCGTCACTTTGCCTACACCGGGGATTCGGTAGACAGGCAGGGGTGTAAGGAAGCTCTCGACCTCATTGGGTTGAATCACGAAGAGGCCGTCCGGCTTCTTCCAGTCGGAGGCGATTTTTGCCAGGAATTTATTGGGCGCCACACCTGCCGAGGCGGTCAGGTTTAGTTCTTCGCGAATCTGCTGGCGGATGGTTTTGGCCACGCGGGTCGCCGTGGGCAGATCGGTCTTGTTGGAGGTGACGTCGAGGTAAGCCTCGTCGAGGCTGAGAGGTTCGATGAGATCAGTGTGGCGTTTAAAAATCTCGCGTACACCTTGTGAGACAGCGCGGTAGCGGGAGAAGTCGGGCGGCACAAAGATAGCGCGAGGACAGAGCCGCTCCGCATGAACAGCAGCCATAGCGGAACGCACGCCAAATTTTCTTGCTTCGTATGAGGCCGCGCAGACGACGGAGCGATTGCCTTTCCATGCCACGATGACCGGCCTGCCACGCAGAGCAGGATCGTCGCGCTGTTCGACAGAGGCGTAGAAGGCGTCCATGTCGATGTGAACGATCTTTCGAGATGGTTCCTGTGCGATCAAGAACACCTGTCGAGAAGGCGCGGTTGAAGATTCGCCTTTTATTCCCCTATTATAGGGATCACTTTGAGGGGCGAACCATCAAATTTCGATGTTCCATGTTTCGAGGTCCCGGGCGGTCTTGGTCTTCGTACAGAGCTGAGCCTGCGGGCGCTGGAGTTTGCGAAGACTCGGAAACTTCTGCACGAACGGACCGATGGCGAAGTTCCGGGAGTTCTCTTTGGAGTGGATGACGAGGGTAGACATGGGAACTTTCATCCTCTTGCCTACGAGCAGATTCGAAGAACTTCAGAGTGGTCGAAGCGTTTCTGCAAGGTGCATACGGCCTTCAAACGGTTCCGGGCGAGAGTGAACTGGGAGTGGAAGGAGTTGGATTGCGCCCACAGCTCTGATGCGTTGTTGATGAGCATCTTCTGCCATCCTCAGGTTCTGACATCGGTGCGAGTACAGAGGTTGCTGGGGATTGAGGCTGAGGCTGTTCCAGAGTTCGGGTTCAAACCGAGAACTCCTTTATGCAATGGGAAGTACGACCATACCGAGATCGATATGAGGCTTGGAGAACTTCTGGTGGAAGCCAAGCTGACAGAATCGAATTTTCAAACCGCCAAATCTGACCTGGTTTTTCGCTATCGAGATCTGGAGAGAGTCTTTCTGCAGGACGAGCTTCCTTTACGAAACGGAATGTATCTTCACTATCAACTCATTCGTGGCGTTCTGGCCGCGTATGCGGGAGGCGGCTCATTCTGCGTGTTCTGCGACGCGCGGCGGCGCGACTTGATAGAGGCGTGGTATGCGGTGATTCGGGCTGTTCGTCTCTTCGATCTTCGCTGTTGTCTCAAATTGCTTACGTGGCAGGAGCTTGCGGCGGAGCTGCCGATGGAACTTCAGGAATTTCTTGGCATGAAATACGGAATCTTTGCGGTGGACTGCTTCTCCCGATAATGCTCTTTAGAATTTATGGAACATGAAGAAGGCCCCGCCAACCAGACAGCAGAAGGCGACGGCGTGGTTCCAATGCAGCTTGTCTCCAAAGTAAAACGTGGAGAAGACACCGAAGACCGAGAGGGTGATGACTTCCTGGATCACCTTGAGCTGGTCTGGCGTGAAAGTACGCGCCCCGATGCGGTTTGCGGGAACCTGAAGGCAGTACTCAAAGAACGCAATCGACCAGCTGACGACGATGACCTTCCACAATGGGACCTCGCGAAATTTGAGGTGGCCGTACCAGGCGAAGGTCATAAAGATATTTGAGCCAATCAGCAGAAGAATGGTCCACATGCGGGGTCGGGTCTCCGTGAAAAAGGGTGGTTGCAGCAAGTAAGATGCTGGTAGAGATGAGTATCGCGGAAAATATCGTACGTTTGAAGGATGAGATTGCCGTTGCATGCCGTCGTGCCGGTCGCAACGAGAATGAAGTTGCACTGATGGCGGTGAGCAAGGTTCATCCGGCAGAGGCCATTTTGGAGGCTTACGAAGCGGGGCAGAGGCTCTTTGGCGAGAATCGCGTGCAGGAGTATGAGCAAAAATCGACCGTACTTGCAGGGCTGAAAGATGCTTCGTTCCATCTGATCGGGCCGCTGCAATCGAACAAGACGAACAAGGCCGCCGAGCTTTTCGATGCGATTGACGCGGTGGACTCTCTTCGGATTGCACAGCGGCTCGACGCTGCTGCAGAGGCTCGGAGTAAACAGTTGCCGATCCTGATCGAGGTCAAGCTGAGCCACGAGGAAAGCAAACACGGTATCGCTCCTGAAGAGCTACCTTTGTTGCTGGATGCCGCCCGCGATCTTCGTTCAGTTGAAGTGGTTGGATTGATGACGGTACCGCCGTGGTCTGAAGATGCCGAGACGGCGCGGCCGTATTTCCGCGAGCTGAGGCGACTGCGCGATGAGGCGGTGAAGACCCATTCGAAGCTGACGCAGCTTTCGATGGGGATGTCGAACGATTTCCCTGTCGCCATCGAGGAAGGCAGCACCTGTGTTCGGGTTGGTACGGCCATCTTCGGAAAACGGGTCTATCCTGCTGTTCCGTGACTTTTGCCATGAATTCTGAGGGCCAGTTCGCTAACGATGTGCCAGATGGTTGCACTCTCCGGGTGCGGATTCACCCAAGCGCAAAAAAGAATGCGGTGACGGGAATCCACGATGGAGCTTTGAAGATTGCCTTGACAGCTCCACCCGTGGACGGACGCGCGAATGAGGCTCTGATTGCTTTTGTGGCAGAGCGACTGGGGCTTCCGCGGGCCCGGGTTGCGCTGGTTTCGGGGGCTTCGAACCGAAGCAAGCTTTTACGCATTACAGGAAGAAGCGCGGCAGAGGTCGGGGCGGCGCTTCTTCCCAGCGTTGATTGCTAATTATTTGAGATCGACCTTTGCGCTGGGAGCGATGTTGATCGCTTGCCCCTGTGCGGCGATGACATGCACATCTGAACCTTTTATCTCGGCAAAGGCGATGGTCATGCCTTTTTCTGCGGTGATGTTGACGTTCTTCAGGATGACGTTCTTCACCGGAGATTCCGGTAATCCGACGATCACGCCCGCGGTTCCGCTCTTGACCGAGTTTACGTTCTCGATGGTGATGTCATGGAAGAAGGGCGTCAGGCGAGTGATTGGAGCAGGCGCAACATCACCCTGTGGGAGGACCTTCGGGTAGTACTTGCTGATGAGGATGGAGGTCTTTACGTCTTCCATCGTGATGTCTTTGAAGCTGATGTTATCGACCTGATTGCCACGGTCACGATTGGCCTTGATGCGGATGCCCTGATCGGTCCCTTTGAAGTGAATCCGCTCTGCACGAATGTTGTTCGCTCCACCTGCTATTTCGGAGCCGATGGAGAGGCCGTGGCCATGCATAAACTCGCAGTCGGTAATGGTGATGTTGCGGCTGGGTTCGTCGGGACCGGGCGAGTTGATGATGCCGCTCTTGATGGCGATGTTGTCGTCCCCTACATCCGCGTAGACGTGATCGATCACCATGTTCGAAGAACTGAAGGGATCGATGGCATCGGTATTGGGTGAGTGCTGCGGTGCGAGGATGCGGACATTCCGGATGACCATATCGTCGGTGTAGTAGGGAACGACCTGCCAGCTGGGCGAGTTTTGGATGGTGATCCCTTCCATGCGCACATGCTTACAGTGGTCGAAGACGACGAGACGAGGGCGGAACTGCACGGCTCCTACGACCCCGGCATTGTGGGTCGCACGGACCTCAGCCCACCAGCTTTCGCCGTTACCGTCGATGGTACCGCTGCCGGTGATGGCGATGTTTTCGGCATTGGTTGCGCTCACGAGGGATTGGGTTCCGGGAGCTCGGAACTCGGTCTTAGCGGGGTAGTCGGCGTGATTGGGCGAACCCAACAGCGTCGTGCCCTTATCGAGGTCGAGAGCTACGTTGCTCTTGAGTACGATTGGAGCGGAGAGGAACGTTCCTCCGGAAAGCTTGACCGTTCCGCCACCTGCTTTGGCGCAGTCGTCAATCGCAGCCTGAATTGCCTGGGTATCCTTGGTGACACCATCGGCCTTCGCACCATAAGATCGAGCGTTGCAGACCTTGGCCGCCACGGGAAGTGAAGCGATCGCAAGGAGCGCGAAGGAGAGGAGGAGACTGCGATGGTTCATGATTGCCTTTCGCCGTTACGGGGTTCCTCGGGAATGATATCTGAAATTGGTCCTACCAAAACCGTTTTCCTGATAAATACAGGAAAAGCAGGGTCCGCTGGTGCTGATTGAGAGACGTCATTTACTTTTTTGAAGCAAAGTTAGCGCTAAATCTTATACATTGGCTCGTGGCTTCCAGACGGCGAGCGGAGAGACTAGAAAACGCTCACGCCGTTATTCCTGAAAAGTTTTTTTGTGCTGGGCAACAGAATTGTTGCAAGGCCCTTTTGTACCTAAAAGGAGGTTAAGTTGTCCGCTAAACGTTGCATCCTGGCTCTGGATCAGGGCACGACAAGTTCACGAGCGATGGTTGTCGATGAGACCGGCGCGGTTGTTTCTGTCGCACAGCATCCTTTCAAGCAGATCTTTCCCAAGCCCGGCTGGGTGGAGCACTCGCCCACCGAGATATGGTCTTCACAGAGTGGGGTAGTAACTGAGGCGCTGGCCAAAGTTGATCTGACAAGTCGCAGCATCGCTGCCATCGGCATCACCAATCAGCGTGAGACCACCATCGTGTGGGACCGCGAAACAGGCGAGCCAATCTATAACGCCATCGTATGGCAGGACCGCAGGACCGCAGAGTTCTGCGACAGATTGCGCGCCGATGCGGGCAGTATGATTCAGCAGAAGACAGGCCTGATTCCGGATGCGTATTTTTCCGGCAGCAAAGTTAACTGGATTCTTGCGAATGTTGAGGGTGCACGAGCAAAGGCTGAAGCGGGAAAGCTGGCCTTTGGTACTGTGGACAGCTGGCTGATCTGGAAACTGACCAAGGGCGAGCGTCACGTCACCGATGTGACGAACGCCTCGCGCACGATGTTGTTCAACATTCACACGATGGAATGGGACGAGGAGTTGCTGAAGCTGCTCGGCGTGCCGCGTTCCATGTTGCCCGAAGTGGTGGCTTCGAGTGGCGTGTGCGGGACGGCAAGCGGTTTGGTTCGAGATGTTCCCATTGCAGGGATCGCTGGTGATCAGCAGGCGGCGCTCTTCGGGCAGATGTGTACTTCGCCGGGCATGGCGAAGTGCACCTATGGCACTGGAGCCTTTATGCTGCTGAACATTGGCCAACAGCCGATGACTTCAAAGCATCGCCTGCTGACGACAGTTGCATGGAAGATCGGCAATACGGTTGAGTATGCCTTTGAAGGCAGCATGTTGATGGCGGGTGCTGTGGTGCAATGGCTCCGCGATGAATTGCAGCTGATCCGTACCTCTGCGGAGATTGAGAGCCTGGCGGCATCGGTCAGCGATGCGAATGGGGTGGTCCTGGTGCCGGCGTTTGCGGGTCTGGGAGCTCCACACTGGGACCAGTACGCTCGTGGGGCGCTGGTCGGACTGACGCGTGGATCGTCGCGCGCGCACATTGCTCGAGCAGCACTCGAAGGCATCGCGTTGCAGGCAACCGATGTTCTCGAGGCCATGCAGGCGGACTCGGGTCTCTCACTTTCGCAACTGCGCGTGGATGGAGGAGCGGCGGCGAACAATTTGCTGATGCAGATTCAGGCAGACGCGCTGGGCATTGAGGTGGTGCGTCCGAAGAACGCCGAGGCAACGGTGATGGGAGCGGCGTATCTGGCGGGTCTTGCGGTTGGATACTGGCCGGATCAGGAAGCGATTGCGAGCCAGTGGCAGATGGATCGCATCTTCCAGCCTAAGATTGGGCAGCAGGAGCGGGACAAGGTGCGCGCGACGTGGCGTCGCGCACTGGAACGGGCCAAGCAGTGGACGAAAGAAGAGGAGACGGCAAGTTGAGCGATCGCGCTGAAATTTTGCGCAGGCTTGGTGAGCAGACAGAGTGGGATGTGCTCGTCATCGGTGGAGGGGCGACTGGCCTGGGAGCGGCTGTAGAGGCTGCTTCACGGGGCTACAAAACGGTGCTGATTGAGAGAGCAGACTTCGCTAAAGGAACCTCAAGCCGCAGTACGAAGTTGGTGCACGGTGGTGTGAGGTATCTGGAGCAGATGAACATCACGCTCGTGGTGGATGCATTGCGCGAGCGCGGGTGGATGCTGGAAAACGCTCCCCACCTGGCGCACAACCTCTCATTTGTGGTTCCAGTCTTTGATTGGTTCGGGCTTCCTTATTATGGCTTCGGTCTGAAGGTGTATGAACTGCTTTCGGGCAAGCTATCGCTGGGCCCTTCGCGGATGCTCTCTGTGAAGGAAACGGCGGAGATGCTGCCGGGAATCAGGAAAGAAGGGTTGCGTGGCGGTGTGCTCTATCACGACGGACAGTTTGATGATGCCCGCTATGCGATTGCCTTGATGCGAACCCTCGAAGATTTGGGAGGAACTGCAGCTAACTATGTCGAAGCGACCGGCCTGATCGAGCACAACGGCAAGACCGTCGGGGTGCAAGCGCGTGAGATCGAGAGCGCTGCGCGATTCGAGTTGCGGGCGAAGGTTGTGATCAATGCAACGGGCGTCTTCACCGAAAGCATCCTGAAGATGGACAACGACAGCGAAACGCTGCTCTCGGTGAGTCAAGGAACGCACTTTGTTCTGCCACCCTCGTTTCTTCCGGCGACAAACGCGATGATGATTCCGAAGACTTCAGATGGGCGCGTTCTGTTTGCGATTCCGTGGCATGGCGCGACTGTGGTCGGTACGACCGATGAAGCGGTCGTACGCGCCAGCGTGGAACCGCATGCGATGGCCAATGAGCGCAGCTTCCTGATGGAGCACATCACCAAATATCTGGGACGCAGGCCGAAGCGCGAGGAGATTCTGAGCGTGTGGTCTGGCTTGCGTCCGCTGGTTCGCAAGGGCGGGGGAGCAACCTCGAAGCTGTCGCGGGATCATACGATTCTGATTCGTCCTTCTGGTCTGGTGACGGTGACGGGAGGCAAGTGGACGACTTACCGGAGGATGGGTGAGGACACGATCAACCGTGCAACAGAGGTTGCGGGATTGAAGAAGACTTTATCACAGACCCGTTCGCTGCGGCTGCATGGATGGACCCGGGAGATCGCGAAGGCTGAGTCGGACCGTGTGTATGGATCAGACCTGCCGCAGTTGGAAGAGCTCTCCCAGCAAGAGGCTTCGTTGAATGAGTTGGTGCATCCGCGGCTTCCTTACCGGATGCGCGAGGTCGTGTGGGCCGCACGACATGAGATGGCAAGGACGGTCGAAGACGTTTTAGCGCGGCGGACGCGGGCGCTGTTTTTGGATGCGCGGGCCGCGATCGAAGCTGCTCCGCGTGTTGCGGATGTGCTGGCGCGAGAACTTGGGCGCAGTGAAGAGTGGAAAGCACGCGATCTCGAGGGTTTCTATGCAGTCGCAAATGGGTATGTGTACGAGGGCGAGTGAATGATCGATTGGTCTCCTGTGATTGGTGAGTTTGTCGGGACGTTTGTCCTGATTGTGTTGGGCAACGGCGTTGTTGCAGGCGCGCTGCTGAAGAGGTCGAAAGCTGAGAACGCCGGATGGATCTCTATCACTGCCGGGTGGGCCATTGCTGTCTTCGCCGGTGTAGCAGTGAGTGCTGCTCTGGGAGATGCCGATGGACATCTGAACCCGGCGTTTACGGTGGCTTCTGTGATGATGACGGGCCATGCCGAGCGGCTCGTGACATATATTCCGGCGCAGGTGTTGGGTGCGCTGCTGGGAGCAGTCGCGGTGTGGTTGCAGTACAAGCCGCACTGGGAGCTGACTGAGAATGCAGGCTTGAAGCAGGCTTGCTTCTGCACAGCTCCGGCGGTGTATGCCCCGGTATGGAACCTGGTGAGCGAGATTCTGGGAACTTTTGTACTGGTGCTGGTGGCGACGGCGTTGTTCTCAAAACGAATTGCACCGGCGGGTGTCGCTCCAGGGCTGGGACCGTTGCTGGTGGGATCGTTGGTGTGGGGAATTGGTCTGTCGCTAGGAGGAACGACAGGGTATGCGATTAATCCGGCCCGCGATCTTGGCCCCCGTATTGCACACTCCCTACTTCCGATTGCAGGGAAGGGGAGCTCAGGGTGGAGATATGCCTGGATTCCGGTGCTGGGTCCGGTTCTGGGAGCAGGGCTTGCAGCGGTGGTGATTCGCGGATTGAAGATGTTTTAGTGCGTATTGGCCAATAAGCAGATGTACCCACCTGCGCTATGCAGCGAAGGTGGTACTCGAGATTTGGTCAGGAGGTTTTCATCGCTGCGATGGCTTCGAGCCGAGCCTGTTTCAGTGTCTTCGTGGGGTCGCCGAGAGACATGAACTCCATGCAGATGTAGCGGTCATAGTGAAGCTCTGCGAGTTTTCGATAGATGTTGGAATAGTTGATTTCGCCTGTTCCAGGCTGATGCCGTCCCGGGACATCTGCAATATGGACCAGACCGACCTGATCGATATTCTTTTCGAGCTTTTCAATCAGATTTCCCGCCTGTCGTTGCTCATGGTAAAAGTCATACAGAACTTTGACCCTTGGGCTCCCTACAGCTCGAGTAATTTCAAATGCTTCGGCCACGCTGGTGACAGCTTCCTGTTTATGTTCCAGAAGGTCGATTGGCTCCAGCACAATCTCGATTTCATCTTTCTCCAATAGATCTGCCGCGTATTTGAGTGTGTCTACAATTGCTGCGCGCTGTTGTTCGGGAGTCTGCCCAGGGACACGGGTATATGCGGTGTAGATAAATTGTTTGCAGCCCAGTTCTTTCGCACCGGGAATTGCCTTCATCAGATCATCATGCAGTGCAGTTCGCTTGGAATGATCGGCCAGTGCGTTGCGGCCAGGCACTGCGCTATCCACTTCGATCCCAAGAGCCTGCTTTTTCGCGAGATTCTGCTTCCACTCTGCAGGCGTCCACTTTTCATATTCGTTACCAACCTCTACACCTTGGAAGCCAGCCGCCGCAGCCAGGTCCAGTTGTTGTTCGAAGGAGAGACCCTTAGGGAGGGTCCACAGCATGATAGAAAATTTCTGCTTGGTTTTATCTGGCAAAACAAATGCGGACGCAGCCGATGCGATGTTGCCTTTTAGAAGTGGAGTAAGAGATGCTCCTATCGACAGCTTATGGAACTCACGACGGTTCATTTGGTTATCCTTTGCCAGGTGAACAAGTATAAAGAGTAGGTAGCTCTGTGCGGCGCTTATGAAATTATGCCGGAAGCGACAGTTTTCGGCAGACTGAATTGCGATGGTGGAGTTTGTCTTGATGAAGAAACGTTTGCTGAAGTTTTGGGGGATCTCATTGCTGTGCGTTGGAGCGAGTTCGCTTCAAGCCCAGTTTCCGCGATCGCCAGTGAATCCCGACTCTGCCGGGCGTGGATCAAAGATCTACGCAAGCAACTGCGCTCGCTGTCATGGTGATGATGCTCGCGGTACAGCAAGTGCTCCGGATCTGCTGCGCTCGCTGGCCGTTCTGCATGATCGTCGAGAGATGTTGTACGGCAAGGAACTTGGTCCGTTGCTGGCATCTGGTCCGAATCACAATTTTAAGTTTGACGAGAAACAGCTCGCAGATTTGTCTCAGTTTCTGACTGCATCGATCAATGGCATTTTGCGCAGCGGTTATAACGCGCAACCGACGAACCTGTTGAGCGGAGACGCGAAGGCTGGGGAGGCCTACTTCAACGGTGCGGGCGGCTGCAATCATTGTCATTCCACGACGGGCGATCTGGCCCATGTGGGAAAGAAGTATGCGCCCGCAGCCTTGCAGCAGAAGTTTCTTTTTCCGAACTACGGTTTGTTCATCAAGCACAAGGTGCAGGTAACGGTGAAGCTGCCCTCCGGCAAGGTTTACAAGGGGGATCTGGTTCGCATGGATGACTTCACAGTGGCGCTTCAGGACGAGTCGGGCCAGTATCGCTCGTTCAACCGGATTCCGGGAACGACAGTTACGACTACGGATCCCTTCGCCGCGCACTCCGAGTTGCTGGACCACTACACCGATGACGACATCCACAACCTGACGACATATCTGGAAACGTTGAAATGAGATTGCTACCCGCCCTCCTGTTCTCTGTATTCTTTTCCGCGGTTTCGCTTTACGCCGAGGCTCCGATTGAAGCTGCGAAGCCGGATCTCGCGCATTTGACCGATAGCTGGCCCACCTACAATGGCGACTATTCCGGACGTCGCTTCAGTCCTCTGAAGAAGATCAATACGGCGACGGTAAAACAGCTATCGCTGGCATGGAGCTTCCGGGTTGAGACCAATACTGCAGGGGGGAGACGTATCTCCGCTACGCCGTTGGAGGTCGATGGAGTTCTTTATTTCACCGTTCCCAGCCATGTATGGGCTGTTGATGCGCGCACGGGACATAAGTTGTGGCAGTTCGACTGGGCCAGCAAGGGAGGAGAGTCGATTGGAAACCGTGGTGCCGCCGTCCTGGGGAACACCGTGTATTTTGAAACGGAGGATTGCAACCTGGTTGCGATCGACAGAGAGACCGGGAAAGAGAAGTGGCATGTCTCGATTGGAAATCCGGACCAGTTTTACTTCGGCAGCGTAGCGCCGGTGATTGTAAAGAACCATGTGATGGTCGGAGTCAGCGGAGATGACTTTGACATTCCCGGCTATATCGAAGCGCATGATCCGGAGACAGGAGCTTTGCAGTGGAGATGGTATACGCATCCGAATCCGGGCGATCCGGAAGCAAAGACCTGGCCGAATGATGAGGCCATGTTGCATGGCGGCGGAATGACCTGGGTTGCAGGCACCTATGATCCTGAGTTGAATCTTTATTACTTCGGAACGGGAAATGCGCAGCCGGTCATCAATGGTCGAGCACGGCCTGGCGCCAATCTATATACCTCAACGATCTGCGCGTTGAATCCCGATACCGGCAAGTTGGTATGGTATTTCCAGCCCAATCCCCATGACACTCACGATTGGGACGCGGTGCAGACGCCGGTGCTGATCGATGGAATCGTCGACGGTCACAAACGTAAGCTGCTTGCCCAGGCCAGCCGCAATGGATGGTATTTTCTCCTGGACCGCACGAATGGGAAGAACCTGTTGAGCACGCCATTTGCGAAGCAGAACTGGACGCTTGGTGTCGATGCAAAGGGGTCACCGATTCCGAACCCTGCGAAGATGGCCCAATTGAATGGCGCACTGGTTGCACCGAACCAGGCAGGAGCGGCGAACTGGTATCCTCCCAGTTTTAGCCCGGAAACCGGACTCTTTTATGTTCCGGCTTATGACGCATACAGCGTTTATTACATCTACGACAACAACAAAAAGCCTGAGGGTTGGGCGGGGAACGATCGAGGCGGATGGTCACGAGCCTCGCTACGCGCAATCGACTACAAGACAGGCAAGGTGCGTTGGAACCATCAATGGCCAAGTCCTGGCGGGCGTTCTGGAATATTAACGACAGCGGGAAATTTGTTGTTCACAGGAGATACAACATCTAATCTCGTTGCCTTTAATGCGACGAACGGAGAGATTCTGTGGCATGCAGGGCTGACAGGAATCGTGAGCAATGGGCCGATCACCTATGAGCTGGATGGTCTTCAATATGTGGTCGCAGCAGCGGGCGATACGCTCTATGCGTTCGCCTTGCGGTAAAGGGACGACCTTGGGTGATCGGGTGCGATCCGCTGTGTGGTTTTTGGATAAAAAAGCGTGATTTTTCAGGCGAATACGTTTGGGGAATTGACTAGAGTAATCGATAACCCTTAGCATTGCGCCCATGAGACGGCGCGATTTTGTAAAGGGCTTTGCGGTTGCTACCGCCACGGCAAGCACTGCATTGGGTCAACAATCTTCACCTCAGGCGCAGAATCCTCCGCCTGCGACGACTGCACCATCGGCTGCGGCTTCAGGTTCGCGAGCGAGGAACCGCGCAGAGCAAATGGCGCGATTCCACACCCCAAATATCCCGCTTTCGCAGCCGGATGACGTTGCCATTACGAAGGCTCGTTACTTTACCCCTGTGCGTTACGCGACGCTGGTGCAGCTATGCGAGATCTTCATGCCCGCGGGAGAAGATAATCCCAGCGCGAGTAAGGCGGGCACCCCTGAATTTCTGGATTTCTATATCGGCGCTTCTCCTGCGGAGCAGCAGGCGCTATACAATAACGGGCTCGACCGGCTCGAAGCAGATTGCAGGAAGCAGTTCAATGTGTCGTTTGCCAAGGCGGATGAGAAACAGGTAGATGCGGTGATACGTCCGCATCTGAAGGGGTGGATGAATGACCATCCTCCGCGTGAAGGGCAGGAGCGCTTTATCGGCCTGGCACATCGCGATATTCGCGAGGCGACGATCAATTCGCCTGCATGGGCGGTGGCGGCGGAGGCTTCGGGCGAGCGCACACCTGGGGTGGGGCTGTACTGGCATCCCATCGAGCCCGGCATTCAAACCTGGGTGAACCACGGCGCAGCTCAGAGCAAATCCACCACGAAGCATAAGGCTTAGGCACCTCAGAGAAGGAAATAAAGAGACATGGCACAAAAGAAGGTGGACGTCCTGATCATCGGGTCGGGACATACTGGCGGTATGGCCGCAAAGATCCTGACGGAGAAGGGTATCTCCTGCACGATGCTGGACGCAGGTCCGATGCTGAACTTCGAAAGATACCGCGAGCTGAAGCCTGTGAACGAACTGCCCTTTCGCGGCTTCCTCGCACCTGGACAACTTCCGCACGTGTATCAGGCGAACGAGTTCAACGCGAACTTCTGGGTAGACGAGAAGACGATTCCTTACAGCCATCCGGCGGACCAGCCTTACAACTGGGTCCGAGTGCGCAGCGTGGGTGGACGTTCCCCTGTATGGGGGCGCCAGTCGTTCCGTCTGAGCGACTATGAATTCAAGAGCAAAGATCATGATGGCTTTGGAGAGAACTGGCCGATCACACTGAAGGATCTGGCGCCGTACTACTCCCGCGTGGAGGAGATCTTTCGCGTAACGGGTCATACGGATGGCTTGCCACAGTATCCGGACGGAAACTTTATCGAAGACAACTCGCCGTGGTCGGGCGCGATGCAGCGATTCGTCGATGCAGGTAAAAAGCTTGGCGTGCCTGTGACCAAGCCGCGCTCCTCGCTGGGCAAGGACGGGATGGCTGCGTCGTTGAACCTGCTACTTCCGGATGCGGTGGCAACGGGTAAGCTCACTACAATTCCGAATGCGATTGTGCGTCAGATCACGGTCGATAAGAACACGGGGCGGGCGGATGGAGCGATCTTTATTGATCGGCACTCGCATCGCGAGATGGTGTTGAAGGCGCGCGTGGTGGTGGTTGCTGCGGGCACACTGGAGACGACTCGCCTGTTGATGCTCTCGGAGATCTGTAACTCAAGCGGAGCGCTTGGTCATTACCTGTGTGACCAGATCTATGGAGCAGGTATTATCTGCTCCGTTCCAGAAGCGCGTGACGGTAAGGGTGCGCAAGGTTTGATGGGAGGCGGAGCTTTGATTCCACGTTTCCGCAACCTGGAGACGAAGAGCAATGGATTCCTTCGTGGCTACGCTGTGAATGTTTCATGCAGTAATGGACCGTTCGACTCACGTGCCCTGCCTTTCTATGGCAAAGAGCTTGAAGAGAAGCTGAAGAGCTATAACGGCAGCGGATTCGGTACAAACATTATGGGCGAGACGCTTGGACACTATGAGAACCACGTCACGCTGAACAAGCAGGTGGTTGATGCCTGGGGTATTCCTACGCTGAATATCAACACGAAATACACCAACAATGAAACCAATATGACAAAGGACTACATCGATACCATGGCTGCGATGGCCGAGGCGGCAGGGTTCGATGTTCTCGTGAAGAACTACGAGTTCAATCCACCAGGTTACTCAATTCACGAGCAGGGCACAGCCCGCATGAGTGACGATCCAAAGAAGGGCGTTGTCAATCAGTGGAACCAGAGCCATGACATGAAGAACCTTTTCATTACTGACGCTAGTGTTTTTGTCAGCGCAGGATGGCAGAATCCGACGATTACCATGTGTGCACTCGCAATGCGTGCATCCGAATATCTGGCAGAGGAGATGCGCAAGGGCAACGTTTAACATTGCTGGCGTAATCTGAAAGGTCATCGGGGTGCCTTCTCTGTAACGAAGCGGAGAAGGCACGTTCGGTCTAAAGAGAGGTTTCCAGTGCAGAAGTTTCTGCTGATGCTTGTTGTTGTCTTCGGACTCGCCTCGATCGCCCAGGCGCAAAATTCCGGTTCTCCTGCGCCGGAGCCTTCGGCGACTGCTCCGGTGCAGCCCATCGCTTTCAATCACAAGCTGCACATTCAAACGGCAAAGATGGCCTGCAATAACTGCCACGAGCCGCGAGGCGATGGTTCGACGCTGGCTTTACCGCAGGCGGGCAAATGCATGAGCTGCCATACCTCGGTTGCAACGGACAAGCCCGAGATTAAACGCCTCGCTGAAGCGGCCAAGAACGAAGATCCCATTCTATGGGTACGCATCTACCGTGTACCTTCGTTTGTGACCTTCAGCCACAAGACCCACTCCGGCAATACCTGCGAGGAGTGCCATGGTCCCGTAGCTGAACGGACAACGCTTGCCCGGGAAAAAGATACAAATATGGGGAGCTGTATCGCCTGCCACACGGCGAAGGGGGCTCGTACGACATGCGACACGTGCCATGCAATTATGTCAAAGAATGGTCACTCACCATTAGAAATTGACGCGACGGTATTGGCCCATCTCCATATACAAGCAAGGCCGTCTGCTCCGGTTTCGGCATTGAATAACGGTACTCGCGTTGGGCAGCTTACGAGTCTCGCCAGTTTTCTGAATGCTCCGATGTTGTAACGGGAGAAAATCTTTCAGTGCCAAACGGAAGAGGCGAAGCCATATTTGGATTCGCCTCTTCTGTTTAAAAAGGCATTCATCGGATCGCCGCATATTGGAACGACAGCAATCCCATGCCAATTTCCTATACCTGAGGTTCGAAGGTGCATGTTATTGTTACGCGTAATTTCAGAGAGCGATAAATTTCCGGCAGCAAAGCCAAAAGAGGCCCATAAATTTCATGAAGAGCAGAAGAAGCCGTCGCGACTTTCTACGCATGGCCGTAACCTCGGCAGGAGTTGCAGCCGGAACGAGAATCTTTCCGGCGAGTATCAGCAAGGCGCTCTCAATCCCAGCCAATAAAGTTAGCGGAACGATTAAGGATGTCCAGCATGTTGTCATTCTGATGCAGGAGAACCGCTCGTTCGATCACTATTTCGGAAGCCTGAGAGGCGTTCGAGGGTTCAACGATCCCCGGCCGGTGCGATTTCCCAATGGGAAACCGATCTGGTATCAGCCTCCTGCTACGGTTCATACCAGCCGGTATCACTCCAGGGGGTTGCGGGCCGATGCACCTTATGTTTTGCCTTTCTACCTGAATCCGAAGGCGACGACTGAGTTTTCTCCAGGTACAGATCATGGTTGGAGCAGTGGCCACTTGGCTTGGAATCATGGGAAGCACAACCAGTGGGTGAATCAAAAACAGGACGTCGTGACGATGGGGTACCTGAAGCGCGACGACGTGAGCTTTCACTATGCGCTAGCGGATGCTTTCACGATTTGCGATGCCTATCATTGTTCGATTCATTCGAATACCGCGCCGAACAGAATTTATCTGTGGTCTGGAACGACAGATCCACGCAATGTCTATGGGAACAAACCGAATGGTCCTGGAATGGAAGAACGTGGCGAGACGAATGGATATACATGGAAGACCTATCCAGAGCGTCTGGAGGCCCACGGGGTTAGCTGGAAGTTATATCAAGGAGGCTCTGGAGAGCCAGGTACGCCGACGGACAACTACACGGATAACTCTCTTGAATTCTTTGCCCAGTACCAAGTTAAAGAGGGGGCCTCGCCTACAAGCCCTCTGGTGGTGAAGGGAGTGTCGAACTACACGCTTCGCGAGTTCCATGAAGATGTTGTGAAAAATCGTCTGCCCCAGGTCTCCTGGATTGTCGCTCCATATAAGTACAGCGAGCATCCTGAGGCTTGTCCATCGGATGGCGCGCACTATATTAATTTAGTTCTCGAAGCTCTGACAGCAAGCCCAGAGGTTTGGAGCAAAACGGTCTTCTTCATTAACTACGATGAGAATGATGGCCAGTTCGATCACATCGTTCCCCCCATGCCTCCTCTGACGAGTGAGATGAATGCGCACGGTATGGTGTCAAAGGATCTCTTGGAGAGCCTGGGAGACGAGATTCTGGATCTGGATAAGTATCCGGAGAATAAGCGGCCACTAATTCCTAACGCTGACCCTGGCGGTCTTCAGCCGATTGGTCTCGGACCACGAGTGCCGATGTTGATTATCTCTCCGTGGACTACTGGCGGATGGGTATGTTCACAGGTCTTCGACCATACATCGGTACTGCGATTTCTGGAGAAGAGGTTTGATATTCCTGAGCCGAATATCAGTGCGTGGCGCCGGTCTCTCTGTGGCGACCTGACGGCGGCCTTTAATTTCTCGAGCCTGCCGGAACCTGGTATCCCTCACTTTGAGGTACCGAAGCTGATCGTCTCACAGCATCGTCCTTACCATGTACCGGACGTGCAGTCGATGCCGAAGCAGGAGCCTGGCGTTCGTAAGGCACGTCCGCTTCCGTATGAGTTTTTCGTTCATGCGCGTCTTCGGGATGATAAGACAGATGCTGTTACGGAAAAGGTCTGGATCGATTTTGCAAATACAGGCGAGGCAGGCGCTGGATTTTATGTGTACGATCGCGTGAAGCCCGATGATGCGCCAAGACGTTATACGATTTCGGCAGATCATCGTCTCTCAGATTATTGGTCGACGAAAGAAGCACATGGGGCCTACGACCTTGCAGTATATGGACCCAATGGATACCACAGTTACTTCCGTGGAAATCTCGAAGAGGTAAGGCTCCAAGCTAAGGCGCATCCAGAAGTGAAGATGCGATACGACGTTCCGAAGGGAGATGTCTCTTTAACCTTGACGAATTCAGGTTCATCGCCCTGTAGCTTCAAGGTAGTTAATGCGTATAACAAGACCGCTCCGCATGTTTACTCTGTCGCTCCGGGAGCCAGCATTGACGATCATTGGGAACTTGCTTCCAGCTCGAACTGGTACGACTTGTCTGTTTCGGTAGCCGAGATGCCCTCGTACTTGAGGCGTTTCGCAGGACACGTTGAAACAGGACGCCCCGGAACAAGCGATCCAGCCTTCTTTGAAGAAGGAACTGAGTAGCCTGCTATTGCAATAGTGGTTTGATGGAGAGATATCGGCAATCTTCTAGTTAAATGACGAATCGAACACTTAACTGAATGGAATGCAGCATATCTTGCCAGGTACAAACACACGACTCATTTAATTTGTCGACAAATAAAGCACATATATAGAGAAAATCCATATTATCTATTTATTATCAATGATATACGGGAAATTGCCTTCTCTATAATTTGACTATTCCTCGATCGCTTTAAAGTCATTTTTTCGTTATTTGTATCCGATAGGTGGACAATTGATATCCAGATGAGATAGTTTCGTGCGAAATGAAATCATGCCCGCACGGGCGCAATACCTCTTCAGCAGAGAGAATGCGGCCGCAGCGATGCAAAAAGGAACATCTGATGAACACTCTACGACGCGGTGCCGCAGCGCTCTTTCAGGTCTTCAACATGTCTGGTTGTAATTGGAGAATTTTCCGTAAAGCAGCCTGCATGTTAGCGGTTGTTGTCAGCGCGGCTTTTGCTTCGGCGCAAGTTAACTCCACAGGTACAATCTCGGGCCGTATCACCGATGCACAGGGAGGCGTTCTTAGCGGCGCCACTGTTTCGATCGTAGAGCGATCGACCAATGTCGAAACAAAGCTTACGAGCAACAGCTCTGGCTTTTACTCCGCCGGCTTCCTTAAGCCGGGGACCTATTCCATCAAAATCAGTGCTGACGGATTCGAGAGTGCCTTAAGCAGCGGGCTCACCCTGCAGGTAGGACAGGTGCTCAACCAGGACTTTTCGCTCAAGGTTGGCCAGGTTACGGAGACTGTCAATGTTTCAACCGGCGCTCCTCTGCTCAATACAGAATCCGGAGAGCTAGGTAACGTCATCTCGCACGAGCCTGTGGTTCAGCTACCACTCAATGGCCGCAACTTCTCTCAGCTTGCGCTTCTGGTTCCTGGTGTCAATTCTGGTTCCGTTGGCGGAGTTCGTTCCACCGGAGGAGGAAATGAAACCCAGCGTGCTGGCACTTCGATCACAGCAAATGGCGCTCGCGGCAGCTTCAACCTCTACATGATCAATGGTATCCAGAACGTCGATCAATCTGTAGGAACCGCGAAGGTTTTTCCGAACCTCGAAGACATTCAGGAATTCAAAGTACAAATTGGTAACTCAGACGCACAGTTCGCGGCTGGAGGCGCAGTGGTGAATGTTATCACCCGTTCCGGCTCCAATGGATTTCATGGATCTGCATTTGAGTTCTTCCGCAATTCGGCACTTGATGCCCGTGGTTACTTTGATGCGGCCAAGCCGATCTTTCAGCAGAATCAGTTCGGTGGCTCGCTCGGTGGGCCGATCAAGCGCGACAAGCTCTTCTTCTTTGCCGATTATCAAGGGTTAATCACGCACACCGCGCCCACAGCGATTACCAGCGTTCCGACAGCTGCTATGCGTGCAGGAAACTTCCAAGGATTCGCCAACATCTACGACCCCAACACCTATAACGCCACGACCAAAACGCGTACGCAATTTGCCAGTAACCAAATCCCTACATCACGCTTTGATCCCATTGCAGTTAATCTGCTGCAGACCATTCCGCTTCCGAATCTCCCCGGAAATGCAAATAATTTTCGTTTCAACAATCTACAGGTTAACGTGCAACATCAATACGATGTACGCATTGACTATGTGCTTAGCGCCAAGGACAGCTTATTTGCGCAGTACACCAATGGCCGCGCGGACGTAAGTTTTCCAAGCACCCCGGTGAAGATTGGAAATACTTGGAATCCTCTGGCCTTTGCAGGAGCCAACCGCAACAACCATGCGCCAAGCCAGCAAGCCACCCTACAAGAGACGCACGTCTTTTCGTCGTCATTAGTCAATGAGTTGGCTGTAGGGTACACGAGGTTCGTCTTACTCGTATCCCCTCTGGACCGGGGCTATAACACCTCACTAGCCCTGGGTCTGCAAGGAGCGAATACTGCCTCCAATACTGATGGCTCTGGACTCGCCTCGCTCAGCATCACGGGATTCAGCGGTTATAGTGCCAGTTTCCAACCGGAAATCGTACCGCAAAACACAATCCAGTTCTCCGATAATCTCATGCTGAACTATGGAGCCCATGCCATGCGCTTCGGCTTCAGCGGAGTGCACAATAACTTCGGCTTTAATCAGTTGCAGGCTCCATCGGGCGCATTGACCTTCTCAGGAACGTATAGCAATAACACAATTACTGATCCGGTTACGGGTAAAACATCAACTGTTGGCGGCTCTGGATTCGCCGACTTCCTGCTGGGCGTTCCGGTCAGCGCCTCTAAATCCACTCTGCCTCAAGGGATGCCATATATCAGCTATACCGATTTTGGTGCGTACGCGCAGGATACGTGGCGCCTTACGCCGAAGCTAACTGCCGTGCTCGGCATGCGTTACGATCTTTTCACCTCTCCTGTCGATCGCAAGAATCGCATGTCAAATTTTGTTCCTGATGGAGGTGCAATCTCACAGGTCGCAGGCGGAACCGGGAAGATTGTTACCGCTGATCAGGATGGCTACAGCCGGGCGATCATCCAAACACGTAAATTGAACTTTACTCCACGCATCAGCCTTGCTTATAAGATCGGCAATAAAACTGTGGTGCGTAGTGCCTTCGGTGCCTACTTCTTCAATGAACAGGGAACCGGATCTTCTGCCCGTCTTTTCCTTAATTACCCATTCGCTCAGACATTTAGCACAAATTGCTCATCGACCACTCCCTGCCTCAGTACATCCGCAGGTATTCCACTGTCGCCTTCAGCGAGCAACGTGCCGGTTGTCGTCTACTATCCACTGCGAAATCCGAGCCCTTATGTCAACCAATGGAACCTAACGATCGAGCACCAGGTTACAGACTCCCTGGTTGTCCGCGGTTCCTATGTAGGGTCGAAAGGAACGCACCTCGGCATCGCACTTAATGAGAATGTTCCGATTCCCGGTCCCGGAAATGTTCAAGCTAATTCTCCCTATCCGGCTTACTCGACGATCCAGTCCTGGGAGAATCGCGGCGTTTCCAGCTATAACGCTCTGCAGCTTTCGGCGGAGCAACGTGCATGGCATGGTTTACAGTACCTTGCCGCATATACCTGGAGCCGCAGTCTCGACCAGGGTTCCGGTGGAAACTCATCCTCCAGCGAATCCCGCATCAACATCCAGAATCCCCGCAACCTGTCTGCTGATTATGGTCTTTCAGACTTTGACCATCGTCAACGCTTTACCTTCAGCCCTGTATACCAGCTTCCGTTCGGGCGTGGACGACAGTATGGCGGAAGCGTAAATGGCTTACTTGATGGGGTAATTGGTGGCTGGGACCTTACCGGTATTGTGACGTTACAGAGTGGAGCTCCGTTCTCTGTATCCATGTCCTCCAACGCCTCACTCAACACGGGTACCTTCCTTCGGCCCGATCGCGTCTGCAACGGTAATAAATCTGGTGATCAAAGAACCCTAATTGCGTATTACGACACAAGCTGTTTTGTGAATCCGCCGCAATACACCTTTGGCAATACCAGACGCAATATTTTGATTGGCCCAAGCTATCAGACAATCGACGCAGGGCTGCATAAAGACTTCCGCATTCGCGAATCCCTAGGAATGCAATTCCGCGCTGAATTTTTCAATCTATTCAACACTGCCAATTTTGGGATGCCGGGAAATAGCATCGGCTCCGCCTCTGCTGGGAAAATCTCGTCGTTGGCTACTGGAGCAACGGCGCGTCAGATGCAATTTGCCATGCGGTTCCACTGGTAAGCAATCTAGGAGAAAAGAGATGAAGCGTAGGACATTTCTGCAGGGGACGGCGGCTTCTGTCGCCCTCTCTTGCGTAAGTCGCAGCAGCATGTTGCATGCACTTGATGCCAGCCTTACTGACCTCAATCACTGTACCGTTATCATTCCTTCCTCGCCTTCAAAGCGAGAGGTCGTCGCAGCCGAGATGGTCACCGACGAAATCATGAAACGCTGCGGTATCTCGTGGACGCAGGGAAACCGTGCAGGAGCTGTCAGAATCTATCTTGGTACACGCAGCAACTGGCGTGATCTGGGTTCTGCTGTTTCCAGCGTAGCTGCAAAAGCAGCAAAACTTCCTGCCGAATCTTATGCCATCGCTTCGGGTGGCGAAGGAAACAGTGCGTGGATCGCCGTTTGCGGAAGCGATGAGCGTGGTCTGATCTTCGGCGCCGGCCGAATGCTGCGAATGTTGCGTCTCACCCGTCGCTCGGTCAGCGGTGACCTCAAAGCGATGAATCTCACCAGTTCACCGCACTATGCGACCCGCGGACATCAGCTTGGTTATCGCCCGAAGACGAATGCCTACGACGCTCTGACCGTCGAGATGTGGGATCAGTACATTCGTGAACTCGCTATCTTTGGCACAAACACTGTTGAGCTGCTGCCACCTATCTCTGACGACCTTTCCGATAGCCCGCACTTCCCGATCCCGCCGCAGCAGATGATGATCGAAATGTCACGCATCTGTGACAAATACGATCTTGATGTCTCGGTCTGGTATCCAGCCATGGCTAAGGACTACGGCGATCCCAAGACCGTTGAAGAAGAGATCCGCGACTGGGCTGCTGTGTTGCACGATCTTCCCCGTGTTGACATTGTTTTTGTTCCTGGCGGTGACCCTGGGCATACTGATCCAAAAAACATGTTGCCCTTGCTCGAAAAACAGAAGGCCAGCCTGCGCAAAACTCATCCGAAGTTACAGATGTGGATGTCCCCACAGTCCTTCAATGCCGAATGGACCACGGAATTTCTCAAGATGGCCGCAGAGCCGCACACACAGTCATGGCTTGATGGCATCGTTTTTGGTCCTCAAAACCGTCTCTCGATTGGAGAGCTGCGCAAAGCCCTGCCTGCCAAATATCCCATACGCTTCTACCCGGATATCACGCACAGCATTCAGTCTCAGTACTCCGTCAATAACTGGGACCTTGCCTATGCTCTCACCGAAGGCCGCGAAATTATCAATCCACGCCCCGAAACTGAGGCAGCCATTCTACGTTCGGAGTTGAAAGACACTATAGGCTTTGTCAGCTATTCTGAAGGTGTCAACGACGATGTCAACAAGTTTGTCTGGAGCATGATCTCCTGGGATCCCCAGATGTCTGTTCCCGTTGCTCTGCGTGATTTCGGAAACTATATTGTTGGTGCACATGATGGCTCCGCCTATGCACAGGGTCTCCTCGATCTCGAGCACAATTGGGAAGGATCACTTGCAGCCAATGAGCTTGTCGATGTTACGCTCGCAAAATTCCTTGCTATAGAAAGAAATGCATCACCCTTTGTCCTGGAAAACTGGCGTTGGCAACAGGCTATGTTCCGTGCCTGTTGTGATGCTTATGTACGCCAGCGTCTGCTCTTTGAGTCTGGAGAGCTTGCTCGGGCACGGAGCGTTCTGGGTCGTATTGAAGACTTCGGTTTTGCCTCCGTGCCTTGGGGCATTGGGGACAAACCTGCACAGGAACCAGCCAACGGCATCGATCCGCAGAATTTGATCGATGAAGCTATCGAAATCTTGCGTAAGTCCTCCACCACGCAAATTGCACCTGCCCTCCGTACACGCATCAGCGAGCTTGGCTATGCTCTGCTACAAAGCATTCATCAGCAGCTCGCCGTCGAACGTTTTCAAGGCGAAGCCGTTGATCGTGGAGCGCCATTGGATACGATCGATCATCCTGTCACCGACGGTCCCTATTACCTGAAGCAGCTACGCAAGATGAGCTCTATCGAAGATCAGGAAAAGAAGATTGACGCTATCCACGAACTGCTCAATCGCACCAATCCTGGTCCGGGTGGCTTCTACGACGAACTCGGTAACATCAATAACCGTCCTCATCTCGTTATCGATAATGCAGCGAACGACTTTGACTTTCGGCATTCAACGCATGTCGGTACCAGTTATCCCGATCATCTCGGCGCCAATGCTCCAATGGCGTGGAAGCACTGGGCCGAGGGTCTTTATGAGGCTCCGCTAAAGATGCACTACACCGGCCTCGATCCGAATGTGGACTATAGTCTTCAAGTGGTCATCTCTGGTGATTCGCGCCGTGTCAAAACCAAGCTCGTCGCAAATGACTCGATTGAGGTTCACCCGTTGCAGTTGCGCCCATGGCCTCCTGCGCCGCAGACTTTCACACTACCAAGGGCAGCCACATCATCCGGAGAGCTCCGCCTCACCTGGACACGCGAGGCAGGTCTCGGCGGGAATGGTCGTGGATGCCAGGTTGCTGAAGTGATGCTTAAACCTATCCATAAGGAGTCGTAACACGATGCCGGAAGAGTACATTGCCGATCGTCATCCCTCCTCGCCTGACACATGGAATGTTGTCCGTGAGCGTCTTAAGGCAGGAGACTACGTCATCGGCATGACCGTAATCTCGAACAATATCGAGACCGGTGCATATGCTGCAACGCTAGGGTTCCACTTTCTTTGGAGCGAGATGGAGCACTCCTCTCTCTCGCTCGAATCCTTGCGCAGCCTGGTACTCGCTACTCGCGGACTACCGGTTCCTGTCTTTGCACGTGTCCCGTGGGCTGAGCTTTGGCTGGCCAAACGGGTGCTCGATCAAGGTGTGCAAGGCGTCATCTTTCCCTTCGTCTCGAGCGTCGAGCGGGCCCGCATTGCCGCACAGGGATGTCACTATCCTCCTTTTGGTCGACGCGGCTCGGGAGCGGGACTTGCCGTTACCACCTGGCCTGTTCCAGGAAACTACTACGATTCTGCCGATGCCAATGTTCTTGTCGTTTGTGTCATCGAAGAAGCATCTGGTGTGGAGCAGATCGAAGAGATCGCGGCAACTCCCGGGATCGACGTTCTTTTTATCGGCGTCAGCGATCTATCCTTCTCGATGGGATTGCGTGGTCGACAAGAAGATCCCATGCTTGAAGAGGCTATTGCGAAGATCGTCGATGCCGCAAAACGGCATGGAAAATGGCTTGGTCGACCTGCAGGGAGTGCCGAGGAAGTTCTACGCTTTCACGCGCAAGGCTTTCAATTCTTTCAATCTGTTACAGAACTCGGCCTCATGCAACTTGGTACAAAGTCGTTGCTCGAGCCGCTGGGTATCAAAGAGAAGCCGCGCGAACAAAGCACCTTCTACTAAAATCCAGAAGATAGCAATGGCGTCTTCCATCCATAATTTTAGTAGAAAAACACATCAGGATACCTATGACAATCGTTGTGCTCGACGGATACCCCCTCAATCCGGGCGATAATCCCTGGACGCCTCTAGAAGAATTAGGCGAAGTGCACGTTTACGATCGTTCCACTCCTGCTGAAGCGCACGAGCGAGTTGCAAAAGCCGACATTATTCTCACCAATAAGACTCCTCTATCCCGGGACATCATTCAGAATGCTCAGCATTTGAAATTCATCTCGGTACTCGCCACTGGTTACAACATCGTCGATATCGATGCAGCGAAGCAACAAGGCATCGTCGTTTCGAACGTTCCAGACTATGGCACGAACACCGTGGCCCAATTTGTTATGGGCCTTTTGCTTGAACTCTGCCATCGCATTGGCGATCACTCGAATGCCGTCCACTCTGGAGCTTGGACAACTTCGAAGGATTGGACCTTCTGGAATTCCCCACAGGTCGAGCTCTATGGCAAAACCATGGGTATTGTTGGCTTCGGGCGTATTGGTCGTCGAGTCGCCGCATTAGCAGAATGCTTCGGTATGCGAGTCATCTATAACGCCCGCACCCCACGCCCCGATTCACTTCAGCAGTACCGTACACTTCAACAACTCTTCGTTGAATCCGATGTTGTGTCGCTCCATTGTGCTCTTACCCCAGAGAACATCGGAATAATCAATTGCGCTCTTCTTGAGAAGATGAAGCCCTCAGCATTCCTGATCAACACAGCTCGGGGAGCGCTTATCAACGAAAGTGATCTCTCTGCTGCTCTCAACAGTGGCAAGATTGCCGGAGCTGCGCTCGATGTTCTTTCCAGCGAGCCACCTTCCAACGACAATCCTCTACTTGCCGCGCGTAACTGTATCATTACACCGCATATGGCATGGGCTGCGCTCGAAGCTCGAAAGCGCATTATGGAGGCCACAGTCCACAATGTGAGGTCTTTCCTTGGTGGAACTCCCGTCAATATTGTGTCCTAAAGGGCACGTTCGAAGTCAGCTTATATACTGCGCCGATCAGTCTATTATCCTCAGTGGACCACAGCCGAAACAATCTGTTGGATAAATTTGGAAGGAGAAGACTCAAAGGCAGTAGGCGAGGAGCTCCCACTTCGCTAAATTATCCGTGTGCTAATTTGTAGCGATACAACGATGGAGAGACGTATCTAACCCGTATATCCTTTATGCGGATTGTTGTGAACTTATGACACGAAGAGCTCGGCTAGTTCTGCGCGCTACCGTGATTTGTTATATCTTCTGGTACGGTGATTCATTTGGCGCTCGGTAGCTTAATCTCCAGGTGTGCCGTTTCCAATTGTTGATTCAAGCGATGCCGCAAGTTTAGACATGCTGCGGATGCAGATATTTTTGTAGGACGTAACCACAGCATCAAGCCGTGGTTTCTTAGAGAGCTGTGCGCTAGGAACCATAGCAATCCTTGACAATTTGGGATCAACGCGTGGGATTTGCGATGGCGGAATATCGTACCTTTCCCGCTATTTCTATAGGTCAAATGCCTTGTTCACTATTTCTGGTGGGCAGAATATTCTTGCTCATAAGATTGAGCTTGTAGGAGATTACCCTTGCTGACCCGCCGCCAGTTCATTGGTTCCAGTATTGCTTCCCTTCACGGGGCGAGTACTTTTGCTCAAGAAAGTGCAGACCGGATTGTGCATCAGGTCTCTTCTCGCGCGTTGAAGATTCATCAGCATGCTTTTGTCTTCGATGCGCACGTGCATGCCCTCGATCGCGAATTCTACGACGGTGGAAGTATGGGCGACCGAAAATCGAACGGACAGTGGGACCTTCCCCGTGCTCGCGAAGGAGGGGAAGGCGCATTTTTCCTGTCTGTCTATGTTCCGGAAGAATATTATCCCAGCCGTTTTGAAACTCGCCAAACATTACGCCGGTTGGATCATGCGCTTCGACAGGTTCACGAGAACCAAAATCAGGTTGAGTTAGCATTGAATGGAGCCGATATTGACCGGATTCGCGCCAAAGGCAAGATAGCAGCTGTACTGGACATCGAAGGCAGCTACGATTTAGACGGCGACTTAGGCATTCTGCGCGATCTGCACGCTCTCGGTCTTCGCTCAGCGCAGCTCTCCGCGCATAATTGGAATCAGAATTATGCCGACTCCTGCTGCTCAGTGCCAAAGTCCAACGGGTTGACCGCGCATGGTCGCGAGTTGATACGCGAGATGAACCGTCTTGGTATGGTTATCAACATCTCACACTCTGGAGACGACACGATCTCTCAAGTGCTCGATATTAGTGAGCGCCCCGTTATAGCCACTCACCATGGTCTACGCAATGTTAATGATATTCCTCGTAACATGCCCGACGGTCTTATGAAGAGGCTCGCAGATAAAGGCGGCGTTTTCTGTTTTCAGGCCGGCAGCGAGTTTAACTATCTGAAAGAGTACAAGTGGCTTACTGCTGAGCGTGGTAAAACCTTCTTTGATACCACCAGCATTCCGGAACGTGTCAAAGGCAAGAGCCTTTACGAGGTAGATGCGCTCGTGGCACCGTCATTCCCTATGAAGGGCGCTACGGTTCCTAATTCTGTAGCAATGACCGTTGATGACTGGGTTGCCGTCGTCGATCGTGCCATTAACCTCATCGGCGAGGATCATGTTGGGTTTGGAAGTGACTTTGACGGTGGTCCTACACTTGCAAGAGGAATGCGCGATGTGAGAGATCTCTCCATGATCACTGATGCGATGCTCCGTCGGGGATTTACGGAGGAACGCATCCGCAAGTTTTGGGGAGGAAATCTGCTGCGAGTTTTCCGACAGATCACTCTCTAATCTGAGGGATGTTTTTTGTGAGCTGTCCATTTTCTTCTCGGCTCAAGTCAATTGAACAGTCAACTCTGCCTCAATAGTATTTGGAGTCAAGAGCATTCCTGCTCTGGTTTAGACAGAACCACTAAGTGGAGTCAATTGCGAAATGAACCAGAGACGGCAACCTTTATGATTTCATCGCTTTTGGAGATCCATATCTTACCGAACAATTGCGATCGAATTCGCGCTCTGCCGGAGAGATCAGCCCCGACACCTGCGAGAGCAATGTGACTCAACTTACGCAGTATGGATTCGTACTGAAGCCAACGGCTCAGGAGCTATCTTCCTTCAGGTGAATACGAGGAACGAACCACCGTGCTGAAATAAATTGCATACAACTTTAGTGGATTGCTAGCCATAAACTCCAGCTGTATTTATAGAGCCAGCGCGGATATATGCGCGTTGCACGCTTAGGAAGGATCGTCAGTATTCAATATGACGGGAGCGGACGTACTACGCTCGACACGCGATCATTATCTCCGAGGTCCTGTTTTGCCTGGGGCCATATCCTCCAGCGCGATGCAGATAACGATCCATGCTTGGTCGAATAGATCTTTGACTCTCTACGAAACAGGCCGACCGTCCATAGGTACCTATCGCTTATCTTCGGTGGGTCCAGAGAATCTACCTTTCGTTTTGTTTATGTCATTTAAGTGCTAGATCAGGAGAGAACGATGAAATATTCACTTCTTTTCCTGTTATGTCTAAATGCGTTATTCTGCCGCGGCCAAACTGTCGTGGTTCAAACTCAGAATGGAACGGCAAACGTTAACAATTCTGGTTACAGTGCTTACGGCTATCCATGGTCCGCCTTGGCGGGTTCAGATCGTGAACAATATGTTTCGGTTTTCGCTGAGGTGGATAACATCACCGCATGGTCTGGAGATGGATCGAGTGTTACGTTTACCACCAATAACCATTTGTCCGCGAACGATGTCGTCTCTATAAACTATGGAACTTCGCCTGGATGGCCATTTAATTGGAAGATTTATCAGGTTGTGTCCGCGACGCCAACGAGCTTTACGATTAGTGACGGAACTGTTGGTAGCGGTAGTGAATCAACTGCTACTGTGTCCAAACGCAGTGGCGCAGGATTCAGCTCGCTTGGTACCTGGGAGATTATAAATACTATCGGATCAAGCGAGACATATAAGCTTTATACCCAAGACGGAACGCAAGCTACTGGCTTTTCTCCTCATCCAATAATTAGTGGAGCACCACAGTTTATCAATTTCGTGGTTGGGTCAATTCCTGGATCGTGTTTCACAACTGGTTCGATCGCTACAGGCGATTTCGCCATACACTCCACGATCGAATTCGACATCAAATTCACATCTGCAGATGATTCCACGAAGACCGGAAGCTACCACTATGTGGTATGCGCCAATGGAGGAGGCACGGGGTATTCAGGAGTGGCCCATGTAAGCCCTGGATATAGACAGGTTTTCAAAAATCGATACATCCCTCTTGCCGGCCAGGTGTTCGGAAATACTAACCAGATGATTGATTGGACGATTGTCTCAGCGCCTGCGGGCGGGGATGCACAGCTTCTGTACTCAAACTTTCCTCAACCGGTCTTTTATTCGGGCACCATTGCGGGACAGTACGCCATCCGCGGCTGTCCGCATGTCGATCATTCGCCTGGAGCCTGCGATGAGCTTGCAGTCTGGGTATCCCCCAATAACTCTCCGAGCGGAAACGTGGACAGAGTAGAACAGGTGCCTTGTGACGTTGATACGACGATGCAGCCGGCTACCATCATCGATATTGGTCCCTCGCAGACCTTTCCAGACCTGTTGGCGGTTCCTCAAAACTATGCTGCGCCACTTCTCGTTCGTGTACACAATGAGGGGGGAGATGGCAATCCGACCGTATATCACAATCAACTCCAGGTAAACATACCCAGTTCCGGAAGCTGGGACGATCGCCATCCTGCAGTGTTGCTCTGCGGTGTTCCTAACCCTCGCACTGGAGAACTCCCGATCATTGACGGAGAAAATGCAACAACCAACTCGTGGACAAGCCCATGGGTCGTTGCTCCATATGGATTGATTTCTTTTGTCGGAGTGAATGCAGGGCCGCAGGTAAACGATGGCCGGGTCAAACCGTTTCATCACGTGACGGTTTCTGGACTCCACATTCGGAATGTAACGAGCGGATTTTCATACTTCGACCAAAGTGGTGCTTCCGGAACCTGGGGAGGTTCCATGGGATTTCGACCTTTTGGAGTTCAATATTGGTCTGTAATCGGAACCCATGCCGAGAATGTTGCTACCCCATATTTCGACGACTGCAATACTCAGGTCAGCGGGTGGTCAGCCTGTACGCTAGACACCTTCTACGAAGGTAATCATGGTGAAGGGTACGGAAGGAGCGGAAGTTATACCGAACATATGTTTTATCTTCAGGCTTTCCGGGATACATCCATGCTGAATCTTCAAGATGGAGGTGTACAAGGGGACCAGGGGACTACATGCTTCTCGGATAGGGGTACACGCAGCTTTCACATGTATAGCCGTTGTGTTCCCACCGGGAACTACAGCACAGCATCAGTGATGGGCGGTCACTCTGAGATTCAGGATGCCTACAATTACGTTTTACCAGATGAATTCTGGGGATATCAAGGTTCATCCAGTTGCGCAACTACCTATTCCATAGCTCCAGGATGTGCTGGTGCATTTGGAGGAGAAGACTGGTTTGCTGCCTTAACCGAAGAGCACAATAACTCTGATTTTGTTATAGGAAACTATTACGTCAATGCGAGTGGGGGAACGAAATATCTAGGCATTGCGACTACGCATAATACCACTGGCATAGATAATTCTTCTCAAGGGTTTTATGCATATAACACTCTCCTTTATTCTCCGTTGGCGCTTCAAAATGACGGAGGCTTCTTATGGGAGGATACTCGACTAGGTCCGGCCGATAGGTTCACCGATGCCTATCTTCCAGCAACCTGGCCAAGAGCGCAAATCCAGAACAATATTATCCCGTGGAAAGACAATACGAACTGCGCTTACCGATGCTCGGTTCTGAGCACATCCGGCCATTCGCAATTGACATTTCAGACCAATTTAATCGCACCAGGGCAAATAACAGTTGCTCCCAATATTCAGCCAACCGGTTGGCTTGCGGGCGGAATCTTTCATAACGGAGTTAATACATCCTGGAGTTATTTTGATCCGGGCAATATCGTACCGATTAATCACTTCCTCGCCGGGTTTACGAGTAGCAATTTCATTCCTTACAATTTTTTTCCGGTAGATACGAATACAGGAAGAACAGTTTCTGGGTCGAATGCCATCGGAGCAGCACTTCCTTTGTCGGGACAGCTTTCGTATTACCCGCCCCGGTTCAATCCTGTTACTTCAAATTTGGACCCATTTGTACTGCGCACCGACCTAACGACAATTGGCGCCACCGATCCAGGCAACGTACCTGCTTTGACATCAATCGCAGTAACTCCAAATCCGGCATCGATCACTCGATCGGGGACGATTCAGCTTACTGCTACTTGCAAATTTGCGGACTCATCTATATCCGATTGCACTCATTCGGCATCTTGGTCCACAGCATCGTCAGCTTTCCATCTGGATGCAACGAGTCCAGGATTGGTTTATGGAGACAATGTTGGAAGTGGGGCCATCACAGCTACGATTGGTTCCGTCTCTGGAACCGCCACGATCAACGTGACAAATTCATCGCCAGTTTTAGCTTCTATAGCCATAACACCGAATCCTGCCCAGCTAATCACAGCAGGAACGCTTCAGCTCAAAGCTATTTGTACCTATACCGACGCTTCGATATCTGACTGTACGAATTCGGTATCCTGGTCCACATCATCACTATATTTTCGTTTTGACAACTCGATTCCAGGACTAATTCATGGATATACACCTGGAACAGGAACTGCAAGTGCGTTTGTTGGAAGTGTAGTCGCGAATTCGACCGTAAATGTTGTCCAGCTGCCGGCAGCAAGTACGACAACAATCCTTACCAGTTCGGTAAACCCCTCTGCAAATCACCAACTCGTTACCTTTACAGCTACCGTTGCAGCGGCGACGAGAATATCGGTTCCAACTGGAACCGTGCAGCTCAAGGCTGACGGAACGAACATAGGTAACCCCGTCCACCTGATCAACGGAGTGGCGCAATTCAGCTTGAACTCGCTTGAAGTTGGCCGCCACACCATCGTAGCCACCTATACACCGGATTCGGGCAGCTATGCCATGAGCACCGGTTCCATAATCCAGCATGTGAATAGTGGGCAGAAGGGCTCGACGACAGTCGCTCTGACGATCTCGCCGAATCCCTCCACCGTTGGACAATCTATCTACATCACGGCGACAGTTTCATCAGGTGCGACTGGAACAGTGCAGTTTGTAGAGGGGGCGACCGTGCTGGGTACGAGCACGATCTCAGGTACAACGGCTACGTTCACGACAGCGTCTTTGCCGGCTGGGACACACCTGGTGAATGCCATTTATGGAGGAGATAATTATTATCGCTCCGCAACTTCAGCTACTGCGACCCAAGTAGTCCGTAGCGCCTTAGGAAGCTCGGTTCCCGAACTGACGTTAGAACCGTCCAATTCTGTTTACGGTCAACCGGTCACGGTTACGATCTCCGTTCCAAAGACAGGCAGCACAATTCCGACCGGCACGGTGGTGATCTACTACAACGGTAAGTCGATCAGAACCGGGAATCTGGGAACAAACGGGGTGGCTTTGGTAACACTTCCCGGAGGCACGCTCCCCGTGGGAACGGGAATCATTATGGCCAGTTATAGCGGCGATAGCGCATATGCCCCCTCGAATACCCAATCGAAGTCGATCACAGTGGTATCAGTTGCCGTTCTAGACTTTACCTTGGCCCTTACTGCAGGACAGAGCCAAACAGTGATTTCCGGTGAAGTGGCTCCGATTGCTGCGCATATTGCCCCTACCAGCACGACCTATCCTGGACTGGTAACCTTCACAGCGACTGGACTTCCTCCGGGAGCTACAGTCAGCTTTAGTCCCTCCATTCTTGCTCCTGACGGAGGACCGACGCCGGTCAACGCAAACGTACAGACAACGGTTGTACTTAGCGGTAGGAGGAGCTCTAGCTATGCTGCATCAATTGCTTTGGGAATCCTATTCCTTCCGCTGGCGAGAACAAAAGTGTTACTAAGAAATAGGCGCGCGATGAGCAGATATCTCTTGCTGTCAATTAGTTTGCTTATGGGTATTACTGCAACAGTTGGTCTGACAGGTTGCGGATCGGGTTATGTTCGACATACTTACGACATCACTATTACCGCGACCAGCGGAACTATCCAGCATTCTATTAATGCAACGCTTAATGTGCAGTAGAAAAGATAAGTAGATGATGGTACATCTCGTATTCCAAAGGGCTAACCCTTAGGTTAGCTGACAGGCATAGTATATGTCTGCACAGATCTGAGGCGCTTAGTGAAGACAAGCTACTACCACATAAATCATAGCCTTCCTATGCAGGCGTGATCGGGTTCTAGCATTCAGTAGCCGATCTCTACGACTACCTAAAGGCTAATGGATTTCTGTCTGATCTCTCAATGGAGAATTAGATCTTTGGCTCCCACCCTTTTTGGTATTCGCGACCCCACATCTGCATGGCGTCGCGGTCGTTCTTGATGTGGCCATTGGTCGTATCAACCTCCAACTCACGGTTGACGAAGTAGGAGATATTCGCCAATTGTAAGGATGTAATCGACACATTAATGTCTGATATATCCGAGTTTGGCTTGTCATTAGATTTGATCGCGGCAATAAAGTTAGCGAAATGAGCATTGGTCATCTCATCCTGGCCGAGTAGGTCATTGCTTGCAAAGACCTTGCCAACGCGATATTCGTCAGTCTTCTTGCCTTTCCAGTCATAGACTTCGTATCCATCGTGGGCAAGAATAACGGATCCTTTTGTGCCCTGAATCATGGCGCCGCGATCACGACCGTAGTACTGCATGCCTTGATCACTTTTGCCTTCCCAACTAATCATCTTGTCTGGATATTTCAAGGTGAGGATCAGGGTGTCGTAGAACTCCCAATCGTCGTTGAATTGATAACGACCACCCTGAGCCACTACTCGCTCCGGGAATCCAACTCCAAGCGCCCATCGACAAACGTCGGTCTCATGTGTGCCATTATTTAGTGCTTCGCCTGTGCCATATCTCCGCAACCAATGCCAATTGTATGGATGGATATTATCCTTATACGCTGACCGCGGAGCTGGCCCCTGCCAGAGCTCCCAGTCCAACTCGGCGGGAACGGGAACGACTTTCCCGATTCCCATCGTTGGACGATTGTTGGCATACCAGGCTTTGGCAAAATAAGCCTGACCGATGAAGCCATCATGGATCTTCTGCACCATCATTCGCTCGTGTTCGCACGACCGATGTTGATTCCCTACCTGTACGACCTTGCCATACTTCTTTTGTGCTCCGACCAGCAGTTCTCCCTCACGAGGATTGTGGCTGGAGGGTTTTTCGACATAAATATGTTTACCGGCATGAAGGCCAAGAATCGCCATTGGAGCATGCCAATGATCGGGGGTCGCAATCGTAATGGCGTCGACGTCCCTGGAGTTAAGTATGTTGCGGAAGTCACCGGTAGTGGCAGGGGAGTATCCCAGGACATTCTCTGCCTTTGACGCGAACTTTCCTAAATTACGAGAGTCAACGTCGCATAAGTGCGTGACCTTTGCAGATGCGGCGTTGGCCTTTAGGCTGGCCAGATGAGCAGTTGCACGGGAGTTTGTGCCGATGATGGCGACATTGATCCGGTTGTTGGCTCCGAGGATCTGTCCGTAGCTCTTTGCGGTCCATGCAGCGGCCGACATGGTTATGCCGTCGATAAATTGTCGTCTCGAAATCATCTACATCCTCCAGCGCAGGCCCCGACACACATCTCTCCAGATAAAGAATAAGGAGAGGGTAGATGTGTGTGTTGGCTCGAACGCTATCATGCAATCGATTGCAAAATCAATCGAATTTTACCCATTTGCATAGCCATCAGGCCCCCTATTGATATGGTTCCTTAGGATTGGACGCGGTGTCGGCCAGATTTGTGCGCTTGCGCTTTGTGGGTGCCAGAAGCAGGGCCTGTTGTTCCACGGATCACAAGCCATGTATCGAGAACGCACCGAACGTCTCCAAGCTTTCTTGTCTGGAACACACCTAGCAATAGGTCTGCGGCCATGCGTCCGGCCTCGTCGCATCGGGCAGAGACACTTGTAAGGGCAGGATAGGTTGATGCGCCAAGAACGTCGTCACATCCAATCACGGAGAAGTCCTGCGGGACAGTAACTCCTCTTTCGGCTAGACCAGCGAGTACGCCATGAGCGACGAAATCGTCGAATGTGATGGCAGCCGTGACATTGAGCTTCAGAATTGAGTCAGTAATCTCTTTGCCTGCCTCAAAGCTCGGATGTCTCGCATGAACGGAGCGAATACGTATCTTGTGTCTTGCAGATGCCTGATCTACCGCCAGGTGGCGCTGTTGATCGGACCAGGATGCTGCAGGCCCGCTGACATACACCAGTCCCTTATGTCCGAGACTTGCGAGGTGAGCCACCGCAGCATCAATCCCTACTACAGGATCGATAAGTACACGCGGCAGGCCTGCCGTATCGCGATTAATCAATACCACCGGTTGGCGCTGTGCTAATTCCAGGATCCGTTTATTCTGCAGACGTGACGAGGCAAGGATGAACCCTTCCACTTGCATCACTAGCTTGTTGACGAGCCTTAACTCTCGAGCGGGGTCTTCGTAAGAGTCGCCGAGAAAGACACTGAAGCCCGCCGCGTCTGCTGTGGCCTGAGCGGCACGAAGCAGCGGGGGGAAAAAAGGGTTTGCAATATCAGGAACAATGATGGCAATGTTGCCCTGTCGGCCTGTACTGAGTGCGCGCGCCATAGGATTAGGCAGGTAGCCCAGTTGGGTTGCAACGCTGCGAACTTGGGCCACTGTATCTTCCCGAAGCATCTCTGGGCGGCTGAAAGCCCGGGAGACGGTTGACGTGGAGACTCCAGCCACCTTAGCAACATCGCTAATAGTAGGGGCGGGAAGCGGCTTTGTCGATGGCATAGCTGTAAGTGTACGGCGACCTTATCGAAATGCAAAAAATCGTAAAAATGTCTCGATGCGCTGCGATTTATCTTTCGGCGGCCGGTATGGCCTTTCGCTTCTTTTGAAGTTCCAGTTCGCGGGCAGTGGGGGGATTGCGTTTTGGATCCCGAAATGTGTTGTCAATTAGGTCCTGCAGATAAAGTTTGGACAGTTTGATATCGGCGATCTGCTGCGGGCCTGAAATCTCTCGTTCAATTGTGATGGTGCGTGTGTAGTTCACATCCCGCAGCCTTCTGAAGAGGGTCGGAAAATCGACCTTTCCGGTGCCGATGGGAACTTCTTCGCCGAGATCGCGCGGATTCTTCGGGAAAAGCCCATCCTTCATGTGCGTGCCACGTACCAGGTGTCCGAATACATCCATAGCGTCGACAGGGTTGCCCTTACCGTAGAGGATCAGATTGGCCGTGTCGAGATTGACGAAGACGTTGCCAGTGCCAACGTCCTGGATCATGCGTAGCATCGTAATCGGCGTCTCTTCTCCGGTTTCGCACAGGAGCATAATCCCTTGTTCCTTGCAGTGCTGTGCAACTTCCTTAATTGCGGTGATTGCACTTTCATAAAGGGAGTCGTTTGGGTCTTCCGGAATGAAACCCAGATGCGTGTGAATTGATGGAATGCCGCAAGTCTTAGCGAAATCTGCTGCAAACTTCAGAGCATCAATTCGCTCCCTGCGATATTTTGAGGGAACAATGCCGATTGTCTGCGGTCCTTGGTAGAAGTCAAAGATCCTTGGCCCGGGCTTGTGCTCGCTGAGTGCTGACACCTGTACATCGTATTTTTTTGTGGCAGCCAGAAGCGGAGCGGTTTGGCTCATGGAGAGCTCATCAAAGTAAATCTGACAAGTAGGAATCCCCAGATCGTACACATGCCTGATGGTGTCCTCAGCTGTTCCGCCTTTAGTTACTTTTACGACAAGTCCAAGACGCGGAATACTTGTGTTCTGAGGCTGGACTGGTTCGGCTTTCATCTGAAAGGTAGTACTTGCAAGGCTCGTCGTGGCGAGTTGAATAAAGCTACGGCGGTTCATCGGCTACTCTCCTTGAGGTCTTAGCGAAATCTAGAGTTGCGATTAGGTGGTAGCATATCATGCAATCGATTGCATGATATGACAAAACTTGCTACTGTTTTAGAGGTTTTTATTCGGTGTTACCTAGCTCAACCTATATCACTGCATGCTCATCTCAAGCCCGGAGGAGTCTCATGGAAAATCATCTTGCCCGTCGCCAGTTTCTAAAGACAGTCAGCGCTTCCTTGTTTGCTGGTGGGTTGATGCAGCCAGTTACTACGCAAGCGCAGAGCACTTCTGATGCTGGCGAAACAGCCAAGACCGCACGGTTGTTCTCAGGTTGTTGCGCTTATACCTATCGCCATGCGTTTGCTAATGGCTCGCTGACGCTTGAAAGCTTTATTCAAAAGGCTGTTGATCTGCACCTCAATGGCGTAGATATGACGGTTTATTACATGAAGAGCACTGATCCTGGCTACATCGAGAATCTACGCTATCTGGGCTATAAAAATGGTGTTCCATTTTCCGGAGCAGCATGCGGTGCAAGCCTGGTTCAGGCCGATGCCGCAAAGCGTGCCGAAGCGCTCGCTGATGTGAAGAAATGGATTGATGTCACGGAGCGTCTTGGTGCCTCACACCTGCGAGTGTTTGCAGGTAAGCTGCCATCAAGCGCATCCATGAAAGATGCCATCACATGGGTTGTCGATGGGATGAAGGCCGCCAGCGATTATTCCGGTAAAAAGGGAATTGTGCTTGGTTTGGAAGATCACGATGGTGTGTCGCAAACTGCGGACGTATGTTTAGAGATTATGCATCGCGTTAACTCAAAATACGTTGGCATCAATATCGATATCTCACACTTTGTTCCGACAAAGGAGCAAGATTCATACGCTCAAATTGCTGCATGCATTCCCTATGCAACCCACACGCATATTCGAAATACATTCGATGATGGGTCGCCAATCGACATGGACCGAGTTTGGAAGATGTTTGCTGATGCTGGGTACAAGGGCTATATGTCGTATGAAGGGGAAGAGAAGAGCTTGACTGGGATCCCTACGCAGATTGCCGAGATCCAGCGGCTATGTAAGAAATACTCTACTGTTTAATTGGATTGGCTTGATACAAACAGGCCCCTGGAGAACAGCCTCGTCTGTTCAACGAAAACGAGTAAGATCTGCGCGTCGCCAGTTCAGGCGTTCTGCGTCCGTAGCCATTGCGAGTAATTCGACCAGCGATAGTCCATCACTCATCTGATTGATCGTGATGCAGAGAAAGGGTGACGAGGTCATGACTTGCCTCATGCCAGCGTTCGAACTCAGCCCGTGACGGTTGGCGAACAAATTCGGATCTTTAGTGCCAAAGATGTTTTCTCGGTGATCTACCGGTTGAGCCGTGCGCTTGATTCGCGATCGAGATATATCGTGCAATGCGGATGAGTGCGCAACGCGGTGGCCGGCCATTCGCCACTGATTGGATATTCAACCATAGCCTTTACAGCCGCGCTTTTATTGGCTCCTGGAACGCAACAGAAGAGCCGTTGTCCGCTAAGCAGAGTGGGCACTGTCAATGAAATTGCTTTACGCGGTACGTCAGAGATTGTCGCAAAACAATCATCATCGACTTGCTGCTGTCTGCAGATCTCGTCTAACTCCACTTCCTTTACCGCAAGCGGATCTTCAAGGTTCGCAGGGGGATCGTTAAACGCTAGATGTCCATTCGCGCCTATGCCGAGCAGTACAAAATCGATGGGTGCCTCGGCAAGCTTGCTGGCATATTGCCGGCTGGCTGCCGCAGGATCATCTCCTGGTTCAATCAGATGGTAGGCTGCGAAAGGAACCCGATCGAATATGACCTTGCGCAGCCAATTGCCGAATCGCTGGGGAGCATCGGAGGGCAGACCGACGTACTCGTCCATGTGGAAGGCCGTGATACGACTCCAGTCGATATAGGGTTTGGCGATCAAGGCAGACAGCATCTCACTCTGGCTGGGCGCTGCGGCCAGAACGATGCGCAGGTGTGACTTCTGTTGAAGGCCTTTGCGGAGTGCGTCCGCGATATCCGAGGCGGCTAGTCTTCCCATCTCCACGCGCGTGTCTGCGATACGAATATCCATTGAGGTTCTTAGTGTCGTCGTATTCATGAGAATAGATTGCCAGAGAGGTTATCGAAGTGGCAAAACGGTTTCTTCAACATCAGAATCAAAGGCCATCAGCAAAGCGTCCGAGTCCTCGTTTGTTGATGGAATGATAAAACCAAGGGCGATATAGGTGACCAAAGCAGTTAACATGGGGGCTCCCACGGTAAAGGTATTCGTGTATTGCGAGCTTAGGGTGAGCCAATTCTGCGGTGGAAATATCTTTAATGCACCAAAAGTTATCGCACCTACAAGCCAACATCCAATAGCAGCGGCAGGGCCACTCCTGCGGAAAGGGAAGAGCAGACCAAGAAGAATGGGAATAGCGATCGGTCCACTTAAAGCGCCGTACCAGAGAATCACAATACCAATCACCCCTCCAAGATGAGAGGCGAAGAGTGCCAGTACCATACTGAATAAGAGGAATAAGAAAGTGACGATCCGGCCTAACAGGAGCTGCGGAGAGTCCTTCAGTTTCGCCCGTTGACCGCGGAGAACAGGAATGATGTCGCGAACAATCACCGCGGAAACTGCATTAGCATCCGACGATGTCATGGCCATGGTATGAGCAAACAGTCCGGCCAGTACTAGTCCGATCAATCCCGACGGAAGAAGCGTCTGGGTAAGCAAAGCGTAAGACTCCGATGGGTCCTGCAGGTGCGGGAAGATGAGTGGAGCTGCCCACATGGGAAAGAACAGGATCGGCGGCCATAGCAAATAGAGCACTGCAGAAAGCGCTGCTGATCTGCGAGCATCGGCAGATGTCGGCGAGGCAAGAAACCGCTGCGCCAGACTCCAACTTCCGCCGTTGTATGAGAGCATATTGACGAAGAAATACGTGGCGGCAAACAAAGCCGAATATTCGCCGTGGAACGGCTTTAGATGATCTGGTGGCAAAAGTTTCCACATATGCCAGAGCGAGCTGACTCCACCCAGTCTGATCAGGACTGCGACCAGCATAGAGATACCGGCGACCAGTTGAATGATGAATTGGCTTAGGTCGGTAAGCGCGTCCGCCCAAAGTCCTCCCATCACGGAGTAGATCACCGTGACGCCGCCCGTGAGCAGGACCCCCCACAGAAAGGGTACTCCCGCGAACACGTGCAAGAGAATTGCGGACGCACTCCACTTAGCGCCGACATCGAAGACCTTCAGAAAGGCTCCACTCCATCCAAGCAGCTGTTGTGTGGGAAGGTTATATCTGATCTTCAGATATTCCAGCGGTGAGATGACATTAAATCGCTGCCTCATGCGAGCCCATCTTGCTGGAAAAATCCCCATGCCCAACAGCAATGAGAGCGCAATTGACAGAGCCCACCAGAAGTAGACGCTGATTCCTAAGGTGTAGGCCAGTGCCGCATAGCCAACAAAGACTGCCGAGCTGTATCCGGACATGTGATGTGAGATTCCGGAAAGCCACCACGGCATGGAGCCGCCCGCGGTAAAAAAATCGCTGGCATTCCTCACTTTTTTGCGCGCCCAGTAACCTACGCCGATCATCAGGGCAAAGTAGGCTCCAAGAACTAACCAGGCAAAGAATCCCATAGATTCAACTCTCGTTTGTCCAGAAAACATCATCTCATGCAATCGATTGCATTGCAAAAGGATGGCTCGGGCATTATCGAATATGCGGCAATGAGGTTTTTACATATCTCTGAAACGCTCGAGGAATTCACCAGAGAGTGCTTCGCTATAAGATTTCCGTTATCCTCGCAATCTTTCTAGTCCCTGCAGGCTTCTATCTGGCCTATCGTAATAAGTCCGTTGTGGCAGATGCTTGAGACATAAATTAGCAGAACCTGCGTTGCTAAATCGACTCACAGCTATGTACGCAGTTTTGACTTTCAAATGATTCGATCTCTTATCGGGCCGAGACACAGGCGATAGCATGATGATTTGCAAAGGTGCCTCCAGAGCAAGATGGATACTGGCTGGTGGCCATGTTTTTGGGAAATTCGTTTCTCCTTCTTATCTTATATATAGCTATGCGAGGGCCGTGGCCCTCGCATTTTGCTTTGCCTGTTGTTGTGTTTTAGAAATCGAGACGAACCGCAACCTGACCATTTCGAGCACCGAGCACCGAAGTGCCTGACCCCGAGTCGAGTGTCCCCGTGATTCGCCCGAAGGTGGGAGAACTAACGTTCATGTTCGGATCGCCGAGATTGGTGTGGTTCAATACGTTCTGGAAGGTGCCTTCAGCCCGCAAACGCACTCGCTCCGTAATCGCGAAGGACTTGCTCAGGCCGGAGCTGAGGCTAACCGTACCGGGGCCAACGATCACGCCCGTGCCAGCATTACCAAAGCGACCAATCGGCAAAGGAACAGGGCCGCTTCCGCTGCCTGTCGTGCAGGGAGTCCCTTGCTGCCAGTTTGGATTTCCAGGACACGTGAACGCAGCCTTGTTCACCCATGTCATCCGCGTACGGTTCGAGGGTGAGATCGGCGCACTGGCTACGCGATCCGGATACTGGTTGCGATGTCCGGGATCGTATCCGGTACCGGAGCCATTGAGGCCAGACCCTGTACCCGATGGATCGCCTTGTCCGCTGGGGAAGTAGGGAGATTCAAATGGACCCGATTGTAGAAGGAAGATGTTCGTCATCTGCCATCCGCCAACGAGCAGATCGAGCATGTGCGACATATTGCCACCATACATTCGACCACGGCCGAATGGAAGGTCGTAGACCATGGTCGTATTCCACAGGCTGCGACGCGTGCCGTACACATTGCCGAAATCAACGCGGTGATCCAGAATCGTCGTGGCTCTGCCGCCGCCGGCTTCACCAGTGAAACTGGTGCTACCCGGGCCTTGGTTATTGGCCAGTCCCTTGGCAAAGGTGTAGATCGAATCGAACTGCAGGCCGTTGTGATAGCGATGCGCGAACTCAAGCTGCATGGAGTTATAGTTCGAATTCGCACCCGTATCGCGGGTATTGATGCGCCCCCAGTTCGGGAAGCGACGCGCGCTCAGCGGCTGATTGTATGCCGAAACCGTGCTTGAGAACGGCAGTGTGTTTTCGTCCGGCGCATACACCAGATGGCGTGTGATCGAACCGATATACGACAGACGCATTGTGTAGCCCTGCCCCAGGTCCTGGTCGATACCCAGTGACCATTGCTCCGTGTAAGGGTCTTTCCAGTTAGTACTGTTTGCTGTACCGAAGTAGCCCTGACCATAGCAGGTGAAGCAGCCGCCGTTGCCGGCGCCGGCATAGATGTTGGGCCATTGGTATCCGATGGCGTTGGTCGTTGGGTTGTAGGTGTTGGTGTACTGCGTGGTCTGCGCCTGAAGCGTGCCGGTCAGCGAGTAGAAGTTGCTGCCCAGCAGCGTGATGTTGTACATGCCAAAGCCGCCGCGCACCGAGGTCTTGGTGTTGCTGAACGGACGCCACGCAAAGCCGAAGCGCGGCATAATCCGGTACTTCGGATAATGCTTCAACCCACCTGGATAACCAGCCTGGCTGTTGGAGAGCACGGGCATGCACGGTGCTCCGTTGATGGTTGCGCCTGAGCTGGTGCCGTAGGGCATGCAGGCGTTGGCGCTTGCCAGAAAGCCAGTCGCCAGCAGATTCGAGAATCCGTCCGGATAGATTACCGAACCCGAAAGCGCGCGCGACGGGTCGAAGTTGCCGATGTCGCCATGGACGTCGGAGTATGGCGGATGCAGTTCGTACCGCACTCCGTAGCTAAGAGTCAGGTTCGGCGTAGCAGCCCATTGATCCTGAGCGTAGAAGTGGTAATGTGTCGATTTGCCGTTGTTGTCCTGGCTCACCACATCGTAGAACGTCTGGTACGGAAGTCCCAGTAGAAAGTCCGCAAAGTCGACGCCAGTAAACAGTCCTTGGCTGCCACTGGTATTGAAGCCAAACGTGCCATAGTTGTCGGCGCCATTGAAACCGAGCGGAGTAATCGCCTGGATGGTGCGGATGTCGAGGCCAAACTTCAACTGGTGCTTACCCAGCGACCAGCTTAGACCGTCAGTGTAGACCGAGGTATTCGATTGCGAAACCGAATCCAGACGATCAGCATCGAGGTTCGTCAGATTGTTGAAGTCCAGCTCCGGAAGACCATTGTAGAAAAGATTCTGCAATCCATTCAGCCCTAGGCCATTGGTAAAGTCTTTTCCATTGAAGCTGTTCGTGGTGCCGGAGGAGTAGCGCGTAAAACCATAGCCAAACTCGTTGATCAGTCGTGGTGTGATGGTGTAGTTGGCGTCGACCTTCAGTACGCGCGATTTAATCGTGTTTTGCGATCCCTGCACACTTAGGGTTTGCGGCTGGTTCTGCGGGAAGTTCTTCCAGGTATACCTTCCCCAAACCAGAAATTTTTGATTGCTGCCGAAATACTGATCGCCGCGGATATCAAACTGATTTGAACTTTTGCTCTGATCTTTGTTTGTAATATAGTTCGCCGATCCGTCATCGATGTAGGAGCCGATGTTTCCAGTATTGGGATCCGGGAAGAACTGCAATAGCTTCTGCGTAGCTGCGTTGATGGAAGACGAAGGCAGCACCTTTCCGTAGCTGGCTCCTGTGAAAGGGTTTTGCAGCCCCGCAAAGCCCGGAGAGTTATAGTTTGAGAAATCGCCCTTCTTCATCGCCGCCGTCGGCACAACATACCGCTTTGTCGTCTGAGCCGGATACCGCCAGCCTTCGTAGTCACCAAAAATGAAGGTGCGGTTTCGACCGTTATACAGGTGCGGAATTACTACCGGACCGCCAAAGCTGGCCCCGAATGTATTGGCAACCAGCTTCGGCTTCGTCGGTGTAATCGGAAACGTATAAGGGATGGCATTGAATGCCGCGTTTTGGTGATACCAGAATGCAGATCCGTGCATCACGTTCGTGCCGCCCTTGGTAATGACCGTAATCTCGCCTGGCTGCCCAAACTCAGCGCTGTTCTGCGTTCCATCGGCCCTCATCTCCGAGATGCCTTCGCTCGACGGGAATGCGTCGCCTAACGGACCACTGCCTGAGGTGTTCTGCACTGTAATGCCATCAACCGAAATTTCTGTTTGGAATGGCAGGCCGCCCTGCAACGAGAAGGCGCCCTTAGCGGCCTGAACCCCAGGGAGTGTTCCTACAATATTGATGGCGCTGGTTCCAGTGCTGCTTGCCCGCGTGTTTACCGGCAGAGTAGCAATCTGCTTCGTGTTATAGCTGCTGCTGATCGAAGGGTCGTCTGTCTCGACGCCATTGACTGCTTCGGCAGAAACGACCATCTCCTGTTGAACGCTTCCGGCGTGCATCGTCGCATCGATACGGAGATCCTGGCGAGCAGCAAGGATAGCGTTTGTGACCGACCATTTCGCAAAGCCCGGCGCGGTCACCTGTACAGTGTAGTGACCGGCCTTTGCGTCGATAAATCGATAGTTACCGTCGGAACCGGTAGTGGCCGTACGGCTGGTTCCTTCATCGACGTTCATCAGGGTGACGGTAGCATTTGGAATAACGGCATTTGCTGAATCATGCACGTTTCCGATGACAGAACCTTGAATGGACTGCGCATTACTGTTCGCGGTTGGAAGAGCGATACAGAGTAATCCCAGAACAAAGGTCAATCTTCCTGGTCGCTTTAGATGGTGGAACTTGGAGCGGTTCGGCATTTGGCTTCCTCCGTAAATCAAGCATGACTTTCAGATTTTCAAGTGGTACCTATTTGGGATGCGGTGTGAGAGCTGCTTTTGCGCAAGGCCGCAAGTCGGGCCGTGGAGTCACTGCGCAAACAGGATCCACAACATCGCAAATGGAAAATCTTGCTGCTGCGAGAATACGAATCTAGGAGAATGGGTCGTTATCGAGATTCGGCAAAAGAATAGATATGGGCGCTTCGAAGCAAGCTATCGGAAGGGCGTTCTCCGAACAACTTCTTGTAATCACATGCAAACTGGCTCGGATTCCAAAATCCCCACTCCGCTGCGAGATCTTGGACTCCTTGCGTCCCCGGGATAGCGGTGCGCAAAGCGCGGCGAACGCCATTCAAGCGCAGAACACGCAGATAGGCGTTCGGGCTAACGCCACAGACCTCATGAAACGCATATTGCAGTGTACGGCGACTTACCCCGAAGGTTCTACAGAGTCTTGGGATCGAAATTGGTTCATCCTTGTGGTCCAGAACAAAATCACGGACCCGATGCATAAGGCGATAACGTCCCATCAATGTCAATGACGGTGTCTCGGGAGAAGTTCCCGCCGTGCAGGCTTCAGCAATCAAGCTGAGCAGTGCTTCACGCAGAGACTCCTGAACGTTTTGGTTCTCCAGGTATAGTTCTCCCGTTTTGAATACCACCGCAAGAGAATTTGTCAGATGTTGACGTGCCTTGGCGCAGGGGCGGAGAACCTCAGACTCCAAGGCAGAAATTTTGAGGTCGACGTGCTCCATCTCAGCGATGTATTTGAGCAAATGTTCTGTATCGATAACTACGCCAAGAATCCGGAATGAAGCTGGTGTGACGAGTTCGAACGCGCGTCCTCCGGGCCGCACTGCGATATCGACACGATCGAGTAAGCGCGCACCGATCCGGCCGCAGAGGCCGTCGCTTACAGGAATTCCGAACCAACTCGCTCCCTTCCACACCAGGCAGCTCTGGCGTAAAGCATGACTCGTTGTCTCCTCAAAAACCTGCATCTGGGGGCCAAGCCAAAACTCACGTAGGATCCCCTGGAATCTTCCCGGAGCCAGTTGATCGTACGTCTGCTTCCAGCGGGTCAAATTGGCAGCATGATCGTCGGCGTCATTCGACGTAGCAACCCGAATCCCGTCTGATGCAGAATGGGGCAACGGAAATCCATCCAATTGCGTCATCCGCAGACTCCTTATGGAAGAATGGTTCAATTATGCGTCAGCAATGGTTACAGTAGAAGAAATTTTGCAAGCAGCGAGGATGAGTCGGGAAAAGCAACAAACCTCTTATGCGACTGGCTCACATCTCTTTTTGCCGAATCTCGCTAGTGGTGCGAGCGGGGTTGTCGCCTACACTAGGACTCTCTATTTAACCGTCTGAGGTACGACTTGTGTCACAAGAAGTACATTTGAAGGCGACGCTCGGCACCGTTCAGCTCTGGGCCATCGCCGTTGGTCTGGTGATCTCCGGAGAGTACTTTGGCTGGAGTTATGGCTGGGCCAGTGCTGGGACACTCGGCTTTCTGATTACAACCGTTTTTGTGGCAGCAATGTATACCGCCTTCATATTCTGTTTTACCGAACTGACTACCTCAATCCCTCACGCCGGAGGTCCATTTGCTTACGCGCAACGAGCCTTCGGTCCCACCGGAGCATATCTGGCTGGGGCCGCTACTCTGATCGAGTTCGTTTTCGCACCTCCGGCCATTGCGCTTGCGATCGGGTCTTATCTAAATCTGCAATTTCCCTCACTGGTACCGCGTACTGCGGCGGTAATTGCTTATATCGTCTTTATGCTGCTGAATATTGTTGGCGTGCAGGTCGCTGCTACCTTCGAACTGTTCGTCACCTTGCTTGCCATTGGAGAGTTGCTGGTCTTCATGGCGGTAGTCTTTCCCGGAGCACATCTTAGTAACTTTGTCAGTCACGGATGGGCTGGCAGCAATCACATATCCCCTCATCTATTCGGTGGTTTGTTCGCGTCAATTCCGTTTGCGATCTGGTTTTTCTTGGCTATCGAGGGTGTTGCAATGGCTGCCGAAGAAGCTCGCGAGCCTAAGCGTTCGATCCCGATTGCTTATCTCACCGGTATAGGAACACTTTTGCTGCTTGCCTTTGGCGTAATGATATTTGCTGGCTCAGCAGGCGATTGGCGTATGTTGGCAAATATTAATGATCCTCTGCCACAAGCAATGAAGCTGATTGTCGGAGCGCGAAGCGGATGGTTGCATATGTTGGTATGGCTAGGGCTCTTTGGCCTGATTGCATCTTTTCACGGAATCATTCTCGGCTACTCGCGCCAAATCTATGCTTTGGCGCGAGCGGGATATTTGCCAAGCTTCCTTGGCGCGATCCATCCTTCTTTCGGTACACCTTGGCTTGCCATTCTTGCTGGCGGTGTCGTCGGCATTGCTGCGATCTTCAGCGATAAGGTAATCAGTTTTGGCGGCCAACCTTTAACGGCAAACATCGTTACAGTATCAGCGCTGGGTGCACTGTTGATGTACATCCTGAGTATGGTTGCGCTCATCGTTCTTCGGAAAAAAGAACCCGAATTGCCACGCCCATTCCGCGCAATTGGTTATCCTTTCACCCCCATCTGGACATTGGCGTGCGCATGTATCGCTATCGGCAGCTTGGTGTACTACAACCGGCTGGTTTCGTTGCTATTCGTCGCGCTGCTGGTACTGGGCTATGGTATCTACAGGTTGAGCCATCGAGCCACAATGAGAGAGGCACCTGTGCTCGACCACGAGGTCCAGTGACGATCACAGGCAGCAACGCATACTTTCAACGCTTATAGAGAAATGCGTAGATGGAATGATTTCGGTTGGGTGAGCGAAGCATATCCATATCGAGAAAGACTGGCACCATGTCCGGAATCTTTTATTCCTGTCCACGGGAGCGCAGGATCCACATAATCACAGCGGTTCATAAACCAGGTGCCGCTTTCTATCTGATGTCCAATTTTCAGAGCAGCATCGGCGTCCGACGTCCAGACCGAAGCCGTCAACCCATAACGACTGTCATTCATCAGGGCCACTGCCTCGTGATCGTCTTTTACCCGCATCAGCGGAGCTACCGGTCCGAATGTTTCCTCCGTCATAATTGACATTCCATGGTTAACATCCACAAGTACCTGGGGTGCGAGGTACGGTGTGCCTGGCTTGTTACCTGGGAAAAGCGAGGTGTCCACCAAGGGCCGTGCTCCTCCCTCATGAATGGCCTCTTCCACCTTCATGCGCACTGAAGCCGCAGCCCGCTCGTTGATCACAGGGCCCAGAGTAGTTGCAGGATCCAAAGGATTGCCCAACACATACTTCTTCGTAAGCTCGACGAACCCTTCTACAAACTTTTCCCAGACATCCTGATGGACATAAATCCTTTCGACGGCGCAACAGGACTGCCCAGAGTTGAAGAACACGCCATCCACAAGGTTCTCAATCGTTTGTTCCAGAAACGCGTCCGCACGAACATAGGCCGGGTCTTTTCCTCCCAACTCTAAGCCTGTGCCGATGAAGCGCTCTCCCCGTGCGTGTTGTATGCTGTGCCCGCCAGTCACCGATCCGGTGAACGCCACAAAGTCGACTCGTGGATCACAGATTACCCGTTCTACCTGGTCATTCGTCAGGTGTAGGAACTGAAAAACTCCTTTCGGCAATCCGGCTTGTTCAAAGGATTCCGCATATCTTTCGGCGATCAGCGGGGTCTGAGGCGAAGGCTTGAGAATTACACTGTTGCCCGCCATGATGGCAGGGATGATCAAATTGCCGGAGCACAGATAGGGGTAGTTCCACGGCATAATTGCGAACACTACACCGATCGGCTCTTTGCGAATGAAGCGGCGAAAATTATCTTTCGGTTCTACCTCAAGATCCGCAAGTTCAGATTCTGCGATATCGATCATGTATTGGGACCGCTCTTGAAAACCGTTCCGAATCTCCATCGGGCTATAGCGAATCGGGCGCCCCATCTGCCATGTAAGTTCGGTTCCAAGCTGCTCGGCGCGATCAACCAGTAGTGCTACAGCTTTCCTGCAGATCGCAGCACGCTCGGCAACCGGGATAGTTTTCCACTCTCGTTGCGCCTTCTTTGCTTTGATAAGAGCAGCTTCAATTTCTACTTCGGATGCCCATGGACGTTCCACATAGACAGAGCCATCGACAGGGCTGATTGTCCTGACTTGAGAAGAACTAGCGGCAGTGCTGCTCTGTAACATGTTCACTCCGGAGTTACATAGGCGGCCGTGATGCCACCATCCACCAGAAATTCTGTGCCCGTCACAAAGGAGGAATCATCCGATGCCAGGAACAATGCAGCGCGAGCGATCTCTGCCGCCTCACCAAAGCGTCCGATGGGGATATGGACAAGCCTTCTTTGCCGTTTCTGTTCTGTATCAAGAAACTTCATCAGCAACTCAGTCCTCAGTGGTCCCGGACATAGCGCATTCACCCGGATATTCTCACGTGCGTGAATCACTGCAAGTTCACGAGTCATGGACAGCACAGCTCCCTTACTTGCTGTATAGGCAATCTGTGGAGTCGCCGCTCCAAGGAGCGCCACAAAAGATGCTGTATTCACAATGGAGCCGCCACCGGCTCTGCGTAATGCTGGAATGCCATGTTTACACCCAAAGAACACGCCCTTAGCGTTGATGTTCATTGTGATATCCCAGATATTTTCTTCAGTAGAAATTGCGTCATCGTCCTTGGGGTGCATAATTCCAGCATTGTTGAATAGCACATTCAATTTACCGAACTGTTCCTCGGTGAACGCTACCATTCGTTCACAATCCGTCGCTTTGGAAACATCCGCATGAACAAATGCTGCTTTTCCATTCTGCTGTTGGATCATCTCTACCGTTTGTTGGCCACCCTCATCATCGACATCGGAGACCACCACACAAGCGCCTTCACGCGCAAACAACAGAGAAGCTTCACGGCCAATACCACTGGAACCGCCCGTAATCAAAGCAACTTTATTCTCAAGTCTCACGATCGCCTTATCCTCTCATCGGGCCTTATGCCCTAACACGGCTGCACCCTTTAGATTCTTTCGAAATACCTTTTGCGTTCCCAGTCCGTAACTGCGCTATTGAATGCATTCTGTTCGGTTTCGAAGAAGTGGGTGTAGTGCTCTACGACTTCTTCGCCAAAAGCTTTCCGCGTGAAATCGCTGTTCGCGAAATACCGGGCAGCTTCTGCTAATGTCTTGGGCACGCGGGGGATGTCGATCGCATCATAGAGGTCTCCCGAGATGCATTCCGGAGGCTCGATCTTTTCTCTGATCCCATCGAGACCTGAAGCCAGGACTGCAGCAAAAGCGAGATAAGGATTGCAATCCGCACCCGGTATCCGGCACTCGATGCGAAGACTCGAGCCATGGCCAACGATCCGAAATCCTGCAGTGCGATTGTCGTAACTCCATGCGATACGGGTCGGCGCCCATGATCCCTCGACATACCGTTTATAGGAATTGACTGTCGGCGCATAAAACACCATGACTTCCGGAACATGACGAATCCAGCCGCCCAGAAACCAGCGAAACAAGTTCGAGCACTTTACCGGTCCACATGACTCATCACCTACGAAAGCATTGACGCCATCCCTCCACAGGCTCAGATGGATATGGCTGCTTGACCCAGCTGTGGTGGCGGAAAATTTCGCCATGAAGCTCACGCTCAATCCCTGCTGGTCCGCTATTTCCTTCATGCATTGCTTATAGATCACATGGCGGTCTGCCATCTCTAGCGTCTCTGTATGGCGCACATTGAGCTCGTGCTGGCCTGTACCCCATTCTCCTTTGGAGCTTTCCACCGGCACTCCAGAGAGCTTTAGATGATGACGCACGGCTGCCGTGAAGTTTTCATTCCGCGTTCCCTGGAGGATGTGATAATCCTCCGAATACCAGCCTGCTTCTTCCAGGCCGGAATAGTCTTTCAAAGCCGCATCGCGATAGCTATTCCGGAACAGGTAGTACTCCAATTCCGACGCAGCCATACTCTCAAGCGACAACTCACGTGCGCTTTCCAACTGCTGCTTCAGGATCGATCGGGGCGCGATGGCAACAGGCTGCCCGGTTTTCTCGCTCTTTACATCACATAGAATCATTGCTGTCTTTTCCAGCCAGCTTGCCAGTCGCAGGGTGCTTAGGTCAGGCGTCAGAAGCAGATCGCCATAGCCACTCTGCCAGCCAGTAAAACGATATCCGCTGACCGGCGCCATCTCCATATCGTTTGCCAGCAAGTAGTCACACACATGCGTACCGTGTTCGCTCACGCTTTCGAGGAACATATCTGCATCAAATCGCTTCCCAATCAGACGGCCGCAGTGATCTGTAAAGGCAACGATGACAGTCCGAATCTCATCGCGCAGAACCAGGTCTTTCAGCTCTTCCACTTTGAGCATCCCAGATATTCGAGATGCGCCATCCAGTCGAACACCACCCATAACTGCATGCCTTTCTATTCTCAAATACGACCCAAAGTACCCTTCCATTCTGGTAATGGTTTGCATCAACTTGATTATGATTCTATTGGCCAGAGTGCTTCGGTTTACCCATCAGTAGTTGGGCATCCTATGGATGCACCATACTAACCTAGCAATGCGTAGCTCGACACTGTTATCTAATTTTGGCAAAGCTATTTAAGCCGCGTGATATTAGGAGCGGTTTATTTTCGAATTTTCAAACTGAGAGACGTGCCGTTTCTTTTGGAACGTTGGGATAAGTCCCATCTATATCCATTACCTTATCCATTACCTTTGTTGAACGAGATTTCCGGCGGTGTGGTCATGCTGATCAATTTCTCGAAGTGGTTCATATCCATCGCATAGTCGATGACGAAATCTTTCATGGGCCAACAGCGAGCGATGGACAGACTCGTATCGAACGATTCTGTTTGTATCGCAATGGTTTTTGTAGGGTTAAAAACGCTCTTAGGTTGATCAGCTGGTGACAGTTCGACACTCTTTTGGGCTACTTAGGCTTATAGGAAACCTGTTGATTTTTTTAGAGAGAAGACTTAATGGCGGAGGGAGAGGGATTCGAACCCCCGTTGGCCTTTCGACCAAAGCGGTTTTCAAGACCGCCTGTTTCAACCACTCACACATCCCTCCGCATGAGGCAGGCGGGCCTTCTAAAGGCTAACACCAGCCGGGGCACGGAACTGCAGCAATCTCCACCCGGAAAGTGGAGCCGATGAGCGGATTTGAACCGCTGACCTACTGATTACGAATCAGTTGCTCTACCAGCTGAGCTACATCGGCGCTAAGGATTCCACGAACCACCCATCCGTGGGTACAGACTTTCCCTGCCTTGATAAGTTTATCCAGAATAAACGGCAGGCGCAACGGTCGGATGCCCGATGCTTGCAGCCCCCCTTCGATTACTCTCAATGCACCATGCAATTCTCAGGAATCTCGTTTTTCCGGCTCGCGGTAGCTTTCATCGCATTCTGTGTGCCAGGGCTTTGTTTTTCTATGAACTCCGCCGATACAGCTTCTGTTCAACATGGTCCGGCCGCAGTGACCCGCGAGGTGATCGCCTATGTGTTTCCCAGGGACCGCGTTCTGGGCCCGGAAGAGGTGAATGCACGGCGGTTGACGCGGATCAACTATGCCTTTGCCAATGTCAAGAATGGCGAGATCGTCGAAGGCTTTCCTCGCGACGCGGAAAACTTCGTCATCCTTAATAAGCTGAAGCGCACCAATCCCTCGCTCAAGATCCTCATCTCCGTTGGGGGATGGACCTGGTCAGGTGGTTTTTCGGATGCTGCTCTTACCCAACGCTCCAGGGCCCGCTTCATCGACAGCGCGGTTCGCTTTGTTGAACGGCACAAGCTCGATGGTGTCGACATCGACTGGGAGTACCCGGGCCAAATCGGCGGCGGTAACACCTTCCGTCCTGAGGACAAACGCAACTTTACGCTGCTACTCGCCGAGCTTCGCCAACGGCTCGATCGCGAGCAAACCCGGCTTGGCCGCCGTCTCTACACTTCGATTGCTACGGGAGCCTCAACGAAGTTTCTCGACAACACCGAGATGGCGAAGGTCCAGCACTACGTCGATACGATCAACCTGATGACCTACGACTTCTATGTGGGTGGTCCAGCAACGGGGCATGACGCTCCTCTCTTCCACAATCCTGCGGACCCGAAGAATGTCTCCGCGGATCGCTCGGTTACGGAGTACCTGCAAGCGGGCGTCTCTCCGCGCAAGCTCGTTCTTGGCGTTCCATTCTATGGCCGCAGCTGGGGCGAGGTGGAGAACAAGAACCACGGCCTTTTCCAGGCGGGCAAGGCGGCGAAGGGAACTCATTTCTCGTACCCTGACCTGCCCAATCTACTGGCCAGTGGGTATGTTCGTTACTGGGACGCAGAGGCTTCTGTTCCTTATCTCTATAACCCGCAGAAAAAGATTTTTGTGACCTACGAAGACCCTCAATCGCTTGCCGCCAAGTGCAGATATGTCACCAAGCATCACCTCGCGGGAGTGATGTTCTGGGAGTATTTTAATGACTCTACTGGAATCCTGCTGGAAGCTGTTCACGCCGGGCTTACTCCTCTCGGTACCACATCCTCTAAAGGCAACTAAAGATGGCCGCCGCTCAGCTCGGAACCCAGACAGCCGACACCACTGTACAGGCGCCGCGCGTCGCCTCCATTGACGTCTTTCGTGGTCTCACCATGCTGGTCATGATCTTCGTCAATGATCTGGATGCGGTCAAAGGTCTTCCGTGGTGGACCTATCATGCGCCGGGCAATGTGAATGCCATGACTTACGTCGATATGGTCTTTCCTGCCTTCCTCTTTATTCTTGGCATGGCGATTCCCCTCGCGATTGAACAGCGATTGCGCAAAGTTCCTTCGCAGGCGCAATTGTGGAAGCATGTGGTGTCCCGCTCGTTCTCGCTGCTGGTGCTGGGACTGATCCTGGCGAATGCACGTGCGGGAGATCCAGCGTTGATCCATATGAAACCGCATGTCTGGGCCATCCTCGCGCTTCTGGGTGGTGTGCTTTTCTGGATGGTTTATCCAAAGGCGGAAGAGCATAAAGTTCTTGTCAGGACACTTCGTTTCTCTGGGCTGGCGTTGATGATCGTGATGTTCGCGATCTTCCGGCGCACGGCGAAGGACGGAAGCGTCGCCTGGATCAGGACTGCGTATCCGGAGATTCTCGGGCTGCTTGCCTTTGCTTATCTCACTACCTGCATCCTCTATATCCCGACTCGTCGTTGGCGTTGGGCCCCTTTTGCGTGGCTCACAGTGCTTACGGTCTTTTGTTGCTTCTGCACGGTCCACTGGATCGAGTTTCCCCGACATGCCGGACTCTATCTCTGGCCCTTTGGCAATGGTTCGGACACTCTCATCGCCATGGCTGGCGTGGCTACGTCCATCATCTTCGTCGGCAAACAGAGTGCGCATTGGCCGACGGTGCGTTCCAAGATGACCACTGCAGCTGCTTTTGCAGGGATCTGTCTGGTGGCGGCGTATCTGCTGACTCCGTTGGGAATTTCGAAGATTCGCGCGACACCGACATGGAGTCTCTACTGCGTCGGATCAAGCATCCTGATCTTCATGTTGCTTTATTGGATCTGCGACGTTCAGAGGTATACGCGCTGGGCTGCCTTCGCTCGTCCGGCTGGAGCGAACACGTTGCTGACTTATCTTGTGCCGGACTTCTGGTACTTCATCCTCGGTGCGTTGGGGATCACGTGGTTTCGGACTCACTTCGTATCGGGAGTTCCCGGCGTTCTCCGCTCCCTGATCTTCACCGCATTCATCCTGGGGATTGTTGCCGTGTTGACTCGGTGGAGGGTGCGTCTCCAGCTTTGACGAAGGACCCCTCCCCCCGTACCTTTGTGTGCAAAGTATTCAATCGATACAACTTAGCTTGGTACTTCGTTGCAGCATAGGTAGTCTTGAATCTTTTATCGGTAAGAGGGATATCGCAGATCCCTCGACCTCGCTGTGCTCCGCTCGGGATGACACCTCTCCAAGAGTCTGGCTACAGATTGGTGACCTGATCTGTTTATGCAGCCTAGTTAAATTCTAGCAATCGGAGAAGTTTATTCCGCACTTTGTATTGCATTGTCGATATTGGGTTTAGATGGTTTCTGGGGTTGACAGAGATTCTTCGTTTCGCTGCACTTCCTTCAGAAGGATGGGTAGGTTTGACCGCAGATCCTTCGACTTCGTTTTTGTCGCGCGAGGGCGCGACAAAACTTTGCTCAGGATGACACATTCCATTGAATGGGAGCGAACTGTCCAATGACAGCGTCGAAACTTGGTACTGCGGAGAGAGTGCGATATGTCTCTAGAGACGCGAAGAAGCCGCCCGGCAACAGGGCGGCTTCTTCCTTTTAGGGAGAATAGTTCCAACGGAGGCAAGGCCATCAGAACTTTCTGGCGAAATACTATGTTTGGCAAAATGACGTGTCAAGGTTTAATCCGAGTAACTATAAACAGTTATTTTTCAGTTAGTTACTAGGTTTACCAAGTGGATAACCTCAGGTTGTATTTTCGCCCATATTTCGCTTTTACTCTGATCGAATCCAGCCAAACGGTCGTTGAATCAGCCGCTTAGCTTTTGGGGTGCACTGTGCCTGGTGCAGAAATCTACTCCTGCACCACGGCCTTGACGAGGTTGCGCGGATTATCGACGTCGATGCCGCGAGCCGTTGCCATAAAGTAAGCCAACAGCTGGAGTGGTACCACTTCATAGAGTGGAGAGATGTACTCTGCGGCGCGAGGAACTTCAATGGCGTGATCACTCAGCTCGGCGACGCGGGTATCTCCTTCTGTGACGACGGAGAGGATCTGAGCGCCCTGCTTATGCATGTCGCGAACGAGGTTGACGGTCTTCTCGTAACGGAGGACAGAATCGGGTGCGGAAGGATCGCAGGTAGCGAGAACGACAAGAGGATTGTTCCGACTGACCAGAGCATTGGGACCGTGCTTGAGCTCGCCGGTGGGATAACCCTCGGCCTGAATGTAAGCCGATTCTTTGAGCTTGAGGGCGCCTTCGCGGGCCATGGGGTAGTGAACGCCGCGCCCGAGGAAGAGAAAGCTTTCGGCATCCTTCAGAGCTGTTGTAGTCTCGGAGACTTGCTTTTCCCAGCGTGGGAGAGCTGCTTCCATCGCCTCGGGCACATGGAAGAGGTGGTCGAGGTGGGATTCCACCACGGCACGGGTCATACGGCCGCGTACGCGGGCGGCATAGAGTGCGAGCAGGGAGACGACGACGAGCTGGGTGGTAAAACTCTTGGTGGCTGGGACGGCACGTTCGACTCCTGCATAGGTGGGTAGAGAACAGGCGGCGAGCTTCGCCATTGAAGACTCGGGTTTGTTCGTGATGGCGATCGTCGAGCTGCCTCGGGCGATGGCTTCGCGGAGGGCCTCGGAGGTATCGGCGGTCTCACCGGATTGCGAGATAACGACGAAGCAGGGGTTCTTGAGAGTCTGGGTAGAGCGGTAGATGTACTCGCTGGCGTACTCGACGTCGACGGCAATTCCGGCGAGGTCTTCAAAGAGAATCTCTCCAGCAAGGCCGGCGTGGCGGCTGGAGCCGGATGCGGCGATCAGGATGGAGTCGCGGCCGACGAGGGCCTGACGGGCAGCGAGAAAGACATCTTCGCGAAGAGTGGCCTGATCGGCATAAGCGGCGAGAGTTTCGGCGATGGCGCTGGGCTGCTCAAAGATCTCGCGAAGCATGGCGTGTGGAAAGTTACGTGTGGTGACGTTCATTTAACTTGTCTATACCTCTATACCAATTTAGAACTTACTGTGTGAAAAAAGAACCCGTAGACGATGATGGAGAAAAATCTGAGGGTTTACGATCACAAAAACCGAAGTTTCTTCAGGAGCGATGGAATGTCCTTCCTGGCTCATGAACTATGATAGGCTGCGCGACCTCCAAAGATATGCAGGCGACAGGAAGAAATGCAAAAACACGATAGGGCATTTTCGTGAGAAAGATACATAATTTTTCGGAGCGACGACAGGCAGCCGTGTTCTTCCTGTTTGTTATAACGGCGCTTCTCCTCCTGTTTTATCCCCTTGATCGGCTGGTCCTGCAGATTAAGTTCGGATGGCACAACATCGTTGGCCAGCAGTTTGCAATGGATGGTGTTGTATGGGTGGCCTGTATGGCCTGCCTGGTCTGGATGTGGAGAATTGCAAGCTTATCCAGCACGAATCTTCCACTGGTCTTTACTCGATATTCCCTCTTTCTTTTGGTTCTCTTTTTTGCCATGGAGCGGTTTATCGGTATTGCTCTCTCGGTGTTCCATCCGGCTCCGCTTCCGCACAGGATGGCATGGATTCAGCTGTTGAGCGCGATTCCTCTTGCTGTGGGAGTCATGGCTGTTTTTTCTGAGCTGAGGAATATGAAAGAGAGTGCGATGCTGGTGCAAAAGGAGCACGCCCGATTTCTTGCTTCTGTCGAGAGCAGCCTCGACGACTTCTATATCTTCGACGGTATCGCGGATGCCTCGGGCGAGATTGTTGACTTTCGCTTCAGCTATATCAATCCCAACGCAGAACGCCGATTGAACACGAGGCGCGAGAAGCTGTTGGGAAAGATTCTTACCGAAGTTCGTCCTTACATGATGACTTCGGGGTTGATTGAAAAGTACAAAGAGGTGGTTCGGACTGGCGTTCCGTTGGCCTGTGAGGTCTTTATCGACGACGAGAGGATTAAAGCCACCTGGCTGAATATCCAAGTGGTGAAGCTCGGTAGCGGAATCGCGATTACGAGTCGTGATGTGACGGAGAGCAAACTCATGGTGGACCACGTTCAGCATCTGGCCCACCATGATCAATTGACTGGCCTGGCCAACCGCACCCTGTTGCAGGACCGCCTGCACCAGGCCGTTCTGCGAGCCCGCCGGTATCGTCACAGGGTCGCATTTTTTGTGCTGGATATCGATCATTTCAAGCAGATCAATGATTCTCTCGGTCATGCGGATGGAGATGCTTTACTCGTCGTCATGGGGGAGAGATTGATGTCCTCTGTCCGGGAGACTGATACGGTGGCCCGCATGGGCGGCGATGAGTTTGTGATCGTGATGCCGGATTTCAAGAATATTGAAGACGTCAGACGTTGTGGTTTTGAGATTGTGAAGAATGCAGCTCAGTCGGCGGTGATTGGTGAACGCGAGATCCATATCACGGTCAGCGTGGGTGTTTGTATCTTCCCGGACTTTGCTCAGGAAGAGGAGGAACTTTACAGAAATGCCGATGCCGCCATGTACGTGATTAAAGACAGGGGGCGGAATGGGATTCATTTCTTTGGTGAGGACACAGCGAAGAAAGACGACGTTGCGAAGATTGAGTTGGAGAAAGACCGAAGCTGATCAAAGACCGCGTATCGGTAAAGAAGATGCGTTCAAAAAAAATGCGGTGCAGGAGTTTCCTCCCGCACCGCCGTGGAGAAGGAGTTAATTTCCTGACGCTGAAGCAGGAGCCGCATCCTTGCCCAGAGCAAGACCTGGGTTCTTGCCCATGCTGATCAGGTTGGCCATGATGCGGAAAGAACCGGGAACGCCATCGGGCATCTGGCGGAAGAAGGCGTATGCCATGTAGACATAGGCCCCTTTGCCATAACGGGCGTAGAGCAGCCCGCCCTTCTGGGGGTCCTGATCGGTATCGTGCATCTCGGTCAGAGCGATGTAGTGCGAGTCCCACTTCCGCATGAAGCCGTGACCACGCTCTTCGACCCAATCGTTGAAGTCGGCAGTGGTGATCTTGTTGGGCCAGTTGAGGACGGGATCGTTGGGGGCAAGGATGGTGACCTTGTTGTCCTCTTCGACCACCTTCTCGGGATCGCTGGAGAGCGTCAGCGGATAAGGGCCGTAGTCGTGGTCGTACTCCTGGGTTTGGTATTGGACGATGACAGTGCCGCCATTTTTTGCGTAATCGAGAAGACGATTGTTGAAGGTCTTCAGTTCAGGCCGTGCAGCATAGGCGCGAATGCCGAGGATGATGGCGTCATACTTCGAGAGGTCTGCCGAAGCAATCTCACCAGCCGAAAGCATCGTGGGGTGGATGCCGATGTCTGCAAGGGAAGTGGCAACATCGTCACCGGTGCCCATAATGTAGCCGATGCGCAGGTCTGATGCAGTCTTTACGTCAACGCCAGTGGTGCGATAGGTGGCTGGCCGATAGTGCGGATAGGGCCGCAGGCCAGGGTAGCCGACGGTCTGGAATCCCTGGGTGAACTTCTCTCCATTGAACTCGGCAACCGCAGTGATGGTGTATGGTTTGGCCTCGACGCGCTCAGGCTGGACCTTGAAAGTAAGGTTCTGGTCTTCGCCTTCGCGCATGGTGGAGAAGTTCGCGACCTCGGGAGTGGATTTCCAGCCCTGGGGCAGATCGAGCCGAACGGTCCCCTTGGCTGGGCCTTTGATGGAGCTGTGCAAGGAGACGTGCAGGTCGAGGTCTCCATCGTTGATGGGGACGATGCCAGCATAGGGAGAGACGGAGAGAGAGATGGCCGGCGCGATGAGCAGGGGCTCGAGAACGGGTCCTTCACCGTTGATGCGGTGAACAGTCTGGACGACGCCGGTGAGCTTGATGGCGACATCATGATATGTAACCGTCGCGGTTGCAAGCAGCGGATAGGGGCGGGTGGGAAGGTTGAGATAACGAGGATCGTCGAGGTTATAGTAGGGCTGCTCGAGGTTGGGGCGGCTAAAGTAAGGCTTGGTGAGTTCGGCCGAGCTCGGGACAACGACGTTGAAGGATTCGTCGCGCGCAGCGCCAGGGGCAAGCTCGCCGGTGGACGAAGATTGCGGATTGATCGTAAAGCCCTGGCCAGCCTGGGAGACAACGTCTATCGCAGAGAGAGAGACCGGTTCGGTTCCCTGGTTTGCAACATGGACGGCAACAGTGATCTTGTCGCCAGGAACGACCGTTTGCGAGGTTGGGATCTGGGTGGACATATCTCCCATCGGTCCCATGCGGCCGCTGCTGGGAGCGCCATCACTGGTGTTCGAGAGAAGAGTTAGACCAAGCGACTGCTCAAGCGCAAGGTTGAACTGCTGCTGTTTGATGCGCAGCTCGTGGGTCATGTTGTAGCGAGCTTCAGCAGAGAGCTTGCTTTTGGCGACCTCATCAAGAAGAGCGTTGGTCTGTGCGAGTCCTTTGGCAAGGGTCGGGGCGATTGCCGCAGGCTTCTCTGCGTTGAAAGAGGAGAGCGCGGAGTCAACGGTCTCATTCAGCGCATTGAGCTTCTCGCGCCAGGATGCCTGCTCGGCCTTGGGAGCATAGGAGGCGATTCCAGCCAGTGTGATGTCGATTCCATCGAAAAAGCTCTTCTCATGCTCTGACGAAGGGACGCGAGAGGCATAGAGGTGATACGGAGTCGTGACGGGGCGGGGAAGCGGAATTGCGATGCCGCCCATCTGGGTCTTCTGCTGGTTCAAGCCCTCGCGAGAGGTCTGGAGATAGGAGAAGCCGAGCATGGGATTGTAGGTTCCGCTAGGGATCTCCAGGGTGGTGGAGGGAACGCCTTCAATCCAGGTGTTGGTGACGTAGTTGCGGAAGCGGACGGGCTCCCAGTGCCCAGTTGCGTAGTCGTAGATACCTTTTTCGGTTACGCGGGCGAAGGGGACGCGGGCATAGACCTTGAGCGGAGTCCAGGGAAGGAGGCCGGCCTTGATCTGATCGGGGAAGACCTTGGGATCACCGGCCATCGCGTAGACACGTTGTGCGGTGTAGCCGGCGACCTGATGGTGACCGTGTCCATCGGAGACATTGCCAGCGAAGACGCTGGTGACGACGAGCGGGCGTTGCATACGGATGACACGTACGGCGTCATAAAGGACGCGATCTTCGCCCCAGGTCTTGAGGGCCTCTTCGATGCTCTTGGAGAAGCCGAAGTCGGCGACGCGGGTCCAATACTGGTGTACGCCGTAGTAGTTTCCGGCGGCGAGCAACTCCTGGGTGCGGAGTGTGCCAAGCTGGTCCCAGTAGTCGGAGGTCATGACATTCTGTCCTCCTTCGCCACGATTGAGAGTAAGAAGTGTAGTGTCGACTCCCTGCCCACGGCTCTGGTAAGTGAGCATGCCACCGTCTTCATCGTCGGGATGCGCGGTGACCATCGCGAGCGACGCACGGGTGTGCAGTTTCTGCAGGGTCTGGGAGAGCCCCACGGAACCGCGATCGATTGGCAGCGGTCGGGCATAGGCAGATTGATAGCGGGCAGGCGGCTCGTGCTGCTGGGCCACTGCAACTGCTCCCTCCATGACAAGCGAGAGCGTGAGAAGCGTGGCAATGGTCCCGCGACGGAGATCAGGTCTCATGGGCAAAAGGGCTCCTTGAATGACATCTCTTTTTGGTGCGAAAACCCCGCCGTCAGATTCCGGAAATTTCCGGCGCAGAACAGAAGGCGTTTTCCTGTATGGATGAAATGGATATCAGCTACAGTAAACTTTGTAAAGATTATTAAGAAATTTAGGTTATGATGTCTCGACAGACGACCTCATGCGATTCTCATCTTCTACTTCAGTTCAGTCCTCTGCCGATTCCGCTGTGCAACCTTCACGGCCGTCGCATCTTCGCCAGGTGAATGCACGTGGACTTCTGCGATTGTTACGGGAGCACAGTCCTTGTTCGAAGGCCGATCTCGTTCGTCTCTCCGGCTTGAGCGCGCCAACGGTATCCAGCGCAGTAGCGTATCTAGAATCTTTGGATCTGGTTGAAAATCTCGGAGATGGAGAGTCGAGCGGTGGTCGTCCTCCGGAGATGCTGCGCTTTAATGCGACCCACGGCTATGTTGCTGGAGTGGATATTGGCGGAACGCGGCTTCGGATGGTGCTGGCGGACTTGAACGGCCGCATTGTGACGCAATGGGCTACGCAGTTTACAGACCAGCAGAGAACTCCCAAGGCTGTCTGCTCGTTGGTCCACGATGGACTGAAGATCATGTGCCAGGAGGCATCCACCTCGCTCAAGAAGGTTCTTCATATCACGGTAGGGGCGCCGGGTATCACGAATGTAGATTCGGGAGTCGTCATCTCAGCTCCCAATCTTCGGGATTGGAACAATGTTCCGCTACGCGCCATGATCGAGCGCGAATTAGGAATACGGGCCACGATCGAGAACGATACGAACCTTGCAGCCGTGGGCGAGCACTGGAAGGGCTCTGCCTCGGGTATCGAAGATTTTCTCTTTGTTGCCCTGGGGACGGGCGTAGGCGCGGGAATCTTTTTGCGTGGGCGATTGCACCATGGAGCGAACTGGAGTGCTGGTGAGATCGGTTATGCCGCGGTGAGCGGCCATTCGCGCCAGGCACTGGAGGTGCATTCTCCGGGGCAGATGGAGCGGTCGATTGGCGGGTTGGGGATTGAAGCGGAGTGGAAGAGCTTGTTGAGCCGCGTGGGGCAGGCTTCCGTAGGAGAGTTAGCAAAGTTGCGTGCAACTGAGGTTTTTGATCTGGCTGTCGATGGCGACCGGCAGGCTGCGCAAATCGTGGAATATACCGCGCAAATCCTGGCGGATTGCATTGTGGATCTTGCGCTGTCGATTGATCCTGAAGTTGTGATTCTAGGGGGCGGAGTGGGCTCGCACCCGGAGCTTTGTCGATGTACGGAAAGGCTTCTAGCCCGCAATGAATTCGCCAAGCCGCAGGTCCGGTCGAGTTCGTTGGGGACGCAAGCCCAGCTTTATGGCGCAATTTACCTTAGCCTGGCAGCCACCGAGGTCCATCTGCTGGAATAATCAGGATTCAAAATTTTATTGACAGTACTGTAATGATTCACTATCGTGAAGCCACCTTCCGAACTTCTTAAATAGATTTTAGGAAGTTTTCGTTCCGCTCGGTATTTGCGAAACGAATTCGTTTTCTGTTTTGGAGATTTCTCTTTCGCGTCCCAGGAGGCCATTTTGTTGACTTACCGCAGTATTCGAACCTCACTTCTCGGGGCCGCGCTTTTGGCGGGGCTCCCTGTTCTGATCGCGCCGCCAGTGGCGCGGGGTCAGTCCCAATCCATTAACGGTACGATTCGCGGACATGTAACCGACGCGAGCGGGGCCTCCATTGCCGGGGCAACCATTACGATCAACAACGCCGCGTTGGGATACACCAGGACGTCGACGACGGAGGGAGATGGTTACTTCGTCATGCCGAACCTTCCGCTGGGAACCTATAGCGTTTCCATTAGCAAGGACGGTTTCTCGACCGCGCACTATGAGCAGATTGCATTGTCGGCTGGTAAGGAAGCCACGCTGGATAGCTCCCTGGTCGTAGGCAGCGCGAGTGAGCAGATCGAGGTAACAGCTACGGCCACTAACATCGATCCCTCGACGCTGAATGTGCAGCGCACGCTAGACTCGCGCGAGATTGAAAATCTTCCTTTGACCTCGAGGAACCCATACAACTTCATCCTCTTCCAGCCCGGCGTGAGCGGACATCCCAATCAAGAACTTGGCATTCCTCGCACGCTGAATACGAATGGTTTGCTGGACCGCATCAACTACCAGATGGACGGCATGGTGAATACGCAGAGCGACCGTATCGGTCTACGTCTGTTCCCCATCGGCAACATCTTTGTGAAAGAAGTCCAGACGGTCTCGAACAGCTTTTCTCCGGAATTTGGATGGACTTCGGGCAACGTTTATAACGTTATCTCGAACAGCGGAACCAATAACTTCCATGGCCTGTTCCAGTGGCTTCGTCGTTGGCAGGATGCGACTGCGTATCCCTTCTTTGCGGATAAAACGAAGGCCAAGCCGAATTTGCAGCTTCAGGACTTCTCCGTCAATGCTGGCGGTCCGGCTATCAAGGACAAGCTGTTCTTCTTCGGCGCTTATGAGCATGTCACTCGCGGACAACCTGCGCCTGTGACGATTACTGCTGCCAACATTGCAGCGTTGGGACTGCCTGCCGATCAGGTGGCTGCCGCTCCCGGCCTGTTGCACGGCAACTTCGTGATGGGACGCGGCGACTGGACCATCAACAAGAAGAATTCGTTGTTTATCCGCTACAACTACTTCAAGAACGACTTCCCCTACAACACTCAGGTCGGTGGCTTGAATGCGCGGAGCACGGGAGTAGACTTCCTCGATCGTGCGCACGTGATTGGGATGCAGCTGACTACGACCTTTAACGATCACCTGCTGAACGAGCTTCGCTTCTCCTGGCCTTTCCGTAATAACTCGCACTTTGCGGGGCCCCAGGGTGGGAAAGATCCGGCGGTCGTGATTTCTGGTGTTGCTAACATTGGCGCTTCGTACAGTGGAGGCGACCAGTACACCGATAAGGTCCCCAATGGCAGCGACAACATTACCTACATTCGCGGGGCCCATACGATCAAGGGAGGATTCAATATTTCTCAATTGATCAATCGTCAGCGGCTGGTGAGCTACAACCGGTACACCTTTACCTCTCTGGCGAACTATCTTCTGGCGAAAAACGGAACTAATCCATATGCCTACAGCCAATTCGACAGTCAGCAGGACAAAAACGGTGTTGGCTACGCCTCGATGTTCTTTGGGACATATATTCAGGACACGTGGCGCATTACCCCGCGCATAACCATGATCTATGGCGCCCGCTATGATCGCTTCAAGGGACCGCAGGCGAATCCGAATGCTCCTTTCGTCAATTCGCGCAGCTTCAACACGCCGAACACGAATTTCTCACCGCGACTCGGCTTCTCGTACCAGCTGGATGACCATACGGTGCTGAAGGCTTCCGCGGGTATGTTCTACCAGGCGACGCCAACGAACCTCTGGTTCAACGCGCTGAACCTGGATGGATCAAACCGTACTAACAGCTTCAGCTATACGATTACGAACGGAGTTGTTCCAGCTGGTGCTCCCGCCTTCCCGAATCTTCCTTCCACGACTGGTGTCACTCAAGCTCAGAATGTGACTACGATTTCGCCGAAGTTCAAGAATGAGTACACGTGGAACGCGACGATGCAGCTCTCGCATGAGTTCAGCCGCTACGACACTCTGATGCTGGGTTACATCCTGACCAACGGCCGGAACCTTCAGTATCTGCACAATATCAATCCCATCAATCCGACAGGGCAACTCGCGGACGGACGTCCGACCTTCAGTTCAGTTGCGAACGCTTCAACCCGCCTAGATACCCGCTTCAACCAGATTAACCAGGTGGAATCGGGAGCGAACACCAGCTTCAACGCGTTGATTGTGAACTACACGCGCTCCCTCTCGCGTGGTATCCAGATTAATGCGAACTATACCTGGTCGCATACGATCTCGGATGCTCCAGAAGTCAATACCTTTGAGCAGAGCTCTTCCATTCAGGACACCACGAATCGAAAGAGGGATCGCGGCAACAGTATTGTTAACCATCCCAGCGCCTTCAACCTGACTGCGGTGATGCAGCCGGAGTTCAGCCTTCGCAAGGGTTTCTGGAACACCCTGGCCAACAACAACATGATTGCACTGCTGGCGAATGTTAGCTCCGGCGACCAGCAGAACATCATCACCAATGTCTCCCTTAATGGAGACTCTTCTGTCGCTTCGGTCACACGGCCGCTGTTTGTCGGAAGAAACTCGCTTCGCTCTCCCAGTGTCTACCAGTTCGACGGACGCTTTACGCGCACCTTCCCCAAGTTGTTCGAGCGCATCTCGCCCTCGTTCATTCTTGAGGCGAACAATCTCTTCAACCATACCAATGTGACTGGCCTTGCACCGGTACAGGCGGTCATACAGACGAATAACGATCCCCGCGGTCCCTATGGAACCGGGCTTGGAATCACGACCAACCGCAGCTCGGTGCTGGAAGCACGTATTGTGCAGTACGGTATTGCAGTTCGTTGGTAAATCAATCCCCGGTGGCGCGAACCGATACCATAATGGTTTGCGCCACCTCTTTTTTGTCTTGAAGCAGGAAACGCAAGAGGAAGATGGATGAAGAGCTCCGGGCAGTCGACAAAATTTCCAGCGCCGATCTATCGCGATACTGTGCTGGCCCCGGTCTTTGCCGATGCAAAGCGGTATTTTCTTGAGCCTCTGCTGGAGATCGAGTACGCCCATACCCTGATGCTGGCCCGCCAGGGGATTATGCCGGATCAGGAGGCCGCCAGCTGTATTCGTGCGCTTGATGCGCTGGACCGCGAAGAGATTCGCAGCGCTGAGTACGATGGTAGCTTTGAAGACCTCTTCTTCTATCTCGAGAAAAAGTTCGCCGCTGCCTGTGGAGAAGAGGTCGCGGGCAAGATGCACACGGCGCGCAGCCGCAACGATATCGACTTGACGATGTACCGCATGGTGCTGCGTCAGCATCTACTTCATCTTTTCGAAGGTTTGTTGGAGCTTCGCAGCACGCTGGTAGAGCTGGCCTGGGAGCATCGAGCCGCGTTGATGCCTGCGTATACGCATAATCAGCCGGCACAGCCTACCACGCTGGGTCATTACCTGATGGCTTACATCGAGATCCTCGAACGCGATGCGGAGCGTATCCGCAATGCTTATGTTCGAGTGAACCGCAATCCGCTGGGGGCCTGTGCGATTACGACGACCGGCTTTCCCATCAATCGGAATTTTACCGAGAAGCTACTTGGCTTTGAAGGGTTGCAGGTGAACTCGTATGGTGCGATTGCAGCGACCGATTATGTGGTCGAGAGTTGTGGAATCCTGGCCACTGCAATGCTCAGTCTGGGGCGGTTCGTGCAGGACCTGCTGCTGTGGAGTACCGCGGAGTTCGGTTATCTTCGCCTGAGTGATGCTTATGTGCAGATCTCGAGCATTATGCCGCAGAAGCGCAATCCGGTGCCGCTGGAGCACTCCCGTGTACTGGCCAGCCGCGCTCTTTTTGAGGCTCAAAGTGTGGTCGGAAGTTTGCACAATACTCCTTTTGCCGATATGAACGATGCTGAAGATGATCTTCAGCCGCTGGTTTACACGGCCTTTGAGGATGCGGAGCGCAGCGTTCGCCTGCTGGCAGGAGTCCTGCAATCGGCGCAGTTGAATACGGCCAAGATGGCGACGGCGGCGGAGGGGAATTTTCTTCCTGTAACCGAGCTTGCTGACACTCTGGTGCGCTCCACAGGGATGAGCTTTCATTCGGCGCATTCTATCGTTAGCAAGGCCGTACGTGAGCTGAATGGCAACTATGATGCTGATGCGATGACCGATCTTGTAGCTCGGGAACTGGAAGGAAAATACGCAGTCCAGCGCGATCAGATTCGTGCTGCGCTCAGCGCGAAGAACTTTGTTGCTGTGCGAAAGATTGTAGGTGGCCCGGCCCCGGAGGCACTGGAGCCGGAAATTGCTCGCTCGCGCGAAGCTGTGGCCAGTGATCAAGCCTGGACAGAACAAAGATCGAATCGTCTTGCAGAAGCGCATCAGGCGATATTGAAAGAATGTAAAACGTTATTGGAACGGGTGTGATGAGCGCGAATTCATCCATGCAGGTGGAAGGTACGAAGTCTCCTGAGCTGCAGCGTGGTCTTTCCACCATGTCTGCGCTTGGATTGAACGTCATTGGCATGGTGGGGATTGGTCCCTTTGTCACGCTGCCGCTGATTGTCGCCGCGATGGGCGGCCCTCAGGCCATGCTCGGCTGGATTCTGGGAGCTGCGCTTTCGCTCTGCGATGGCATGGTGTGGAGCGAGCTTGGCACTGCGTATCCTGAGGCCGGAGGATCCTACTCCTACCTGAAGCACCTTTACGGCGAACGAAAACTGGGGCGCGTCTTTTCGTTCCTTTATGCGTGGCAGATTCTGTTTAGCTCGCCGCTCTCCATTGCTTCGGGCTGCATCGGGTTTTCGCAGTACATCACTTTCTTTGTTCCCAACGCAGTACATCCACTCGTTTCCGCAAAGTTTCTAGGGGTTCCGATTGTTGTAAGCGGCCAGACCCTGATTGCGATGGGAGCCTGCGCCTTCGCGCTTGCGCTGTTGTATCGCAGCATCCTCTCGATCGACAAGATTGTTCGCTGGCTTGGAATCGCCGTGGTCTTCACGTTGGTGTTCATCATCTTCGCGGGTTTCACGCACTTCGATTCAAAGATCGCCTTCGATTTTCCTGCAAATGCGTTCCAGCTGGATAGTGCCTTCTTCATGGGACTCGGTGCGGGGCTTCTGGTTGCGGCCTATGACTACGGTGGGTACTACAGCGCCTGCTTTATGGGCGCCGAAGTGCGCGATCCGCAGAAGACCATTCCGCGCGCCGTGCTGGGTTCGGTGATTATCGTTGGCATACTTTACCTGCTGATGAACATCAGCGTGCTTGGCGTTCTCCCCTGGCAGGAGCTAGCTCAGGAGACAGGCAATAGCCATGCGCGGATGTTCACGATGGCTGTCTTTATGCAGCGGCTCTACGGACATAGTGCTGCCGCCATCATCGTTGTGCTCATTGCCGTGGCGGCGTTGTGCTCTGTGTTCGCGCTGCTACTCGGGCAATCGCGTATCCCCTTTGCCGCGGCACGCGATGGCAATTTCCCCAAGTGGTTCGGAGCGATCCACCCGCAGCTGCGGATACCGCATCACGCGCTGTTGTGGCTGGGCACGATCACGATGGTCTGCTGTGTCTTCCGACTGCAGGAAGTTATCACTGCGCTCGTTGTCATCCGTATTCTCTTCCAGTTCCTGTTACAGGGGTTGGCGGTGCTGTTGCCGAAGCACAGGCGCGAGCGCAAGCTGCGGGGATTCCGTATGCCGCTTTATCCACTTCCTGCTCTCCTCGCGCTCGCAGGATTCCTCTTCATCCTGTTTTCGCGGCAAAACTTTTTGCGCGAGATCAGGACGGCTGGCATCATCCTATTGGCGGGACTCGCAGTTTATGGCATTCGCTTTCTGATCGAGAGCCGGGCGGCTCAGCCGGAAGCTTAAACCGGAGATCCTTCGACTCCTCCCCTTCGACGAGCTCAGGGGGAGAGTCGCTCAGGATGACACGGAACGAATTGACGTTACTTTAGGAGCTCGCGGTAGTCCTCGCGGGTGGGTGTAAAGACATCGAGCACTTCAGATTGCTCCAACGCCCGGGCTTGATGTTCGACACCGCCATCCACAATAAAGCTGTCACCAGCGTGCGCGTCGAAGGTCTTGTCACCAACCTCAACCCGGATGGCTCCTCGAACGACATAAACCAGCTGGTGGTGGGGATGGCTGTGGCGCGCTCCTACCCAGTCGGCATCGAAGAAGTGACGAACGAGCATCAACTGGTCTGTATTTGCTAAAACCTGCCGGCGCATGCCGGGCTCGGGTGTAAAGGTCTGCGGCTCCTGATTTTTAACAAAGTTCATTGTCCCAGCTTAGCGAACCGTTGGGGTTCTTGTGGAGTGTCTGATGTTTCGCTTTTGCGATTGCTCGTATCAAATCCCAAAGCTGGATTTTAGTACCGCAGCTCTCCGATAAAGACCATATGTGGTGCAAGCGTCATTCCATCCAGGTGCAGCGCTCCCATTCCGTTGTCTGACCGGAGCAGAGGGCGCAGGAAGCTACCTCGGAGCCGCAGCTTCTGCATATCTGCCTTGAGCGACAGTGTTACCGGCTGATCCGAGAGATTCTCCACGACGACCACCGCAGGCGTTGCCAGTGAGGCAACGGGAGGTCTGCGTACCCAGGCCAGCACGTTCTGGTCGTCATGGTTCAACACCGTGATGGCTCCTGTGCCAATCGTGCGGTTGCTGTGCGCGAGTGCACTTAGCTGCCGATACCAGTTCAACAGCGAGTTCGGATTTGTATCCTCTGCCGCAACGCTGGCCGGTGCAGGCTGCTCTCCTTTCTTCGGAGTAACGAAGGATATTTCTTTTGTGCCATCCGGGAGGCCAAGCTCCTGGCCATAGAAGAGCAGCGATCCGGCCCGTGTGGTCATCAGCATCGCCGCAATCGATTTTGCGATCTCCACATCATGTGTTCCATCGCCATAGCGACTTACGCTTCGCTTCAAGGTGGGACCATCGGAGAGCAGCAGAGGAACGCTGCGTCCTTCGTCAGCGATCTGTTGCGTTGCTTCAAGAGCTGGCCGGATTGCCGATGCGACGAACTTTTCCTGCATGCCCACTTTCGCATCCACAACGAGTTGCGGCAGATTCTGTGCTCCCGCTGTATCCAGGTCACCGATGACAATGCGCTGCCCGGCGAAGCTATTGGCCAGGTTTCGAATCTCGGTAAGCTGAGCTGCGTTTGCCTTTGCGGCATAAAAGCCTGCAACGCCTCGCACCAGCCATAGGTGGGCCCTTGCAGCCATATCAGGAGCGGTCGCATCGAGTTCGACCAGTACGCGGACATTCGACTGGCTGGCCTGGCGAACAATCTCGTCCACATCATCCATCGTTCCAAGCGTGGGATCGATCGCGTGTTGTGCATCTCCTCCCAGCGAGGACAACAGCAGGGCATCTGCGCCGAGTGAGCGAATATAGTCAAGATGCTCTGCAACGCCGTGCAAGCCCCCGAAGCCACGAGGATCGACCCTGTACACCACGGCATGTTTCCACCACGAGGTGACGCTGATCCCGGAGCCTGCCCATCCGGGACGAGCAAGGACCTGGCTGTGAGCCAGTCCCGCAAAGGTAAACACGATAGAGAGAGCGATGGCCTTGAGACGGAGCGAGGGAGAGATGGACATAGGACAATGCGGGCGAACTCGATCGCCTGAGTCCGCTGTCTACTGATGCTAAATGTCTTGGAGCGAGAGAGGAAGTTTGCTTACGGAAACGAAAGACCGTCCCAAATGCCTTGCAGGAGAACAGTTGCTTCGGTGAGAAGGGCCCGGAAGATAGTGCGTCTGATCGAGGCGGTAGCTTTCTTCGAAGAAATTAAATTTGCAAACCGTCTTGTAAAACTGAATTTTTACGGGTAGGTTAAAACACATTTTATGAACAACGACTCGGTTTTTGTACATCCTCGACGATGTACTCAGCAATCTCCCACGTTCTGAGGGCCGTGCGTCTGTAGCTGGAGGCCCTGAAGCCTCATCCTGCTTTCAAAACAAAAGACGTAATTGAGGAGAGTCCTGTTATGAGGTCGTTCCAGAAGTCTATCTATTCCTTTTTCATAGTGTTGGCATTGATGCTGACTCCGCTCCTGACCGCCCAGACCTTCCGGGGTGGAATCGCCGGAACGGTTCAGGATTCCAGCGGAGCCGCTATTCCGAATGCGAGAGTTTCTCTTACCGGAACCGAGACCGGGTTCAAGCGTGAGATGGTCACTACCGGTTCGGGAGACTACAGCTTTCAAGACCTTCCGCTCGGCGATTACAGTGTCGAGGTGAATCTTGCCGGTTTCGCTTCCCGCAAGGTCGATCACGTTATCGTTCGCCCTGGCCAGGTGTACGCACTCGACATCAAGCTCGGCATCGCTGCCGAGAATACGCAGGTTGAGGTTAACGCGGATGCCATCGCCGTCGATACGCTCTCCACGACGAATACCTCGGTGGTTCCGGAGAAGGCGGTTTCGAATATTCCGCTGAATGGCCGCGATTTCACGCAGCTTATCAAGATTACGCCCGGCTACAACGGAGCCGGATCAGTGAATGGTGCCCGCACCAACCAGAACAACTGGCAGATTGATGGCGTCGACAACAACGATATCTTCCATAACTCGCAGGGTTCCAACCAGGGTGGCGTCTCCGGTGTGGCCGGCGTTACGCTGCCGATCGAAGCGATTGACCAATTCTCCGTGCAATCGCAGGGAAACGCCGAGGTGGGACGCAACGGCGGCGGCCAGATTAACATGGTGGTCAAGAGTGGCACCAATAACTTTCATGGCAGCGCTTACTACTACTTCCGCAATGAGTTCTTCGCGGCGAAGAGCGCGTTTCTAGCGCCGACTGCCCGGACCCCGAAGATCCGCAACAACCAGTGGGGAGGTTCACTCGGCGGCCCCATTATTCACGACAAGCTCTTTTTCTTCATTAACTACGAGCGTCAGAAGTACATCATCGGAGCGCAATCGGCTGCGACAGAGCCGACCGATCAGTGGGTTAATAAGGCAAAGACGCTGCTCGCTGCACACAACGTTCCTGTGAGCCAGACTTCGATGAACCTGCTGACGGCCCTGTGGCCTTACGGCAACAAGCCTGGCGCTGCGACCACAAACAACATTCTCGATCCCCGTCCACAGAATGGTTACAGCGATAACGTTGTCGGCAAGATCGACTGGAACATCAACTCCAAACAGACTCTCTCGGCGCGTGCGTTTATTGGCTCGGGGCGTCAGCTGGGCAATGCAGGAACAAATATTTACGAGTACTACCAGCTTGCGCCGACCCATGTACACAACTATGCCGTAACGCATAACTGGATGATCACCAATCATCTGTCGAACCAGGCGCTCGCGGGAGTGAACTACTTCGGGCAGACCTTCAACGACAACGTGCACAACCAGAACATTCCTGCACTCGGGTTGAATACGGGCGTGACCTCGCCCAGTCTCTACGGTGCTCCAACTATTACGATGAATCCATTCGATCAGGTCGGCGTTACTCCTCCGCTGGGCCGCCAGGATTACACAGGCCATGTCACGGATACCGCAACATACGTTTACGGCAAGCACCAGTTCCGTTTCGGCGGAGAGTTCCGTCGCAACTATGTCAACCTGCTTTACCAACGCAATATCCGAGGAAACTTTACGTTCAACGGACAGGCTACGGCGGCGTTGCTCCCAGCAACCGGGACCGGTCCTACTGCCTACGCAAACGATGCTTCACAGGACTCCGGAGCGAAGGACTACACCGTTCGTACCCTGGCGGACTTTCTAGCCGGCTATGGATCTTCGGGCAGCATCGCTCGCGGCCAGTTGCAGCGTGATCTGTATGTCAACCAGTGGGACATCTTCGCGCAGGACCAGTACCAGGTTACCAGCAACCTGACGTTGAACTATGGCATTCGTTGGGACTACTCCGGTCCGGTCTATGCGACCAACGGTAGCTTGTCGAACTTCAACCCAAACTCCGCGAGTGGATATTCCGTCGTCGGCGCTGATATTGCTACGCTCTATCCGCGTCGTTATACCAATGTTTCGCCGCGCTTCGGGTTCAGCCAGAAGGTGACAGACAAATTTGTGGTTCGCGGGACCTATGGTCTGTACTTCGATCTGCCGAACCTGAATGGCTTCTTTGATAATCGTCCTGGCAATGGGGCTTCGGCTGGCGTTCAGGCCAATAACGCGGGACCAAACCCAGTCTTTACGGTGTCGAAGTCTTCTCCCTACCAGATCATCACAGGAGTCGACCCCCTTCCTTCGTCTGGTGCCACCTTTGGTGTCTCCAGCGTTTCATCAGGCTTCAAAAATGCCTACATACAAAATTTCAATCTCAACACGGAGTATCAGTTGAGTCGCAACACGGTCGTCCAGCTCGGCTATGTCGGCTCGGTGGGTCGTCATCTCTTCAACCTGCGCGATATCAATCAGGGTGCGCTTTCGAGCACGCCGAATACAATTGTGAGTCCGACGACTGGGCAGCCTTGCACTCCTACACCAACGTGCGGAGTGTCCTACCTACAATATTCTCGCCCGTATTTCTCGAAATTCCCGACACTTACGGCGATCAACCAGTACGAATCCAGCGCCGGATCGAACTACAGTTCGCTGCAGGCGATGGTTCGTACTAGCGGCTTTCATGGTTTGACGGCACAAGCAGCTTACACCTACGGTCATGCACTCGATAACGTCTCGGGAACCCGTGGTTTTGCTCCACAGGATTCACGAAACCTTGCAGCTGAATATGGGAACGCGGACTTTGACATTCGCCACACCTTCAACGGTTACATCGTGTATGAAGTTCCGAGTTTCAGCAGCCATTTTCAGCGATTGACGCAAGGATGGGAGGTCAATAGCTTTATGACTTTCTACACCGGCAAGCCGGTCAATCCCAAGACGAGCGCCAACAACTCGGGTGTAGGCGAGTTTCAGGACCGCGTAACCAAAGTGAGCGATTCTTCTTCTGTAAATCGTTCCTTTCAGCGCAATTCCAGCGGCACCGGATTTGTGCAGTGGTTCGCCCCTTCGTCCTATGCTCTTCCGACGGCGGGAACGTTCAGCTCGACGCAGAGGAACTCCGTTTACGGTCCTGGTTTTGCAACTGTGGATGCGTCGCTGATCAAGAACACAACCTTGCACGAGAACGTGAAGTTGCAGTTGCGCGCGGAGATGTTCAACATCTTCAACCGGCTGAATCTGGCTACACCGAGTTCGATGGGGAATTACAACTCTGCGAACTTCGGACGTTCCACTACGACGGTGGGTGACAATGCGGGAGCTCCGGGGCTTGGTTCTGGTGAGCCATTCAACGTGCAGTTTGCAGGCAAGATCATCTTCTAGTTTCGATCAGCGCTATAAGCCGCGAGCGGGATGAGGACGACTTTCGTTCTCGACCCGCTCGTTGCGGAACGTTATTTATCTGTGGAGAGTGTTTAATGAAGCGTTTTGCTGCGCTTGCAATGTGTGCCGCTCTATTCGCAGCACAGAGCGGGATGGCTCAGATAGGAGCTCCGGGGGAACGGCCTGCGCCACTCACAGCGATTCCTGGCCCTCTGGCCACGAAGTACAAGGCCGATGCCGACAGAATTATTGAGGCTGCGATGGCCGATAACGACGGCTATGCCGCCTTAACATATCTCACCGATCACATCGGTAAACGCTTGAGCGGTACGCCGCAGCTCAATACAGCAGTCGCCTGGGGAGCCGAGCTAATGAAGAAGACCGGCTTTCAAAATGTACAGATTCAGCCCGTGATGGTGCCGCATTGGGTTCGAGGGAATGAGTCGGCGACGATTACCTACAAAGGCGAGGCTGAAACAATCACCAAGCCACTGCACATGCTCGGACTCGGTATGAGTGTTGGTACAGCTAAAGGAGGGATCACCGCTCCGGTTGTTTTTGTTCATGATTTCGCGGAGCTGGATAAGTTGCCGGACGCTGAGGTCAAAGGCAAGATCGTTGTTTTCAATCCCGGATGGCATGGGTACGGCGTTGGTTCGATGTATCGCACGGGTGGGCCGTCGCGCGCCGCAGCTAAGGGAGCAGCTGCCGTGTTGGTTCGTTCGGCGACAGGGCTCGCTATGCAGATTCCTCATACAGGTACATTGCGTTATGACGAAAAACAACCAAAGATTCCCGCTGCAGCCATCACGGTTGAAGATGCTCTGCTGATTGAGAGGCTTGTGAAGGATGGTCCCGTTACAGTGCATCTCGAGATGGAGGCACATATGGGGCCGGAGGTGAAGGCCGGCAACGTGATTGGTGAGATTGTCGGTTCGGAACATCCCGAACAGGTGGTTGTGCTTGGCGGCCACATCGACTCCTGGGATGTTGGGCAAGGCGCACAGGATGATGGTGGAGGCATCATGTCTACCTTCGAGGCTGTTTCACTGATCCACAAACTTGGCCTCAAGCCAAAGCGCACGATCCGCGTTGTCTTCTGGGTAAATGAGGAGAATGGCGGTGCGGGCGGACGGGCCTATCGGCAGTGGATCGGGGACAAGATCGGCGATCAGGTGGCCGCGATCGAAAGCGACGGCGGTGTAGAAAAACCGCTGGGCATCGGCTACGGCGGATTCTTCGGTGGACCACGCAGACCCCAGGCTCCTGCGCCAGGAGCTACTGTGGCAGCGGCACCTGTGCGGCCTGCGTTCGATGAACGCGCGCTCTCGCCGGAGGAGAAACAATCCTTCGATGCTCTCCGCGATATCGTGTCGCTGCTGAGCTCAATTGGTACCGATACCGTTTCACTGGGAGGTGGAGGCTCCGATATCGGCCCGATCGTTGCCGATGGCGTGCCGTCGCTCAGCCCCCGTACCGTGGGAGATCACTACTTCGACTGGCACCATACAGAGGCAGACACGCTGGATAAGGTCGATCCTGATTCCTTTAAACGCAATACAGCCATGCTCTCAGTTGTGGCATACGTGCTGGCCGATATGGATGGAAGGCTCGTGGGACACAAGGGCATTGCGAGAGAGTAGAACAGTCGTCTATGCAAGCACGAAGGCTTCCTCTGATGCGCGGAAGCCTTCGATGCTTTTATTCATCGATGTCGAAGACGACGCCTTGAGCTAGCGGAAGCTCTGTCCCGTAGTTGATGGTGTTGGTGGCGCGGCGCATGTATTGCTTCCATGCGTCGGAGCCGGATTCACGACCACCGCCGGTTTCCTTTTCACCGCCGAAAGCTCCCCCGATCTCTGCGCCTGAGGTCCCGATATTTACGTTGGCAATACCGCAATCAGAACCGGCGGCCGAGAGAAAGAGTTCGGCCTCACGCATGTCCATCGTGAAGATCGAGGAGGAGAGGCCCTGGGGGACATCGTTGTGCAGTGCGATGGCCTCGCTGAAGTCGCGATAGCGCAGGATGTAGAGGATCGGCGCGAAGGTTTCGTGACGAACGACTTCGCTTTGTTGGTCCACTTCGACCAGTGCTGGACGGACGTAAAAGGCCTTCTCTGCACCTGCTATTTCTACGCGTTCGCCGCCATGAACGGAAGCCCCACTCCTACGTGCTGTGTCGAGCGCCTGCTGCATCGAGTCGTAGGCGCGTTGATCGATCAATGGGCCTACGAGGGTTCCCGACTCGCGGGGGTCGCCGATCGTGACCGAGCGGTAGACCTTTTGCAATCTCGAGATGAGCGAATCATAGATGGAATCGTGAACGATCAGCCTGCGCATGGTCGTGCAACGTTGTCCAGCAGTTCCCATGGCAGAGAATGCGACGGCGCGCAAGGTGAGATCGAGATCGGCGGAGGGGCAGACGATTGCCGCGTTGTTTCCTCCCAGCTCGAGGATTGGGCGCGCAAAGCGCTGTGCAAGCCGTGGCCCTACAGCGCGGCCCATCGCAGTAGAACCGGTTGCCGAAACTAGCGGAACGAGCGGAGAGTCGACGAGCGCCTGTCCGGCGGCTACTTCTCCAATCAGCAGAGAGCAGAGATTCGCGGGTGCTCCGATCTTCGCTGCCGCTCGCTCGAAGATTGCCTGGGCTGCAAGCGCCGTGAGCGGAGTCTTCTCCGAGGGTTTCCACACGACGGTGTTACCGCAGATCAGAGCCAAGGCAGCATTCCAGCTCCACACGGCGACAGGAAAGTTGAAGGCGGAGATCACTCCTGTGACTCCCAGGGGGTGCCAGGTCTCCATCATGCGATGGTTGGGCCGTTCCGAGGGCAGGGTAAGGCCGGCGATCTGACGCGAAATTCCGGCAGCGAAGGTGCAGATGTCGATCATCTCCTGGACCTCGCCGACGCCCTCGGAGAGGATCTTGCCGGCTTCCAGGGTGACGAGGCGGCCTAAGGCATCTTTTTCTGAGCGGAGTTCTTCGCCAAGCTGTCGTACCAACTCGCCACGGCGTGGTGCAGGCACAGTACGCCATACCAGAAAAGCCTTATGCGCATTAGCGATCGTGGTTTCGGGCGAAGGCGCTGTTTTTACCGAAGCGATGGTTTCGCCGGTAACAGGCGAAGTGACCGCCAGTGGCCCATTTGTGAAGGCATCGGCGGGGACACCAAGTTGCAGAAGAAGGTTGCGAACTTCCTGCTGGATCGTCATATATGTGAGGGTAAGCGTAGACTCTGGCAGGCGCTCTGGCAAATAGGCAACGGGATCGAAACGATGCCGCCGGGCATAGAATCTTCGGTTCGTCCATGGTTTTCCGATAGAATTTTCGTTGGCGCAACAGCGCATGAGGACGGAAGCATATGGCATCAGCGATGGCAGGCATCGAAGCGTTAAAAGGAACCCACCAGGAGTTGAAGTCCAGGATGGAGAAGTCGGTGGAGGACTTTCGGGCGCACCTGGTTTCGACCCGCACGGGCCGGGCAAACGTTCACATGCTCGACCAGGTGAAGGTGGACTACTACGGTACGGACACTCCAGTTGCCCAGCTCGGTCAGGTCAGCACGCCCGAGCCCACGCTGATCCTCGTCCAGCCCTACGATAAGGCGATGGTCTCGGCCATTGAGAAGGCGATTCGCACCTCGGGCACGGGACTGAACCCGATGTCCGATGGAACGGTTGTACGGGTCCCTGTTCCGCCGATGACTGAGGAGCGTCGCAAAGAAGTGGTTAAGCATCTGCAGAAGACGCTTGAAGACCACAAGACGGCGATCCGCAACATTCGTCGTGACGGCAACGACCAGATCAAGAAGGCGGCGAAGGACAAGCTGATCTCTGCCGATGATGAGAAGCGTGCCAACGAAGAGGTGCAGCAGCTGACCGACGCCGAGATCAAGCGCATCGAAGATCTCTTCAAAGCGAAGGAAAAGGAAGTTATGACAGTGTAATTTTGAAGTTGAAAAGAGACCTGAAGGCCGCCGATTCTGGCGGCCTTTCTATTGGATCAACTTGTCGTATGGTCGACGATGATCTTCCACCCCTTCTCAGTTTTTTCCAGCACCAGCGAAAAGATTCCCTGGGCGTTTCCGCCATCCTTTTTATTGCGCTCCAACGAGTAATGTCCGATGACCACAGAGAATCGATCGTCGAGTGGACGAACCTCAAGACCCGAGAACGATAGAGTTCCCATGGCGGCTCTGGTGGGATACTCCCGACGATACGCGTCCAGCATCCCGGCGAAGCCACGATTTACGGTGGAAGAGATGAAGAGTGTGTCCGGGGCGTCCTTATAGGTTTGCGAGAAGGCTTCGAGGTCGCCACGATTCCAAGCGGCTTCCTGTGCCAGCAAAACTTTGATGACATCGAGCTGCTGCTGGGGAACCGTCGAAAGGGTTTGTTGTGAACGTGCAGACGAGGAGGCAAGCAGAAGCGCAACAATGCAGAAAGCGAGACGAAAGCGGAGTAGCACAGGAGCACCTCAAATCGGTTTCGCTCCACTTTAGCAAAAGTGTTTTATCGATTGTCTTCGGAGACGGTGCAAGGGGTCGCTGCTGTCGGGATGATCCAGATGATGGTGACCAGCGTGATGATTCCCAAGGCAACGTAGGGATGAAAGTGCGCCAGCGGAATGGATGCAAGATACAGCACAAGGCTGAGGATGTGTTTCCGCTGCGTGGCTGTATCTTCCCGGCTGAGGTCACCCGACAGCCGCAGCAGTCGTTCAATGGCGAGCCGAAGCAGGAAGAAGCAGAACCCGGTAAAGATCATCGATGCAGCATAGAGCGCAACCGAGAATGAGTTCGAATGTTTATCGATGACGTAGGCCGTAAAGAAGGGAAGCAGCGACGCCGCAAAGAGATAGGTGAAGTTTGCATAGAGTACGCGATGGTCGCACTGTTCCACGCGACGGATCAGGTGATGGTGGTTCACCCAGTAGATCGCTGTGAAGGAAAAAGAGAGCAGATAGATGAACAGAATCGGTGTGATCGAGAACAGGCCGGCGACACCATCCTGATGCGGCACCTTCAATTCCAGCACCATGATAGTGATCACGACGGCCAGCACACCGTCCGAGAAGGCTTCGAGGCGGGTTGTCGGGAATAGTTTTTCTGTCATAGAAACCCTGAAAGCCAAGAATATACAGCAACGCTGGCAGGCATAGAATAGATGCATGGCGGAGAGTCCGAATACCCGCGTGGTTCGCGCAGTCTGTTCGCATGACTGCCCGGATTCATGTGCCGTGCTGGTGACCGTTGATGAGCTCACTGGCCGCGCTACGAAGATTCAGGGCGATCCCGAGCATCCGGTTACCCGGGGATTCCTGTGCGGCAAGGTTGCGAAGTATCTTGACCGCGTCTATTCGCCACAGCGGTTGCTATATCCCATGCGCCGTCGAGCCGGGGTTCCCAAAGGACCTGTGCGGCAAGGAACAGAATTCGAAGTCTTTGAAAGAATTACGTGGGACGAGGCGCTGGACGAGATCGCAACACGATTGAAGGCAATCGCTGCAGAGTACGGACCGGAGAGCATTCTTCCTTATAGCTATGCAGGAACCATTGGCCAGCTCGGGTATGGTTCGATGGATCGTCGCTTCTTCTATCGTCTGGGAGCTTCGCAACTTGACCGGACGATCTGCTCCGCGGCGGGAGGAGCTGCGCTAACCAGCGTCTATGGGATTCGCCTGGGGACCGCTCCTGAGGATTTCGTTCATGCAGGACTGATCTTCGCCTGGGGCGCGAATATTCATGGCAACAATATTCACCTGTGGCCCTTTATCGAAGAGGCCCGCCGTCGCGGCGCACGGCTAATTGTCATTGACCCATATAAGACACGCACTGCGGCTTTAGCCGATGAACACCTGGCGATCCATCCCGGTACCGACACTGCATTTGCATTGGGGCTGATGCATGTGATCGTGCGTGAGGGGCTGGAAGACCGCGAATACATCGAGCGCTGCACTCAAGGCTTTGCCGAGTTGAAGGCGCATGTGCTGAGGCCCGAACACTCTCCGGAGGCGGTTGCAAAGGTGACCGGCATTGCTGCCGAGACGATTGAACGGTTGGCCCGACAGTATGCGCAAAGTGGACGGAATGGTATTCGCCCCGCAGCGATTCGTCTGAACTATGGGATTCAGCGCAGCGAAAACGGCGGAACGGCGACGAGGGCTGTAGCGATGCTCCCGCTGCTGACCGGGGCTTGGCAGTATGTGGGTGGCGGTCTGCAACTTTCGACTTCCGGCTCGTTTCCATTCCAGTCGGCGGCGTTGCAGATGCCGCAATTGATGCAGGCCAGTCCGCTGGGACGCGCGGCGCGCATCATCAACATGAACCAGCTTGGCGAAGCACTGACGTCGCCCGATGCTGGCGTTGGCGGTCCGCCGGTGAAGGCACTTTTTGTCTATAACTCGAATCCTGGCGCGGTTGCCCCCAACCAAAACGATGTTCTGCGCGGGATGCGGCGCGCTGACCTGTTTATGGTTGTCCACGAACAGTTCCTGACCGATACAACTGACTACGCGGATATTGTGTTGCCTGCCCCAACCTTTCTGGAGACGAAGGACGTGCAGGGAGCCTACGGACATCTTTACGTGCAGATCTCGCAGCAGGCGATTGCTCCTCTGGGTGAGGCTCGGAACAATGTGCGTCTCTTTGGCGAGCTTGGCCGAAGAATGGGATTTCCTGAAGCCTGCTTCGATGATCGTGAAGACGAGTTGATTGACCAGACTTTGGCAACGGAGAATCCCTGGTTCCGTGGCATCACACGGGAGCGGCTGGAGCGAGAGAGTCGTGTGCGCGTGTTGATGCCGCAGAGCGAGGAAGGGAATGTATTGCCGTTCTCGACTCCGGAGTGGTTCCGCACGCCATCGGGTCGCGGCGAACTGACGCCGGTTCCTGTCTTTCGGGCCCCGACGGAGTCTCGCGCCAATGCAGCGCAGTACCCGCTCGAGTTGCTTGCGCGCAAGGCGGACAACTATATGAATTCGACCTTTGCCAATCTCCCATCGCACCAGCGTATGGAGGTCAAGACCGCAGGCGTGCTCGAGATGCATGCTTCGGATGCGGAACTTCGGGGGATTGCGAGTGGTGACGAGGTCGAGGTCTTCAATGCGCGAGGCAGTATCAAGTTACGCGCGCATGTCGATGGACAGGTGGGCACAGGCGTTGTGGCTGCAAAACTCGCATGGAACAAGTTGTCGCGCGGCGGATCGAATGTCAATGTGCTGACCAGTGAGCGGCTGACGGACATCGGTGGCGGAGCGACCTTTTATTCGGTTCTGGTTGAGGTTCGGAAGGTCGCAAAGACTTCGAGCCGATAGATTCCGAAGCAAAAGTCACCCTGACTGCATCGGATCGACTAAACGGAGAAATTTCATGAAAAACGGATTGCCTGGCCTTGAAGAGATTCGTCAGGCGGCAGAGCTTGTGTATCGCACTATGCCGCAGACGCCACAGTACCGTTGGCCGCTCCTGAGCGAGCGTGCAGGAGCCGAAGTTTGGGTCAAGCACGAAAATCACTCTCCTGTCGGAGCCTTCAAGATTCGCGGCGGTCTGGTCTATATGGACTGGCTCCAACGCGAGCATCCGGAGATTACGACTGTCGTCACGGCAACGCGGGGCAATCATGGTCAGTCCATTGCGCTGGCTGCGACGCGCAGCGGGATTCGTTCCGTGATTGTGGTTCCTCATGGCAACAGCGCTGAGAAAAACCGTGCCATGCGCGAGCTGGGCGCGGAACTGATCGAAGAGGGCGAGGATTTCCAGGCCGCCCTTGAATACGCTGTAAAACTGGAGCGAGAAAACGGCTGGCACTGGGTCCCGAGCTATCACCGGCTCCTGGTGACGGGAGTCGCTACAGCCGCGCTTGAATTCCTTTCCTCGGCTCCTGGACTGGATACCGTGTATGTGCCCATCGGTATGGGGTCTGGCATCAGCGGCATGATCGCGGTTCGAAATGCCCTTGGATTGAGGACGAAGATCGTTGGCGTTGTCTCGAAGCATGCCCCGGCCTTTGCTCTGTCCTATGCGGCAGGATGTGTGGTCGAACATCCGGTGGCGACACGGATAGCCGATGGTGTGGCATGCAGGAAGCCGGATATTGCTGCGGTCGAGGTGGTCCGCGAGGGAACCGACCGCGTCCTTGAGGTGGAGGACGCCGAGGTGGAGGCAGCGATGCGGTATTACTTTGCAGATACCCACAACGTCGCCGAGGGAGCGGGCGCGGTGGGACTGGCTGGGCTGCTGCAGGACCGACCTCATGGCGGTGCTCGGGTTGGCACTATTCTAGGGGGCGGGAACGTGGACAGCAGCGTCTTTGCGGCGGTTCTGGCGGGCGCGGGCAGGCCGCATCGCTAAGGTCTGCGAGGGAGGCAGGTTGTACCAGCTGGGCGAAGTGAATGAGAAAACGGAGGCTTCCTTTTCGAGAAGCTGGACAGGAACTCGCTAAGGTCGCTTGCGCTCCCATATAATCAAGACTCCCCCATGAGGAACCTGCGGGGTGTGATTTTCAGTCAGCAGTGAGGGTGTGCGTATCTTTACCGTAGATCGAGAGAGCGGAAGCTCCCTGAAGAGAATGTCCAGGCCTGTGTGCACGCGCTCCAGCTGCTCCCGCATCGCTTACGCCGTGTCCCGTGCCGCTTTGGCGGTGTTGTCGATCGCCTCTGTGGTTGCCGTGGTTCCGTCGGCAAGGGCGCAGGCGGTCGGTTCTGAAGCCCAGACGCTCTGCCAGCCGCAGGTCGTCGGCAACCGCAGAATTCCGAAAGAGTCTGTGTTGGCGCGTCTATTCTCGCACCAGGGAGATCTGTACGATCCCCAGGTCGTTGAGCGCGACTTCAACTCTCTCTGGAATACCGGCTACTTCGATGACGTTCGCATTGAGCGGGTTAATAGTGAGAAATGCGTTCAGTTGGTGATCTATGTCCGCGAGAAGCCCACGATCCGAGAGATTAACTACAAGGGCATAAACGCCGTCTCGCAGTCCGATATTATGGACGCCCTCAAGAAGGCCAAGGTCGGTCTTTCGGTGGAGAGTCAGTATGATCCCACCAAGATCAAGCGGGCCGAGGTCGTCCTGAAAGAGCTGCTGGCTGCGCACGGCCACCAGTTTGCGACCATCCGGACCGAGGTCAAGACGATTCCTCCGGCGGCGGTGTCGCTGACCTTCTCGGTGAAGGAAGGTCCGACGGTAAAGGTCGGCAAGATTCAGTTTGACGGAAATAACAATGTCTCCGATCGCACTCTGCGGAATGCGATGAAGAACCTCAAACCGATCGGAGTTCCGCACTCGATCATCCTGGAGAATCTTTTTGCTCGTACCTTCGATGCCACTAAGTTAGATGAGGATACGGAGCGCGTCCGTCAGGCATATCGTGATCGAGGCTACTTCAAAGCATTGACCAGTGAGCCCAGCACGCATGTTCGCGATGCAGGTGGCCTGAATCCATTCACGCTGCGTCCTTCCAAGGGCAAGCGTGTCGATATCCTGATGCCGGTAGAAGAAGGCGAACGGTATCGGCTGGGTGGCATCACCTTCAAGGGCAATAAGAACTACCCGAATACCAAGGCGCTGCGCGCACAATTTGCCGAGAAGGATGGCGAGTGGTTCAACGCGACCATGTTCGGCAAAGGGCTGGATCAGTTGCGCAAGGCCTATGGTCAGGGTGGATATATCAACATGGTCGCAAGCCCCGTCCCACGGATCGACGAGGCAAAGAAGCTGATCTATCTTGATATCGACATCGACGAGGGTAAGCCATTCTATGTTTCCCGGATCGAGTTCCAGGGCAACAGTATTACCCGTGACAAAGTTATTCGCCGCGAGCTTCTTCTGGAAGAAGGACAGGTTTACAACTCCCAGCTCTGGGAGATGTCGATCATGCGTCTGAACCAGCTGAACTACTTCGAGACGCTCAAGGTGGATCAGGACTCCGAGAGTCGTCAGAACACGGACGATTCCACCGTCGACCTGCTGCTGAAGCTTAAGGAGAAGGGAAAGAACTCCATCGGTCTGAACGGAGGTCTCAGCGGTCTCTCCGGCTCCTTCATTGGCCTCAACTACGAGACCAACAACTTCCTCGGTCTGGGTGAGACGCTCTCGGTGCAGGCCAATATCGGCGACCTGCAGCGCAACCTGAGCTTCGGGTTTACCGAACCTTACTTCCGCAACAAGCCGATCTCGCTCGGTATCCAGGTTTTTACCAGCAAGTACGACTTCAATCCGGCGAAGGGGTATTCCATTGCGAATAACCTTAGCCAGAATCTGACGACTGCACAGCAGTCGTTGTTGACGAACTATAACCAGTCCCAGACAGGTATGACCGTCTCGGTCAGCCAGCCGTTGCGTCACCTTTTCGCCCGTTCCGGTGTAACTCGCGTTGGTGTCTCGTATGCGCTCTCGCGTTCTTCGGTTACCACGTTCAACGACAATACGCGCAACGTCTTCCAGACGCTGGCGTTTCGTTCCGGCGTTCAGGGGCAGAACCAGCTGAGTGGCATCATTAGTTCCGTCATCACTCCCAGCTTTACGTTCTCCAGTCTGGACCGCGCTGTGGGGCCGCACTCCGGTAAGGACCTCAATGCGGCTTTTGCGATTGCGGGTGCCGGTGGAAACGTGAAGTATATCCAGCCGGTCGTGGCTTGGCGTCAGTACTTCCCGATGCACAATCTCAAGGTGAGTCGTGACGGACACAACGTTCTGGGATATCGTATCCAGGCATCGCATATTGCGGGCTTCGGTGGAGAGGTTGCGCCCCCGCAGAACCGTATCTACTCCGGCGGCGAAATGGACGTCCGCGGGTTCGATGTCCGCTCCACCTCGCCGTACACGTTTATTCCGACGAAGATCATGTTCAACCTGACGAATCCCGATGGCACAGTAGTTCCTCGCGATCCGTCCAATCCGGCCCTCGGAAATGTGCAGATCCCGCTGCCCATCTATCGTCTGGTTTCTATCGGTGGCGACACCAGCGTGACCGCGAACGTCGAGTACAGGATTCCGATCATCAACCAGGTGACGTTTGCCTTCTTCACCGACTTCAACATGACCTTCGATGTATGGCCCAACCAGCTTCGCCAGAGCATCGCCGGCCAGCAGGAGATGTCGAGCCCAATGTATGGCTGCCCGACGGTGGTCAATGGCGCCTGCTTTGGCGGGAAACAAGTCTCGTTCCCCAACCCGCTGCGCGTGGTGCCTGGAACCAACTACGTTCCCCGCATGTCCAATGGTGCGGAGCTCCAGGTCATTCTTCCTATCGTGAATGCTCCCTTCCGCATCTTCTATGCGTACAACTCGCTTCGCCTGTACAAGGATGTTCCCCAGGCGCTGGCGACCGATCCCGCAACGTTCCGAAGCTTCTTCCCCGACTCTGGCGCAGGCCAGTTCTCGTACCTCCAGGCGCTACAGTATTACGGCGCAGACTACACGCTGCGTGAGCCGAGAAAGACCTTCCGTCTGACGGTATCGACCACCTTCTAACCAACGTCACTGCTTCAAGAGAAGCGGCTGCGCTAAAGAGCGCAGCCGCTTTTGTCTTCTAGATGAAAGCATGAGAGCACCTGGATGATCGGGATGCATTCATCCTGATGTTGAGGTCAACGCCGAAGAGGCGATGAGCTTCTATGACTTTCTTCGAGGTCGCTGGAGTCGCTAAACACGCGTTCTCATAGGACAAGAGCTTTATCCAGTTGAACAGCGATGGTTTTCAGCGCAAATTGGCCTGGGCAGGTGACCGTTTTGGAGTCGCCTTGTAACTGAACCATTGAGGAATGAGCCTAATAGCTTCGTTGGTACATACGCGAGATGCGATCATGCCAGCCGAGACGTTCCTCATCGAGCAGCGCCCACAGAACTCCCAACCCAAGCGATGCTGAGGAGAGCGCAAGGGAGAGGATGCGGCGGCGCATCGCTGCACGCGACGGGTTCTCGTCCGAGAAGGTGCAGAGCCCGATGTGGGCATAGCGCATCCCCGGCGTAGAGTTCGAGAACGTAAAGAAGAGCATCTGGTAGAAGAAGCCCAGAAGCACAATCGCTCCGACGGACGAGATTGCCGCATTGGTCAGGGGCATATGCAGGGGGCCTGGAGAAAGTCTGGTCGCGGTCAGGACGGCGACCGCCGCAAAAACCACAGAAGCCGCCAGGATAATGCAGCCATCCACCATCGCGGACATCAGGCGCAGATCGAGCGGAGCGACCGCAAGAGGTGTTGTATAAAGATGCTGCGTCTCCTCGGAGTACTGGAGATGCTGCGCAGCATAGGGTTCTGTGACTGGAGCGTAGAAAGCGATTTCTGCAGCAGCTGATTCGGTAGCGAGGGAGCGGGGCTGGGCATCCAACAGGATGGAGGTCCACTCCGGCGCCGAGTTCTCCGCGACGGGCTCCTGTGAGATCTGCTCGGCCTCCACCTCAAAGATGCGGAGCTGAGACAGCGACGAAGACTCGATCTCCTCGCGCAGAGGACCCTCTGCCAGACGGGGACGCGCTTTGCGTGGAGCCACGAGCTGCCGCGGAAACTCGATCAGATTTCCGGGGATCTCTACGGGGGGCTCGATAGGGTCAAAGGTTGGATCCTGCCGGAATGCGATCTCTTCATCCAGGGAAAGAAACTCCGAAGGATCAGCGAGAACAGTATCGTTCTCCAGAACCTCTTCCGCTCGATGAGCGCGGAAGACCGGTTTTACTGCATCGCTGGCCGGCAGATGGAGATCGTTGGCCAAACGGACCGTAAAAACCGGAGGAACTGGTATAGCCGGCACATCGAAGTTCAGTTCCGGAGTCAGGTCTTCCTGCGGAACAGGACGAGGCCCCTCCTGCCGCGAAGGGCGAGAAAGAGATGGAGCAGGATGGGTTTCATCTGCATACTGATCCAATTCGGCCAGAAGGTTGAACTGTGCCTGCGCGACAGCTTCGGCGTTTCGCGCCGCTATCGCGGCTGCCGCTTCTGCCTGCCGGGCGGCTTCTTCCGCCTCGCGAACTGTCCGCTCAGCTTCTTCGGCCAAAAAGTCCCGGTAGCTCTTGGAGTGGGCATAACGTTCGGCAACTGCGGCTGCAATTTTGGAGTTTCGCCCTCGCGACCTACCCTCGGAGCTGGGCTGTTCGGATTCGACCGTCTGCGGGCGCCGGGAGCGATGGGCAGCCAGGCGCTCTGCAACCTGCTGACGTAGCACGAATGGCTCCTGTGGGGCCTCGGCTTCGGCGATGGCGCCTTCGACGGTTTGTATCTTTCGTTCCGCGCTCATTTCTTTGAAAACCTCAAACCCGCACAGAGTGAAATTCGGTTAGCCTCAATAGAGAGTGGTGGTAAGTCTGATACGTCTTGATCCAAACGAACCGGTAATGAGGGCCCGAAAGCCATATGCCTTTGCCCGACGTAGCAGATTTTCTGCTACGGCAGGCTCCTCGAGACCTCGATGGTTTGTAGGTCTGGAGAGCGTTTATATTCTGATAACTATCATGTGGATGGCTCTGAGTCATCCACAGTTACGGGCGCAGGCGTTGTCGAATCAGGAACCTCAGGCTTCAACGGTGGAGGCAAGCCTTCCGGATGGACCTAGCGCGCTTGAGAATCACTATCCCGATGCCATTGTCCTGCCCGCGTCAGACGATGGCTCCATGGTAGTGATCGAGAGCTCAGGCCCACAGACCAAGACCGGAAACCGGTACACGCTGGATGGCGATGTTGTCATCACGTACAAGGACCGCCGAATCGAAGCCGATCACATCGACTACGACAGCGATACGGGCGAACTGAATGCGAATGGGCATCTGAAAGTCTCAGGTGGTCAGAACAACGAGAGCATATCTGCCAGCCACGGAACCATGAACATGAAGACGCAGACGGGCCGCTTCTTCGATGTGAAGGGCTCCGTTGGCCTTCGCCCTGGGGCGAGACCTATCTATGACAACGGCCAGCCCTTCCTGTTTGAAGGTAAGGTAGTCGTTAAGACCGGACCACAGTCGTATGACGTGTATGGCGGTTCGGTGACTTCATGCCAGATGCCGAATCCGGACTGGCAGCTGTTTGCCGGTAAGTTCAGTATTGCCGAAGGGAAGGCGACTGCCAGAAACAGTGTCTTTCGCGTCATTAATATCCCTCTGGTTTATCTACCGTATGTGACGCATCCGGTTGTGGGGGAACAGCGGCAGACTGGCCTGCTGATTCCTGTGATCGGCGAGTCTTCGACCCGTGGCATGATCCTGGGAGAGCAGATCTACGTTTCCCTGGGCCGCAGCGCGGACATGACCGTCGGAGTGGAGTATTTCTCTAAACGTGGATGGCAGCAGTCGGCGACCTTCCGGTATCGCGGTTTGGGGAATAACTTTGTCCTGGCGCACTATAGTGCCCTATGGGATCGAGGGTATGTGACCGGCGGTCAATATGTGAACCAGGGTGGCCAGGATGTGGTTTTCTCTGGACGATATGATCTCAGCCCACAGACACGCTTTGTCGCCGATCTGGAGTATCTGAGCTCCTATCCGTATCGCGAGGCGTTCACGGAGAACTTCAACCAGGCGGTGTCGAGCGACATCCTGTCGATTGGCTATGCCGTGCATAATGCCGATGGCTATGCCTGGTCGATGCGTGCAGACCGTTACCAGGGACTGAAGGGAGCAGCCACAACAACCACTCCCGAGCGCCAGATCCGTATCTTCCACTCTCCATCGGTCGACCTGTTTAGCACTGAGCATAGACTGGGAGAATCGCCTCTCTTGTGGAGCGTTGAAAGTTCCGTTGCATCTCTGAAGCGCGTCCAGCCGAACTTCTCGACGACTGGCCTGACCCACCGGTTTGATGTCCATCCGAAGATCTCCCTCCCGCTCAACGCAGGGGGATGGCATCTGCGTCCTTCTGTTGCGGTGCGGGACACGATTTACACGAGAAGCAGAGAACTCCGGCCCAACTCCTCGACTCCAGTGGAAAGCGGAGAGGGAATCAATCGTGGCGATGTTGAGGTGAGCGTGGAGGCTCGGGCTCCCGTATTGGAACGGACATTTACTTCGCCCCTGGTCCACAAACTCTTTGCTTCGGATGTGAAGCACACCATCGAACCGATAGCAGCGTATCATCTGGTGCGCGGTGTCGATAACTTCCGGCGCCTGCTTCGTTTTGACGATATCGATGTGGTCAGCAATACCAACGAGGTGGAGTACGGAGTAACCCAGAGGTTATTCCTGCGACAGAAATCCAGCGAATCCAGCGAGCCATGTTCTGAGCCGAAAGACGATGCTGCCGGCAGCGCGGCCTGGACCGGGGCTGCCGCGGCAGGCGTCATGGGAGGCGTAAGTAATGGTGCTGCTTCCGACGCAGGGTATGTGGGGACTCAACCGGGTTGTGGTAACCGGGAGTTTCTCAGTTGGAGGCTCTCGCAGAAATACTTCCTCGATCCAACGTTCGGCGGCGCAATCGTTACGCGCAGTCGCAATATCTTCCAGACCACGTTGGCGCTCTCCGGAATTGCTTTTCTGACAGAACCGCGCAATATCTCTCCTCTGATCTCGCGCCTGCGGTGGAAGACCTCCGATCACTTCGATGTGGAGTGGAACTTCGACCTGGATACCGGTGCCAAGAAGTTCACCTCGAATAATGTGTTGGTGAACTTCCATGAGGGGCAGGTTTTTTCTGGTCTGAGCTACGCTCGGCTGAATGCTCCTGGCCGTTTCAACATTGCCGGATTTTCTTCGGCTGTATCGGATTTTTCGCAGCTCAGGATTTTGCTGGGTTATGGTGGTCCGGCAAAGCGGGGATTTGGAATCGCCGCCAATACGGGACTCGATCTGAACAGTACACAGGTCCAGTACGGAGCCCTGCAGGTGCAATATAACTGGGACTGTTGCGGATTGAGCGTGGAGTACCAGAAGTATCAGCTGGGATCGGTTAGAAATGAGAATGCCTACCGCTTTAACTTCACCCTGGCTAATATCGGAACAGCCGGAAACCTGCGCCGCGCCGAGAGGCTCTTCTAAAGGGGAAACAGGCCCTGCGTGAGATAATCAAAGGTATTGTGTTGAATATTGCCCGTCTGGTTCGCCCCTTCCTGTTTGTCCTGTTGCTGGCTGCCACAGGTTGTCATGCGCAGAGTTCTTCTACGGAAGGAAAGCTCTCTCCCGACCTCGCTCGTCGAGTGGAGATCATGCTTCGGTCCAAGGCGAATCTTCCGCCTTACTATGACGTCTTGATCGGACCACGCGCGAAGAGTACTGTGCCGGGTTTTGACGAGATCACGGTCACTTTTTCTTCAGATGGAAAGGCGACCCGGCCGATGACCTTCCTGCTCTCGACGGATGGAAAGACGCTGGCCCAGTTCAATAAATTCGATATCAGCAAAGACCCGAAGGAGATGGTCAGTGCGGATGGTCGGCCAGCCCGTGGAGGTCCGGAGAATGCGCCTGTGGTGATCGTAGGCTTTGACGATCTGGAGTGCCCATTCTGCGCAAAGATGCACGCTCAGATCTTCCCGGCTCTACAGGCGCGGTATAAGGACCAGGTGCGCATTGTCTACCGCGACTTCCCCTTGGTTGAGATTCACCCCTGGGCCATGCGCGCGGCGATCGACATCAACTGCCTTGCTGCACAGAGCCACGACGGATACTGGAACGTGGTCGACTACATTCATGCACACTCCTCCGAGATCGGGGGATCAGAAAAAACGGTAGCCAAAGCCAACGAAACTCTGGATACTTTGACCCGTGAGGAAGGCAAGCGTCAGAAGGTCAACATGACCATGTTGAATGCCTGCATCGAAAAGCAGGACGATTCGGTTGTGAGGGCATCCATGAAGATAGGGTCCGACCTTGGGGTAGAGGCAACCCCCGCGCTATTTATCAATGGCGAACGATTTGAAGGAGCGCTGCCGATCGAATATGTTTATCGGGTGATCGACAATGCGCTTGTTGCCGCAGGGAAAACGCCACCACCGCCTGTTCCTGTGCCTTCGCCGGATGCGTCGGCCACGACAGCAGGGCAGCCACCTGCCCGCACATCTAGCGAATAACGAAGATTGAGGAGATTTCGCAAGTGAAGAAAATCTGGACTTCAGTAGTGAGTGCGACTCCGATGCGTTGCATGGCCCGCGTGTCGCGCCCCATGGCCCTGGTTATGGTCACCGCGCTGGTGGGTTGCAACCATGCGCACAATGCCGATGTAATGGCGACGGTCAACGGCAAGGCAATCATGAAGGCCGAGCTGGATAAGTCCTATCAATCACAGCTTGGCGATACTCCGCAGCAGCAGCAGCCCACACGCGAACAAGCCGACTCGTTGCGGCTGAATGTTCTGCGGCAGCTCATCGATGAAGAGATTGTGGAACAGCGCGCCGCCAAGATGAACCTGACGGCGACCAATGAAGAGGTCGATGCCAAACTGACGGAGATGAAGGCCCCCTATTCCGAGGACCAGTTCAACGAAAAGCTGAAGGCCAGCAATCACACGTTGGACGACGTGAAGCACGACATCCGGCGGACTCTTACGATCAATAAGCTACTCTCAAAAGAGATCGACTCGAAGATTACTGTAACCGACAGCGATGTATCGAATTACTTCAATTCGCATAAGGCTGAGTTCAATCTTCTGGAGACTCAATATCATCTTGCGCAGATTCAGGTCACCAGCGTTCCTTCGGACCAGCCAGGCAATCTGCAGAACAGCAAGGCCATGAACGACGCCGAGGCTAAAAAGAAGATTCAGGCGCTGAAGAACAGACTTGATAGTGGAGAGGACTTTGCAGCCCTTGCGATGAACTTCTCTGAACGCCCGGAGACCTCCTCCAGTGGTGGAGACATCGGCTTCGTAGCCGAATCGCAGATGAAGGGTGACCCTGCAGTTTACAGCGCAATCATGAAGCTTAAACCCGGGCAGATCACCGATATTTTGCCCTTGCTCGATGCGCAGACGAGAAAGCCGGCAGGATATGCCATCTACAAGTTGATCTCGCGGGAACCTGCGGGCCAGCGCGAATTAAGTGATCCGCGCGTGCAGCAGGCCATTCGGCAGCAGCTTCGCGATGCTCGTTCACAGCTTCTGAAGAGCGCTTACTTTGAGATGTTGCGCGATCAGGCTAAGGTCGAGAACTTCTACGCCGAACAGATCTTCAAGAACGAAGCTCACTAACGAAATCAACTCTACGAATTGTTGAAAACCTTGTTAAGGGCACGGCTTTCGTCGTGCCATATAGAGCATCGGAAGAGGGGCTTTAGCCCCTGCGGTACTTGTTTCAAAAGATTCAGTACTTAGCCTGTTGGAGCTGCTTCTTCTGGCGCTCAGGGGGATTTATATGACTGCAACGATTCGTTTTGCAATCCTTGGCTTTGGGTTGCATGCCGTCCGCAGGCTACTTCCTGCATTTGCTCAGTCGGAGAAGACGCGCCTGGTCGGGATGTGGCGGCGCGATCAGAATGCAGCCCAGAAGAACTGCGCGGAATACAGCATTCCGTACTGCTTTGCCTCGGCGGAGGAGCTTTGTGCTTCGCCTGAAGTCGATGCGGTCTTTATTACCTCTCCGGATGCGATGCACTATGCGGATACGTTGATGGTGATTCGTTCCGGCAAAGCCGTACTGTGCGAAAAGCCTGTTGCGATGAACGCGGCTCAAGCTCGCGAAATGGCCGAGGCCGCAAAGCAGGCTGGCATCCTCTATGGAGTCGCGCAGAACTTTCGCTACAACCGCAGCCTAGCCTGGATGCGTGAGCAGATCCAGATGGGGAAGATCGGTCAGCCGCAATTCGCACGCGCCGAGTTCGATTATCCTGCCGACCGTGCTCCTCGCAAGTGGATCAAGGACCCAAACCTCGCTTGCGGAGGGCCTATCGGCGATGTTGGCGTGCATTGCATCGATGCTCTCCGTTATATCCTGGGCCAGGACGTAGAGAGTGTAAGCACGTTGGCAACGAAATCTGCTACGGAAGACCAGGTGGAAGCAACAGCCATGTTGCAGATGCAGATGACTGGAGGTGTGCTGGCCAGTGTTGCCGTTAGCGCGCGAACTCCTTATCGCACCCTGGTTGAGATTACTGGAAGCGATGGTGTGCTGATCGCAGAGAATGGGCTTACAGTCGACCGACCCATCGAGATCGTATTGCGTCGGGCGGGTGAGACGGTAGAAACCATGACGATCTCCAACTCCGATGCGTACTCCCGTATGCTCGATAGCTTCGCGGGAGCAATGCGGGGAAGCGAACCTTTTGCTGCAACGGGAGAGGACGCCGTACACAATATGTTGGCTCTCGATGCCGCCTTCCGTAGCTGGAAGACCGGTCAGCGCGAGTTTCTATAGAACGAGCTATTGTCCCTCTAAAACAGAGGTGTCATCCTGAGCGTAGCCGCAGAGTCTGCCTAACGGGGAGGATCTGCTTTCGCTATGAGCCTTCTATAAGAAAGGCAGAAGGATTCTCTAGTCGATCGCCGCAGCCAGCGCGCTGGTGCCTCCATGACGTTTAGAAGCAATGCTGCGCCGTGGAGCTCCGGTTGAAGGCATGTATTTCTTATAAACACTGATGTGGAAGCAAGCCTGCTGAAACTCTTCTTCGACATCGATGCGTCCCTGTTGAATCAGCGGTAGAAGATAGCCGCGCAGCCATGCAATTTCTGTAAGCGAGAGTCCATGCTTGGCGATATCGACGGCCTGTCCAGTCAGATGAGGTGAGGCTGTTTCACCCTCAGCGGGAGCGGCGTTTCCGTTGGTGCGCATCAGCCGCTGTTGAAACTCGACTGTGCGAACAGCGGAGTTGACCTGGAGTGGGGTGTGGAAGCGCGCGTAATGAGCCCGAGCCAGCGTCGACAGAAACTGTGCAGTCCACGGACGGCTATAACGGCGATTCCCCGGTAGGCGATCATCCACCGTAAGGGCGTGGCTTACCGGAAGGCTTACCAGCAGGTGCTGCTCTCTCATTCGAACGAGATCATTGTCGTCCTGAATTCTCTCCAGGCCATCGCGGTCGGCAACGACGTTCTGGCGGACCAGGATCTCTCGCGTTCCCTTCAGCGGCGGAGGAACCACCAGCCGTCCGCGCTTGTTGTACAGGGTAGGCAGGATGATCGGAGTGGAAACCTCATTCGCAACATTCTCTGAATCAGTCCCGGATGGCTGTTCGCTTGAAGCGGATTGGATCTCTTTGGGAGAATCCGCCGGTGCTGAATCCGGCGCGCTCTTTAGTGCTTTGGAAGACGAGGTCTTCGGCGTCTTCGCGTGGGCATTGGCAGCTGCTACGAAATCCTCCGAGGTGGCTTTGCGATGCCTCTTCGAAGTCTCGCGCGACGAGACAGTTCTGACCTCTGTTACGTGCTTGCCACGGTGTGATTTTACGGGTGTCCGCTCTACTGCTTTTGCCTTATGGCGGTTATGCGCATTAACAGTTGTGGCTTTGACTTGCGGCTTTCGTCGCTTTGAGGATGCGCCTGTTGAAGTGGCAGAAGCAGTGGTTTTGCGGGCAGCATGATGCACCTTCCGCGTCGTGGCAGAGAGAGTCGCAGGCGTGAGGAGCAGCGATGCGACAGCCAACAGAACTGTAGTGAAGACGTTCGAGCGCATCCTGAATACTGAGGACGCGGAACGCCAGAGCATCTCCTACCTTATCGGGAACCCCTTCCGCACGTAAGTAATCAGGCGGGTTCCGTATACTCTTCGGTTAACCGAAGGTGCGCAGAGCGGTCTGGGTGTAAGCCGTGTTGCAGAGTCATCGGCCGACTGAAAATATTCTGATAATCCTTACTCCCCTGGCGTCTAATGCAGTATGGGAGCAGTGGGGGCAGGTCGGAACAGCTGGGCCAGGAAAGCAGGTGGATGGGGTCTGCTTGTGGCAGGTGTGGCTGGGTGCATCCTTCCTGTCATTCCTGGGATCCCTTTGCTGCTGGCGGGACTTATTATTCTCGCTCGCGATTATGCCTGGGCAAGGGCGGCACTTCGCAAGGTAAAACGTAAGGTCGTCTCAATGCGGCGCAGGACAAGAGTGAAACGAACCACGAATATGGTTGCGACGAAGGACATCTGAATCGGAAGATCCTTAGGGAAGCATGCGGTGCAGATGCTCCTTGTAGGCTGCAAGCGCGGCATGGCTTCGGTTCGATAGCTCAGTGACTAGAGGCGAAGATGATCCAAGCTCCTTCTTCGCAATTTCTGCAAGGACTAGCCAGTCGTGCCAGTCGCCTCCGCTCTGTTGCAGGTCTTCGAAGGATTGGGCGAGCTGGCGTGTTGCACGAGCCTTCTTCGGAGCATTCTCTGCGAGGTAGCGCGTGAGTTTCGCTACTTTGCGAATGTCGTGCAGATGATCGGGTGCGTCTGCTTCTCCATCGCTGACTACTGGCAAGTTAGTGTGGAACCAGTTCTTTGCAAGATTTTTGAGTTGAGCAGAGCTAAGCGAGAGAACCTCAGCAGACTTCAGAGCATCGAGCAGATCTTTCAAAAGAAGCGTTAGTTCAAGCTTTTCCTTCTGGAGTAGTCGGCGCAGCTTCGTTGCTGATCTTTTCCGATTCTTTTTGAGATTGGAGCGAAGGCTCTCGGAATCCTTTGTGATCTCTTGAGTTGGTTTCTCGTCTGCAATGGATTGGATGAGATCCATCTGGACGTCGAGGTCACGGACTTCGCCAGCGGCACGGCGAAGTTTTTTGAGGCTTCGCTTGGTTTTACGAGCCAGCTTTGCGTGGTCTGGAATACCGGGCAGGAGATCAAGCAGGGCAAGTTGTGCTTCGATGCGACGGGTGGTCGTGCGGAGACGGTGGACATGCTTGGTATTCGGGTCAACCAGACAGAGGGTGATAGCGGCTCCGAGCGTGGTGATGTACTCACGAAGAGTCCGGATGGGGTGCGCGGAGGTGGAAGAGGCCGCCATAAGCTTTGGATGCCGGACTTGACAAGGGGCAGGGGAACGAGGGAGCGTGGAAGGAGTATATCGCTGTTCCATCTGTTCTAAATGGCGGTTGATCGCCATTGTTTCTTTCCTGCCGGGGCCAAAGATCAGTTCAGATTATGGAGTCGAGGTCGATGAGTCGAGGCCTTTCTTTATTCCTTCTTGCAAGTGTCGTTTTTTTGAGCCAGAGCCTTCCGGCACAGACCGCCCGGAAGACCAAGGCTGCTCCGGCCAAGCCGGGGGCGGCGGCGTGGACGCCAGAGGTGCAGCAGTATCTCGGAGTTCAGCAGGGGAGCTTTACGATGGTGGGGCTGAACAAACTATCGAAGGCTCAGCTGGATGCGCTGGTGACGGCGGCGAAGAACAATGCCACCGATCCGCGAAGGCATGTTTTGACTTGTGCGATTCTGCCGGCGGATGGGGCGCGAGTTTTTCTGACGGTTTCGGGGGATGATGCGTCGGGGCAGCGGGCGTCGGAGATTCGCCAGGCGCTGGGCGGGGTGAATGGGGTGCAGCTAGTGGATTCGGCGGCGAATGCGGACCGGACGCTGCACGTCGTGATTCAGGAGCAGACGCTCGGGAAGAGGACGATCGGTTATACGGCCTCGTATGTGACCGGGACTCCTTGCACCGACGAGTTTCGCAAGGCGGATGCAGAGCTGAAGGGGCAGCTCGGAACCTATACCGATCCAAAGGGAACGGATCTGGCAAATGATCTGGCTCGGATGCTGGGGCAGGATCTTCGGGCGGCGAGAAGCGGACAGTAAGACCCCCTCCCCCCATCAAATGGTGCAAAGTATTCGAAGCAAATCACTTAAGCCAGGACTTCGTTAACTCTTTCTGTTGCAATACTTTGTCCGTAAATTATTGTAACAACGTGAGTTGCGGTAAAGAAATTCGAGGATTTCTCCACTGCGGCTTGTGGCCTTCGGTCGAAATGACACTTCTGAATAAGGCGGGCGCTACAGGCTGTGCAGTCATGGCGTGTTCAAGTCCACCTTCTTTTAATCATACAGAGTTCGGAGCATCGAATTGCAAATGGAAGTTGCTGGTGGGTCATGGTTTATCTGGGAATAGGGCTTGACAGCTTTTTAGGCATGAAAGAAAGGGTTGTCAGGAGGAGGTGAGTGGAGCTATAGTCGTTCATCGATATATCGATCATCGATTTATATTCACAAGACGATCGATACGAGAGTTGCGATATGCCCAAAAAGATTCTTGACCCTTTACCTTCGGCGGCTTTTCAGATCCTGCTGGCATTAGTGGATGGGGATTCGCACGGCTATGGGATTATGCGTCATGTTGCGGAGCAGACGGCAGGGCGGATGCGGCTTGGTCCGGGTACTTTGTACAGCTCGATCCAGAGTTTGCTGGAGGCGGGATGCATTGAGGAGATCGAGCGCGAGAGTGCGGACCGGCGGCGTTGTTATCGGCTGACTTTGGCGGGGCGGCGATGCGTTCGCGACGAGGTGGAGCGGCTGGAGGAACTGGTGCGGGTGGCGCGGTCGAAGAAGAAGCTTCTGGAGGGTGAGTATGTCTGAGCGAATCTATCGCGCGCTGCTACGTCTTTATCCCCGCCGGTTTCGCGCCCACTATGGCGAGGAGGCTCTGCAACTGTTTCGGGACAGGATGGAGGATGAGCGAGGATGGCTGCGACGCTCGCGGCTGTGGCTCGATCTGCTGCTGGATCTGGGAGCAATCCGGATTCGTGGGTATCGTGAGGCGACGGTGGTGGGCGCAGTGACTGTGGCGAAGCCGGGCGCGGGGATTCCTTCGTTTGCGAGCCTGGAGGTGCGGGCGCTGGAGACTCGTTTTCTGATTTGGGGCGGATTTCTGTCGGTGGTGTTCTGCGGGGCGGTTCTGTTTGCGCTACAGCATGGAGGAGGCCGACTGCCGCTGATGCATGCGATGGTCAACTCAAATGCTCCGGTGATCAAGGCGAAGGAAGTTCCGAAGATTACGTTCAGCTACGAACCTGCGGATGCCACCGGAGGCTCGATGGTGCGGCTGCATACGGTGGTGAAGGCCAACGGAGATGGTCCAGTGCCGACGGGGAAGGTGAACTTCCTGCACGGCTGGAATATCTTTGTGGACGGAAAGCTGGTGGATGGGACGGTCACGGTGGTTGCGAAGGTGCCCAGAGGGAAGAGGCTTCCCCTGAATGCACTTTATACCGGAGATATGAATTATGGCTCGGTGAGTTCGGTGGAGAAGGCGCAGTGAGTTGTGTGAGTTGCTCCGACTAAGGGCTTTCATCTCCGGCCCTTAGACTGCACTCAGGACAGAGCGGAACCCATTCATCGCTTTTCGCGATGAATGGGGCACCCGATTCGTGATTGGATTCAATGTATGGCCCACCCGCCCAGATCCTCTAATAGAGCTGTTGAATTGAAACCTGTGATCCTAATTTTTTTCTCAGTATCAGAGAATTTTCTTTAGTGATGGGATCAAATTCATAGAGTCTCACAATATTTGTTTTTCTGCCTGTGACTAAAAGAGCAATCTTGTCGTGACGAAGATTCCATGCGAGACTTCCAGGTTGAATCGAATCAGTTGGCTCTAAGAAACTTGATGACACTATTAGCGAGGAGTTGAACTTTTCGTCCATTATTTCGAGGCCAAGTTGTGACCAAAGCGCAATCTTGCCTTGTTCTCCAATCGCGAAAGAAGCAATCTGTCGATCGGAGAAAAGTTGTTCAGATTGCCCTGTTGACAAGTTCAACCTTTGCAAATGACTGGCGAGGCCCATCGCTTCACGTGTTACTTTGAGGTACAAAATTTGGTTGGCGCCAGTAATCGCCACAGGCCGAGTTACCCAATTCGGAAGCGTTTCCCATTCTGACAACTGTTTCCAGCCTAAAGTTTCGAGTGATAACCCCCAGATGCTTGAAGCATGTAGGTCTTGCGAGAAAAGCGTCGCGAGTACAACTGTGCCGTTAGGTAAAACGGAAACATCAAGGACACTGCACTTCCCACTAACTGGATTTTTTACGATTGACTCGCGTCCTCGAAACGCTATTCTTAGGTTAAGTTTTGAAAGATCAGAAATATCAGTTTCTGGAAGGATGCTTGCGGTTATGATGCTAATCTTTTCATCCGTTGCGATAGTAAAGCACCGCATTCGATCTCTAGCACTATCACCGCACAAGCGAGAGAGAGAACTGCGCGGAGCATCATAAACATATGCAGCATCGCTGCCCGGAGAATTTCCGAGAACATTTATGAGATAACGTCCAGTTCCGTGCGGTCGGTTGCAACCAAAAAAAAGCATAAAGAAACATGAGGCGACAGAGATAAGTATTCGTCGCCTCATCATATAGTTAATTTTAAAATTGGAAACAAATCGCAGTTATTATTCCCCCTCCGCCTGGAACATAAAACGATCCTTGACCAACGGGACATTGTGGTATAGCCCTATTCCAAATAGTAATGACGTTCCATATTACATCAGTTTCAGCCTTTGGATTATCACTTAGGCCGCCTGATCCAGTTATTCCGTCAATGTGGGGAATGGTTCCAGTGTTACCAGCACCTACTGGGCCAGATATATCTCCACTATAGGAAACACCTGGAACTGGAAACTGTGAATTGCCAATACCGCCGATTTGTTCCACGGTCTTTATTCTGACCCCCGTTGTGAAAGGCGGGTCCTCAAAACATCCGGTTGAGAACAGTAATGTAAATGACACGAATACAGTAGCAAATAAAACGTATCGTTTTCTCATGATGCCCCCTCCACCTGTTTTTTGATTCAGATATGAATTAATGAATGAGTGTCGAAACGACGTTATTGGTCATGTCAATGCGTCGAATCGCGTTATTGTTCTCATCCGCTACATACATGAATCCATTTGATATAGCGATAGAGGTGGGGTGAGAAAACATTGCTTGTGAGTTTGAACCATCTTGCAATCCGCCATTAGCTTGGCCCGCATAAGTAGACACATTTCCGGCAGGATCAATGCGACGAATACAGTTATTCAGAGCATCAGCGACGTAGGTGTTTCCATCGGCTGCGTTATACTTAATACTCAGTGGCATCGCAAATTCTGCTGAGTTTGCTGGACCATCAACGTAACCTTGAATACCATTTCCTGCGAATGTAGTTACGTTGTTCGATTGGTCAAGTTTTCTAACAACAAAATTGCCGCTATCTGTAAGTAGACTGCTATCGGGTGTAGCTGTCATGCTCGTTATTCCACGAAACAGGGCGTTTGCAAGGGGCCCGTTTAGATATCCCGGAGTATTTGACGAAATGACCGTTTGGACAGTGTTTCCAGTTATATCAACAGATCGAAGAGCATTATTGCCAAGATCGGCGATAAGTTGTCCCTGTAATGTATATGACGATCCAAACGAACTTGGATAGCTGAACCGTGCTTGTGCACCCGTTCCATCCTGATAACCAGATTGCCCTCCAGAAGAAGTGACTACACCGGTTGCGGGACATGTTGGAGGGACAAAAGGGTTTCCGATGCTATAAATTCTGCATATGCGGCGCACGGCATTATTACCCGCATCGACAACGATCAAATCAAGATTTACAGTCGGTGTGCAGGGAACACCTACACATCGTTGAATAAATCCCCAGCCGCTAATTCCCGTTGGAATGTTGAATCTAGCGGATGCTAACGTACCATCTTGATTGCCTGCGTTTCCATCGCCTGCGAGTATTTGCAAGCTGCCTGCGTTAAAGACGTCGATCTGGTTATGGCCGCTATCTGCAATGAATAGATAATTTGGATTTGTGGGGCTAATGTAAACGGCAGATGGCCGCAAAAGTGAGTTTGTTGTGTATTGAGCGTAAATAGGTATTGTGAATACCGCAGGCGAATTTTGTCCTCGGACGGTCTTGTAAGCAACTACTGAAGATACTAACAAGACTAGTAACGCAAGGCAGATTTTGCGCATAGTGGCAATCCTCTCTCGGAGTGATAGGAGACCTAGGATTATCCATGATGCAGCAGGACCTAACAATTACATCAGGCAGTGCAAAAATGAGTTGCACATAAGCTTTGTTTGCTTATTGTGATCAGTATTACCACAGGTTTATAGGGCGATATATTTTTTTGTGATTACAAAAATCGATTTTTCCCACATCGGGTGAGCGACAATTGGATCTCGAATATGCCAGACGGACTGATATTCATGCCCTGAGTTTTACTGCAATAGCATTCCCGTTTCTGGTTCCGTTTTAGCTTCCTCGGGTGGGATGACGACGGCGGCGGCTACCTTGTCGTCGGATTCCAGGTTGAGGAGTTTGACTCCCTGGGTGGAGCGTCCGGCGGCGCGGATGGAGCTGGTGTCGATGCGGATGATCTTTCCGAACTGCGAGATGGCCATCAGCTCGCTGGCGTCGTTGACCAACTGAACAGAGGAGACCTTGCCGGTCTTCGCCGTTGCTTTCATGTTGATGACGCCGGAGCCACCGCGGGACTGCAGGCGGTACTCCTCGACATTGGTACGCTTGCCGAATCCGTTCTCCGTCACAGAGAGGATGAGGCAGGGGCTGAGGCCGAGCTTCTCGTCGAGATCGTCGCGCTTCTCGTAGGCGGCGTCGCGTGACTTGCGGGCGGCCTTGACCTTGTCGTCCTCGGTTCCTCCGGCGGCCTCGCGGGCCTTGGTGAGAGCTTCGTTGACGGAGTCGATTTCGGCGCGGACCTTGGCGAGTTCCTTGATGAGGTTCTTTTCGGCGGCGAGCTCGTCGCGGCGCTGGGCGCGCTGCTCGGCCGAAGGCGTGACGGCGAGTCCGATGACGTAGTCGCCCTTCTTGAGGGTGATGCCCTTGTTGCCGGCGGCGTTGCGGCCCATGGGGCGGAGTCCGCCGGACTTCTCGGAGTCCTTGTCATAGAACTCGGAGAAGCGGACGGCCATACCGTCGTGGGTGGCGAGGAAGACGACATCGGAGCCGGAGGTGACACGGCAGGCGATGAGCTCGTCGTCCTTGTCGATGTTGATGGCGATGATGCCGCGGCTCATGACGTTGGAGAAGTCGGTGAGCGGGGTCTTCTTGACGGTGCCTTCGCGGGTGGCGAAGAGGATGAACTTGCCCTCTTCGGTGAGGTCGCGGATGCCGAGGATGGTGATGACCTTTTCGCCGGGCTGGAGCGCGAGAAGCGAGGCCATCGCCTTGCCCTTGCCTGCAGCTCCGACGTCAGGGATCTCGTAGACCTTGAGCCAGTAGACGCGTCCTGTATTGGTGAAGCAGAGCAGGTAGGCGTGGGTGGACTCGACGATGAGCTGGGCGACGAAGTCCTCTTCGCGGGTCTTCATGCCGAGACGGCCTGTGCCTCCGCGACGCTGCTGGCGGTAGGTGGAGATGGGCGTGCGCTTGAGGTAGCCGGTGTTGGAGATGGTGACGGCGACCTGCTCGTCGGCGATGAGGTCTTCGAGCTGGATCTCGGTGGTCTCGTCGATGATCTGGGTGCGGCGCTCGTCGCCGTACTTGTCGCGGACCTCTTCGAGCTCCTTGACGATGACGCGGCGGAGCTTCTTTTCGGAGGCGAGGATGGACTCGAACTCTTCGATGTTGTCGCGGACGTTCTTGAGCTCGTTGAGCAGCTCGTCGATGGAGAGCTGGGTGAGGCGATAGAGCTGCAGTTCGAGGATGGCGTCGACCTGGCGGTAGCTGAGGATCAGCGTGCCGGTGGTCGAGAAGGTCATGTCGATGGAGTACTTCGCGGGGTCGAGTTTGACGCCGGCGAGTTCGGTGCCGCGGAGGTTGATGCGTTTGTTGGAGAAGTAGCTGAAGAGGTTCTCACGGGCATCGGCGCGGCTGGACGACTGACGGATGATCTTGATGACGTTGTCGAGGTGGTCGAGCGCGATCTGATAGCCGAGCAGGATGTGCTCGCGGTCGCGGGCCTTGCCAAGCAGGAAGGCGGTGCGGCGGCGGACGACTTCGATGCGGTGCTCGATGAAGGCGCGGATGGCCTCGTCGAGTGGCAGGACCTTCGGCTGGCCGTTGTGCACGGCGAGGAAGATCATGGAGAAGCTCTCCTGCATGGGGGTGTGCTTGAAGAGCTGATTGAGGACGATCTGCTGCTCGGCTCCACGCTTGAGCTCGATGACGATACGCATGCCGTCGCGGTCGGATTCGTCGCGGACGTCAGAGATGTCGTCGATGACCTTTTCGTTGGCGAGCTCGGCGATGCGCTTGATGAGGTTGGCCTTGTTGACCTGGTAGGGGATCTCGGTGACGACGATGGCCTGACGTCCGCCGGAGATGTTCTCGGTGCCGACTTTGGCGCGCATGATGAAACGTCCGCGGCCGGTGGCGTAGGTCTGGGCGATTCCGGCGCGTCCGTAGAGATAGCCGCCGGTGGGGAAGTCGGGTCCTTTGACGTGTTCGAGGACGAGCTGAATGTCGCGGCGGTTGTCGGTCTTCTCCTTATTGATTAAGGAGATGGCCGCGTTGATGACCTCGGTGAGGTTGTGCGGCGGGATGTTGGTCGCCATACCGACGGCGATGCCGTTGCCGCCATTGACGATGAGATTGGGGATGCGCGCCGGGAGGACGGTGGGTTCTTGCGTAGACTCGTCGTAGTTGGGGGCGAAGTCGACGGTGTCGGAATCAATGTCGGAGAGCATCTCGCCGGCGAGGCGGGTGAGGCGCGACTCGGTGTAACGCATGGCCGCAGGTGGGTCGCCGTCGATGGAGCCGAAGTTGCCCTGGCCGTCTACGAGGGGGTAGCGGAGGGAGAAGTCCTGTGCGAGGCGGACCATGGCGTCGTAGATGGCAGAGTCGCCATGGGGATGGTAATTACCCATGACGTGGCCGACGACCTTGGCGGACTTGGTGTATTTTTTGTTGTACTGGAGGCCCATCTCCTGCATTCCGTAGAGGATACGGCGATGTACGGGCTTGAGTCCGTCACGAACGTCAGGAAGGGCACGTCCGATAATGACGGACATGGAGTAGTCGAGATACGACCGGCGCATCTCGTCTTCAATATTGATAGGGAGGAGCAGCGCCGCACCGGGGCCCTTAATTGTGCTGTCTGAGCCATTTGGGTTGTCGGGGTTGGAGCCGAGCGGGAGCTGGGGGTTCTGATCGTCTGCCATGATTTCTCTCTATCTATTATAGAGGGTCTTGTACGTCTCTGCCCCCCACGAAAGACTAGCCTGAAGGTGCTTGCGACGAGTCCTTGCGAGTGAGTGCGTCAGCAGCAGTCCCGAGGGGGAGGAAGGTACAGATTCCTCGACTCCGCTCCACTCGGAATGACACTTCTGTATTGGCCAAGAATTTGTTGATAAAGCCTAGTTAGAGATAGAGAGCTTTGCCGCTTGACGTTTATAGTCCTCTGCCTTAGCCGAATTACCTTGCCTGATATAGATGTCTGCGAGAGCAAGATACAGCTCAGAACTGGGGGGCTGAAATTGTAGCTCGTATTCCAGGATGCGGGTGGCTTGTGGGTAGTCGCCGATCTGCACATTCGCCTGTGACATTTGAATAGCCGTCTGCTGGCTAAGCTCATGATTCATCTGGAGTTTGTTCGAGAGTGCCGCGATCGTTTTAGAGTCACCGGTTCGTGCAAGGGAGTCGATCAGGAGCGTCAGGGCGGGAGCATAGCTGGAGTCGTCTTCTACAGAGCGCTTATACCATTGGATTGCGATTGGGGATTGTCCCTGGGCGGTCGCACTCAGACCGCGCTTATAGTCATCGATGGCGCTTCCGCGACGGCCGTCTGCTGTGCTGTCATAAGCAGTCCAAATATCGGTTGTTTGTGGGTCAGGGACGATGTGAAAGGCAAGGCTAGCGTAGGCTTTTTGTTGCGTTGTTTCATCTGTTGCCGTGATCACAACGCGATAATTGCCTGTCATCAGACCGTCTGTCGAGAGTGTTCGACCGGTCAGCATCGTACCGGAGGAGTCGAAGTTGGCGGCGTCTATTTCTTCATCTTCCTGATGAATCTGTTGCCCTGCCTGCATTGTGCCGTAGACATAATGCACTTTAATCTTGTGCCCGGTGAGGGAGCCGGGGTCTGCCGGTTTATTCCATATCTGGAACAGGAGACGCAGAGATTCTCCTACATGAAGAGAGACCTGTTGGAGGCCTTTGGGAGCAAAGCGCAGTCCCGAGAAACTGAAAGGGAGCTGTCCGGTATTGTCGTGAACCGGAGGTTGAGGGGAAAAGACGACGACTTTGCTGAGTGCTAACGTCTGCTGGTTTGGATCGGGTACGGAGACATCCGCTCGTTGACGAACCGCAAGATGATTGAGTTCGTTGGTGAGCGTCGTCTCGATTTGATACTCCCCAGGCACTAAAGGGAGTCTGCCTTCTGCAGCGAAACGCTTATTCTTCGCGACAGCTGCCTGCGCTTCATTGACAGCTGCTGCGAATCGATCGTTCTGCTCATAAACAAAAGCACCTGTATGGGTAAAGACTCTGGTACGCAGGCTGAGGGAATAGCCAATTCTCTTGTCTGGCAAGAGACCTACGATGCCAGTCTCAGGGCGTTCATACGCCATCAGATAATCGACAATCATTCGTCCATTCGCGTCGCGGAAGGCGGCGGATTGCAATGTGGCCGAGTTTTCTCCGAGAAAGATGCTGGTGGTGACGCGTTCATTTGCACGCCGTTCGGAGAGCATCTCTTTTGTAATGGGGTTGTCCGCCAGGCCTTTAATCGTGCTGAGCAATACATCCGATTGCATGCTCGGTGCGTAGTCTGAGAAGTTTACAGGCTCCGTGGGAATGAGAGAGAGGGTTGTGCGAGCGACTTCATCGCCAAGCGACCGCCGTAAGATATCGAGATTATTGGTCTGCACATTTTTCCCTTCAAGACCGGTTACCAGGCGAGTGGGCCCGTCCATGTAGGGCGAGTAAAGTGTGTAGTCCTCACCGATGCTGCGTTTGTAGAAGACGATGTAGAAGTGAGACGGCAGCGCAGGATTGGTAGCTTGATAGAACCATATCTGCAGAGGTCTTACATTTCGTGACTCAGGGTAGTTGGCCTTTTGTTGCGGCGGGCCGAGCACGATATAAATGTGCCCGCGATCCGTTCGCCATCCATCCTGCGCTCCGATATTGCCGAAATTCTGGTTGGCATAGGCCAGCCGCTCGTAATGCTCTTCCTTGTATGTATTGATCTCTGAGCCGGGCGTGGGGTTACGAGCCTCCCAGAATTGTTTAATGAAATTTTCCCGCTCATCATCCGTGGTTAGAGAAAGGAATTGTCTGCGTTCTTCCGTTTCGATGATGTAAGGGACTTCTTCATTGAGCCAATGCTTGAAGTGTGGGGAGAGGTTTTTTGCTGGATCCACGGCATGAAGCGAAGGGCTAGCAAACGGCAGGAGAAGAAGGAGGAGAGAAAAGAACTTCAGGCGAAAATACAGCGAGAAAAGTTGCAAGTTTGATCCCCTTCAATAACGGAGGGAGAGTGCGAACACACTCTCCCTCACATCGCTCAATCGATGAAGCTTATCCTAGTAGTAAGTGCATGATCCATTAGCGCAGACTGCCTCCGACCAACTCGCACAAACGCAAGCATCATCTCCCTGGGAGCATGCAGTACCGCATGCTCCGTAATTTACGTTAATGTAATACCCAGTGTTGCGTATGCCACCCATATAAACTCTTGTGCAACTGGTGGTGTCGTAGTAACCGACTGCATTTGTAAATGTTGCATCATCATAGTACGTGATGTATGTAGCGCAAAAAGGAGCGGTGTATGCTTTGGGCGGTTTAATAAATACGGAGGCTGCAAGGAAGATCAAAAGAGTGAGTTTAGCGGAAACCCTAGCGATGTATTTCACATTGAATCTCCTAAATGTTGAGGTTATAAGCCAATTTGTTTGAAGACTTCTTTTTCTGTTGTAGGAGACAGTCGTCCTACCCAAGCATTTTTCACTTTCCCGGTTTTATCTACCAGCATTAATGTAGGAGTTCCAGTTGTTTCCTGTAATAGCTGTGGTGCACTAATTACTTCCGAAATAGGAATTTGATGTTTTGCGAGATATTCTCGCGCTACATCTTCCTTTTGTGGGAAGGCGGCTATAATCGGGGTTTTAGGATGTGCTTGTACAAGTCTTTTATAAAAGGGCGTACTAGCTATGCAATATTGACAGTCGGTGGAAATAAATAAAATTAGCGTTCGATCCGCCTGAAAGGCGTGATCAGCGCCGAGATTAATATGACGACCAATCACTTGTTGGGAGGCGGAATCTTTAGCACCATTGAATTGGTTATATAAAAATCCGCCTCCTACCAAAAGAGTTACAACGAGCAAAACAACGTTTGTAATAGTTTCGAGTTTGTTTTTCAACTAGGTCCCCTAGCCTGCTAGAATTCAAACCGCACCGAACCACGAGCATAGAACGGAGTTTGAAAGCCTGTAGGACGGTTATAGTCCAAGTTCAAAGCTGGTGGGACGCCAATAAAAGAGCCAGTCGTCTGTGTGTACTGGACGCGGCCGGTCTGAAATTGGCTATTGGTTACGTTGAACATATCCATCGCTAATTTCAGACGATAGCGCTCCCAGCGTGATCCCAACGGGACGTTGTAATCCGTATGTAAATCGAGCTGCATCGTTGACGGTGTACGTCCAGCAGCGCCACGGCCGCCGATTGGTATCTCGCCCTGGTTGAGATAAGCGGGATGATCTCCAAGGATACTTAGCGGAACTCCTGCCTGTCCGCGCCATCCTGCGCCAAGAGTCAGACCTCGCGCACCATGGATAAACGGTGTGTCGGAGCCGACGTTGTAGCTCAGGAATAGATTGCCGACAGTACGACGGTCGGTACTCAGATAGCCGGGGGTGAATTGATCTCCCAGGAGGTTCAGCTTGCCAGCCGTGAAGTCAAACAGCGAGCTGATTCCCGGGTCGGACTGGCCATTGTCATTACGGTATGCGCCCTCGTAGTTGCCCCAAAGGTTGCCCCAGCGGAAGTTGATGAGAGCAAGCCAGTGATTGCTGAAGCGCTTGTCGACTTCGAATTCGACAGCGTTATAACGTCGAATGGGATTTACGAAGCCGTCGGGTTGACCATCTGCTCCGTTTTTTCCAGGTCCCGGCCCATCCATCGTGGCGAGGTTCAAGAAGCAGGCTCCGCCAACGGGGTTGTTCCTTCCGTCGATGAATGGCCCACCCACCCCAAAGAAGGTATCGTTCGATGCGGTGCAACCGGTGACAGGAGCCTTGTAGGTGGAGGAGCTCGGGTTTCCTCCAGGGTTTGCAGCCAGGAACTGTGCCTGCGTGTAGGTCACTTCCTGCTCATTAATTGCAATATCCGTACTTTTATTTGGATTGGAGATACCTCCGTTGAAGTTCGAAGTCATCGTAGATCCTTCTACGGACTGCGAGCCGATGTCCTCAATGATTCTGGGAAGTCGACGGTCGGTATAGCGCGCTTTGACGACGATGGTCGGGGTTAGCTGACGCTCTACGCCGAGCACGTATTCATCTTCATACTCTCCCTTTGTTCCGGGGATGATGCCTTCTCCGGTTGAGGACACGAAGCTCGGAGCTCCAAACTTCGAGACGACTCCACTGGAGCTTGTTGATCGTGGCAGGCCATTCAGGGTATGCGCCGCATCCGGGATGATTGTGATGGACCCATCGGAGTTGATGACGGGAGCAAATGCATAGCTGGTGTCGTCCTGTTCGTTGCCGAGCTGGCGAATCGCTGCATCCAGAGGCATTGCCCAATAGTTGCGACCAAAGTTGAAGAAGAGTTTGCTCTTGTGGTCTCCCACGGGATCGATGTTGATGCCGATACGAGGCGACCAACTTCCTGTGAATGTGTACGATAACAGGGTTCCTGCAATTCGCTCCTGTTCCCAACGGACGCCTGCATTGATGGTGATGAAGCGATTCATCTGGTAGACATCGTTTCCATAAGCCGTGTGATATCGGCCGGTCGCATTTACCAACAAGCCTTGATAGGTGCCGCGGTTGATGGAAGCAAAAATCTGCTGACCGTTTTTATTGATGGGACATTGTTGGCAAGTTCGATCTGTCGTCGTAAGCGTCGGATCGGTGTTTGCTGCGGAGATTCTAAACAACGCATTGGTCATCGCGCCGATTGCGCGAGCAGGGATGTTGGGAAAAAGCGTGGACAGAGTCTGACCGTTAGCATTCTGATTCGGGATTGCGAACAGCGCGCCCGATCGTGAAGGCTCATCGAGGAAATTTGTGTGGTCGTAGGCATATCCGGCCGAGAAGGTGTGCTGGCCGAAGAACGAAAACATTTTAGAAGTGTTGACGGCGATGCTGTACGTGTTGTTCTTCGAGGGTTCATAGGCGCCAAGCCCGGAGATTATGGAACCGGTAGGCTGGGGTAGCGAATTGCCGCTTGCGTCAGTAATACCGTAATCGGTTGTCGCGGGGTATTCATTGAAGTGGTTGTAGTTGTAGGCGTACGAGACATCCGCCTCCCAACTACTGGTAATGGCATGGTTGAGACGGGCAATGGTATTCCGCGAGCCAAACGTCCAGGAACTGGCAGTTGTGTGTGGGAAGAGCGAGGAAAGACCGTTGATGCCTACGGCGAGAGGTTGAGCATTGTGCCGGGACGGGTCGCCGAATGCGGATGCTTCAAAAGTGGTCGTAGGTCGGATTTTATAGGTTAGCTTGCCTGCCCAGCTTACGGTAGTGGTGCTGTATTGCAGTGCTCCCAATGCAACTGAAGGAGTAGGAGCATTCGGATTGGCCCGCATGATGTCCTGTCTCAGTCCAGGATTGAATGCGCCGAAGAAGAACAACTTATCTTTGAAACCAGGAACATAGCCGCCAAGCTCGACTGCTGCATCATACTGCGGGCTGGAGAGCGTCGAAGGCGGAGTCGCCTGCCGATAACCGAATTGGTAGTACTGGTAGCGACTGGCGTACCAGGCTCCAGGGCCGAAGTAGGCAGCTATCGCACCGTGGTATTGATTTCCGCCTGACTTGGTGACGATCTGGACGATTCCACCCGTAGCCTTACCGTATTGCGGCTCAAATGCTGTAGTCTTTACGTCGACCTCTTTGATAAAGGCAAGGTTAATGCCGGTGCCAAGTGCTCCATGGTAGCGGTTATAGGTTCCAATGCTTCCAAACGCCTGGTCTGTAATCGTGACTCCGTCAACGACATATAGATTTTCAAGTCCTGAGGAGCCGCCAATCGAAGGATTGGACTGGCCCGGGCCGATCTGACCGGGAGATCCAGCAACCTGACCAGCAGCGACGCCGGGAGCAGCATAGAAGATTGCCGAGACGTTACGGGGCATTGGAACGCTGTTGTAGAAGGTGTCCGTCAGATTGGAGGTAATCGCCGTGGACTGAGTGTCGATGGCGACAGCCGAGGCCTGGACCTCAACAGTCTGGCCGAGGCTACCTACCTGCATCGTAATGTTCAGAGTCGAAGACGAGTTGACCACGACTTCGTTGTGCTTGGATTCAAGCTTCATAAAGCCGTCTTTGGTCACCGTTACGTCATAGAGGCCGGGAGTGAGACCGGCAGTACTATAGCGGCCTAAAGAATCGGTTGTTAGAACACGAGTACCCTGGGGGCCCACAAGCGTTACTGTCGCACCTGGGATAACTGCACCTGAGACATCGCTAACTGTCCCATTTAGGCCACCGGTAATGGAAGTTTGTTGTTGGCCCGCCATTGTGATGACGAGCAATATGCTGGCAGCCACCCATCCTGCCATCCTTCGCAAGCTCTTCATTTTCCCTCCGTGCGTCAAAACCTCTTTTTACTTTTCGCGCGACCCTATTTATCTGAGTAAGTAGCCGCAAATCTTTCTAAAGCAAGAAGACTCGGAGATTACGTCCGCACAGAGGTGCAATTCGATCACCAAACAAAAGCCTCTTCGGTCTACGCGGCTATGTGGTTGAAAAGCAAATATAAGTAAAACTTATTTATGGATAACTACTTCAGAGGGGAGTGGAAGTCATCAATAAGATATGAAATTTGGGATGAAATGCTTTTTTAAGGGATGAATTAACAGATTTTAATTGTTAGGACACGAAGGGATTTTGGGTGTAAGTGAAGGTAAGTCGTTGGTTACAGTGGCGCTTATTACATTTATGGAATCTCTTCAGGAAATGGTCATCAGATTGCCACAGGAGCTTCGGAACGTCATGCTCAACGCCAGGTAACTACATCTCTGTGGAGAGATAGGCTGAGGAGCGGCGTAAAGGAGCTTCAACTTCGATGAAGAAATTATTTGGACTTGCGATGATGTTGCTGGCAGTAGTGAGTCTTGGTTTTGGACAGGTCATTTCGACAAATGGTGGCGCGATCCAAGGCTCAATTACGGATTCCAGCGGGGCGGTAGTTCCTAATGCAAAGATAACGATTAAGAACGCTGATACCGGATTTACACGTTCACTTACGACCGATGCTGCGGGATATTACAGCGTAGGCCCCTTGACCTCGGGTAACTATCAGGTAACCGTGGCATCCGAGGGTTTTCAGACATTAACAACCAAAACTGTAGTCCGAACAGGAACTGCAACCAGTGGTAATTTCAAGTTGTCGATCGGTTCATCAAGCGTGACTGTTGAGGTTGATGCCGGAACTGTGCAGGTCAACACTGAGCAAGCGGGTGTAAGCGACGTTATTACGAAACAGCAGATTGATTCTCTGCCAGTCAATGGGCGAAATTTTTTAGATCTGGCACAGATTGAACCAGGTGTAATTCTGCAGAGCGGTGAATCATTCGATCCCACGAAAGCAGGCTACTCTGCGATTTCAATCAGCGGTGTTTCTGGACGCACGACTCGTATCTTGCTTGATGGTCAGGACATTACAGATGAAACAGTTGGAACGACGATCTTTAATGTTTCTCAGGGATCTATTGGCGATTTCCAGCTAAATCGTTCAACACAGGATGTGTCCGGTGATGTAACTTCGACAGGCCAAGTCCTGGTTTCAACGAATTCCGGAACGAATGCATTTCATGGGCAAGCTTTTTACTATTTTCAAGATCATAACGCTCTGTTTGCGAGAACTGCGGGTGGTTTAGATACACCGTTTCAGCGGAATCAGTTTGGTGGAAGTATTGGTGGCCCGATCATCAAGGATAAGCTGTTCTTTTTTGGCAACTCTGAACGCATCAAGCAGGAGTCGCCGGTTTCCATCACAATGGCGCCGGTTTTTTCTGCAATTCAGGCAGCTCATCCTTCGATTCCATCACCTTATCGTGAGACGTATTCCACGGTTCGTCTCGACTATAACGGTCCATTCCACGGCCACTATTTCGTACGTGGAAATTACAACGTCAACCTCTCTAGTTCGAACTTTGGTGCGGGTTACCAGATTTATAACAATCGCGACAACACACCGGGTCTTGCCGGTGGAGCAGATTTTGCAACTGGCCACTTTACCCACTCTTTCCGCGCAAGCTATGAGAAATTTCATAACCTTCTTGTAGATGGAACCACGGGAAACTCGAGCGTGTATAACGGATTTCCAGGCCTGAATTTTCGTCTTGCAAGCGCTGGTCTCTATTCTGGTCCGAACGTTGACGCACCGCAGAATACTTATCAATCGGATAAGCAGTTTCGTTACGACGGCAGCTGGACTAAGGGGACCCATAACATCCGCTACGGATATAGTATGAATCGTATCCTTGGAGGCGGATTTGCGAGCTTCTTTGGGCTTGCCCCCCGAGCTACGATGACTGCGGCCACTTTGTTGGCAAACTGTGGAAACGTCGCTGGAGCTGGACCATGCGCCTCCGATCCATTGAACGGGTACTCGCTCTCGCGGGTTACGTTGGGCAATGGTGAGGGATTCTTTACTGAAAATCCAGGATTCAAATTGCCGGGTGGAGGTACTGAAGACTGGCGTCAAGGTGCTTATATTGCAGACAGCTGGAAGATAACACCCAGCTTTACCCTGACTGCCGGAATTCGGTGGAGCGTCGATACAAATCGGGCGAATCAGGATTTGCCGACTCCATTGTGCTCGGATGTCGATCCCTCTCTTCCTTCTCCCTGCTCAGGGAATCAACCATTACTTGACCAATTCCAGGCTGGATTTGGCAAAAAAATTCATCAACCCTGGACCAATTTTGGACCGCAAATTGGTTTTGCGTTTAGCCCTGGCGACCACAAGACAGTCTATCGCGGAGCATTCGGTATCTTTTATGAGAACGATGTCTTCAACAATACGACGAATGCACGTGCAGGCTTGATCACGAAAGGTCTCTTCAATAACTTTACCTCGATCTGCGGTGGAACCACTACGTTGACCTTGCCAGATGGAAGCGTCGTGACAGGCGATGGCGGTGTTTCGATTGCAACACTCTGCTCGCAGCCCCTTAGCCAGTCTGGCCAGCACTTCATCAATATTCAAAAGACCTACCAGGCCGCGACAGCAGCTGCTGGGCCAGCGAGCAATCCCAATTATGTTGGAAACACACTGACGATTGCTAACGTCTACGGAGCCCCGTATCGTACGCCCTATGCTGAGCAGTGGAACGCCGGTATTCAGCGCGAGATAGTCCGTGGCGGCGTCCTGTCGGTTGACTATGTACATAATTCAACGCTAAAAATCACTCAGCAGATCGATGTGAACCATGTCGGAGCTGCCCGTACCCTCAATAAGGCAAACGCCACAGCAGCAATCACGGCAACGGCAAATAGTTATGCAACTTCTTCAGGTGCGACACCATGTGCCGGAATGTCGGGATCCAACGCGATCAATTGCGTGATCTCGAGTGGTGGCACGATTGTTGATTTTGCACATAACGGTCTCGATTCAGGAAATACCTTTCTAGGCAGCAATCCTGCAGCCTATGCGGGGAAACCCGGTGCCGCATTTCCTGGCATCAACCCTCTGCTCGGCCAGGGGTTGTTCCTGCTTCCGGCTGGTCGTTCTGGTTATGATGCGTTGCAGGTTGTCTTCCGGCAGCAGGCAGCCCATCCAGCTCCTGGAATTGTGAGTTCAAATCTCCAAATTTCGTATTCTCTTTCCCGTATTGTGAGCACGGCGAATCCGGGTATAAACAATGGCAATACGGGCGTGGGAGACCAGTTCTTCTCATCGCCTTCTTATGACTACGATCATCCGACCCAGTACATGGGCCGCAATGGTTTGGATCATACGCATCAGATCTCATTCGGCGGATCGGCAACTTTGAAGTATGGCCCGCAGGTCAGTCTTATTGGTCACTTCTACTCGGCAGCAGCGACTGATCTGAACTTGGATAACGGTGGAATTAGTGGTGACTCTACGGCAGGTATCTTTATGTCTGACGTCACGGGCGATGGAACAATTGGCGACCTCGTCCCTGGAACGAATCCCGGCTACTTCATGCATGAGTATAAGGGTAATAACCTTAACAAACTGATTAACCAGTACAACGCTACCCATGCTGGGCAGATGACGCCCGCAGGTCAAGCGCTTGTAAATGCAGGACTCTTTACCCCGGCACAGCTTTCGCAGCTCCAGGCGGTTCAGCAGCCAATTGCTCCAGTAGCTGAAGCCCGTGGACCAGAAAATGCATTTTATCGCAACCTTGACGTTAGCTTTGCGTACCCGATTCATTTGAGTCGGTTACGTGAAGGCATGTCCTTGGTTCCAGCAATTGCGTTCTACAATATTGGAAACTTCTCCAACTTCAAGAACTACAACAACGGAACTCTTGCCAATACGACGACTGCATCAGGGGGAGCTGCGGCATTGAGTGGCTTGCTTAACGGTCCGAATACTTTCGCAGATCACGATCTGAATCGCTCACAGCGTGGATCGGGTACGTCGAATATTGGCGGACCTCGTACAACGGAGTTTCAGTTGAAGCTGAACTTCTAACCTGATTCTTTAGTAAACCCTCTTATTGAGGCGGCGGAGAGCATTGCTCTCCGCCGCTTTTTTGTGTGAAGAGACATATGGAAGCGGAAAATTTGTGCGGGTATCGAATAGGCGACTGAGTTTGTCGCATATTTATCTTGATATAGGACTGATATTGTCTTATATTCAAAAATATCAGGAATTACTGAGAGATTTCGAGGGTTCTGCTGGATGGGCTCTGGGATTTTTCAGGCAGTACTGAAGCGAAGTGGAGAGGCAGATTCCTGCGGGTTGTTCTCCTGGCAAGGATCTGAGCACTGGAAGATCTGGGCACTGACTGTCGATGACAGCAGCCTGATTTTAGGAGTGTGTTGAGGCGAATCAACGAAACTCCTCCCCGCCATTTGCTTCCATTTTCAGTCGTGAAGTCGCTGTCGCGCGAGAAGGTCGCGAGAACGGCGTCGAGCGGTTATTGCCCCTTCGTGCGCTTTTTTCGGGTGCGGAGGCCTAGAGAGTCGGAGAAGGAACGATGAAGAAGGGTGCGAGAAGAGAGCGGCGGAGGCGTCAGTTTGCGACGTCAAAGAACTGGCTGGCGGTGGGGACCCTGGCGGCAACGGTGATGGGGGTGGGCCGGCAGTCGCAGGCAGCAGTGAGCGGAAGCGAGAGCGCGTCGTCGGCGGGTGCTCCAGCGGCTGCGAACCTTCCAGTGAAGAGGATCACTATTGCTGCTGGAAGCCTGGAAGATGCTCTGAAGGCCTATGAGCAGGCGACGGGCCTTCATGTAAAGGTGAATCTTCCGGATGGAACGCTGGCAGGGTTTCAGACGAAGGGTGCGTCGGGACTCTTCTCGGAAGAAGAGGCGATGCGCCATCTGCTGTCGGGCACAGGACTGAGCTATCGTCGCGAAGGCGGAGACATTGTTATTGAACTGCGTGCGAATGACTCGGTCGATGTTTCTACTTCGCCGAACTCAATTGAGCTGGGACAGTTCACGGAAACGCTGACCGACACTCCGCAGACGGTGAATGTGGTTCCGCAGTTCATCATGCAGGAGCAGGCGGTAACGACGCTGCGGGACAGTCTGCGAAATGTTCCGGGCATCAGCATTGCAGCGGGTGAGGCGGGTGCGCAGGGAGACAACCTGACGATCCGTGGATTTTCAGCGCGCAACGATATGTTTATCGATGGCATTCGTGACTTCGGCTCGTATTATCGCGACTCGTTCAACTACGAGTCGGTTCAGGTGCTGCAAGGGCCCGCGGGTGTGGAATTTGGACGTGGATCGACGGGTGGTGTGATCAATCAGGAATCGAAGTTTCCAGCCGATCATGAGTTCATTCGTGGATCTCTGCAGCTTGGCACGAATGCGATGAGAAGACTGACGGCGGATGTAAATGAGCCGTTAGACAACATTGCTCCGGGAACAGCGCTTCGGCTGAATGTGATGGGAATGCAGTCGAATGTGGCGCAGCGAGACTATGCAGAGACAAAGCGATATGGCATTGCTCCGGCGATTGCGTTTGGACTGCATCGAGCGACGCATGGAGACATTACGTATCTGCATGAGGCTGAAGACAGCGTTCCGGACTATGGTCTGCCGTACTTCGGTGTCCAGACGGCAAAGGTCAATCGCAAGACGTTTTATGGATATGCGCATGAGAGCTATCTGAAGACGACCCCGGATATTGTGACGGGGAGAATCGAACACGACTTTACGAATGGGTTGATTCTGCGGTCAACGGTGCGGTGGGGAAATTATCCGCGCGATCTCCGAGTCGTGGAGCCGCAAATCAATACGGTGCCAACGTACTCGGTGGTGAATGGAGTTGGCATGGCGACGTGTTCGCCGACGGCTGCGACTCCCTGCTACAGCATGAATACTCCGCTGAGCAATGTTAAGGTGCGCCGCGCCATTATTGCCCGGAATGCAACCGAAGATATTTTGTGGGACCAGACGCAGGCGATTGCCCGGCTGAAGGTCAAGAACATTGAGAACAACTTTGTCGTGACCATTGAAGGGGGACGGGAGCGTTCGCGTCCCCGTAGCCTCAGCTATGCGGCGACGATTTTTACTCCGGCGATCAATCCCAGCGCAGAGGATCTTCTCCCGGCGGCAACATCGGTTGGCGCACGCACGTATGTGACTTCGAATGCATATGGCGTCTCAGGCATGGACACGCTGAAGCTTACGCAGTGGTTGCAGCTTTCCGGTGGTGTGCGGTTCGATTACTTCAACACTACGGTCGATCCGACAGCGACGAGCCCGAAGGTTTCGCAGCTGATTCAGCAGCCAACGTATCGCGGCGCAATTGTGATCAAACCAGCACGCAACGGTAGCGTGTACTTCGATTACGGGACTTCGTTCAATCCCGCAGCGGAGTCACTTTCGCTGAGTGCTAACAATGCTCTGCAGGACCCTCAGGAGAACGAGACCTATGAGGTCGGTACGAAGTGGGACCTGTTGAACGACAAGTTGAACCTGAACGGAGCTTACTTCCGTACGAATAAGTCAAACGTGTATGAGACGAATCCTGTGGATACAACGCAGGTGTTGAATGTTGGTAACCAGCGGGTGCAGGGAATCCAGGTTGGTGCACTGGGCCACATGGCGTCGCACTTTGACCTGATCGTGGGGTATGCGTATCTGAATGGCATCGTGACCAATAGTGTCTTGAATGCGTCGCCTTTCAGCTCGTTGTTCAAGCCGAACGATCCAGTGTTTGGGATTTATCCGTACTTCATTTCGCCAAATAATTTTCCACTGGCGAATGTTCCTAGAAACTCGGGCAATCTATGGGTAACGCACAATCTTCCGTGGCGGTTTGTGGGAGGCTTTGGAGGGAACTTTGTCGGACCGCGCCGGGCCAGTTCAACGGCGATGGTTGCTGTTCCGCAGACAAGTGCTGCTACTCCGGTTCTTGCGACTCCGCTGGCGTTCAAGTCGATCAATGGTTATTGGACGTTCAATGCGATGCTGCGCAGGCCCATCAGCGACCGGTTGGAGTTTCAGGCAAACCTGATGAACCTGACAAATAAGTTTTTCATCGATCAACCGCATCCGAATCACTTGATTCCTGGCGAGGGATTCAATGCACAGTTCGGATTCAATGCACACTTCTAAGGTCGGGTGGACGATGAGGCAGAGGAGGGATTGTCTCCCCCTTCTCTGCCATTTTCTTTGTGTGACGTAGTCCTAAATTTGGATAGGATTTCTTATGCTGATTACGATTCCTGACGTACTGAGTGCAGCGGAAGTAGCGCAGATGCGGGCAAAGCTCGATGCGACGAACTGGGTGGATGGCAAGGTGACGGCGGGTTACCAGGCGCAGCGTGTTAAAGAGAATGAACAACTTCCAGAGACTTCGCCGCTTGCGCAGGAATTGGGTGATCTTGTGTTGAAGGGACTCGCACGATCGCCGATGTTTATGTCGGCGGCGCTCCCGTTGCGGGTGTTTCCGCCGATGTTTAACCGCTATCGCGGTGGGGGGAAGTTCGGGACACATGTGGATACGGCGATCCGGCAGCAGGTGACGACGGGGCAGAGAATCCGCACGGATATTTCCGCGACGTTATTTCTTACGCCGCCGGAAGATTATGACGGCGGAGAATTAGTTGTCGAGGACACATACGGAACGCACAGCGTGAAGCTGCCGATAGGCCATATGGTGTTGTATCCAGCGACCAGTCTGCATCGCGTGGAGCCGGTAACACGAGGGGCACGGGTCTCGAGCTTCTTCTGGATTCAGAGCATGATTCGCACAGATGCAGATCGCGCGATGCTGTTCGAACTGGACCAGACAATACAGCGGCTAGCAGTGGAGCTTCCGGGGAGCCCATTAGGAGTGAATCTTACGGGGGTGTATCACAATCTATTGCGGCGTTGGGCTGAGATGTAGAAGAAGATTCCTTCGCTACGTTGCGGAATGACAAACCACGACGACGCTATGATTCTTGTTCTGACAGCTGCTGCGGCTCTTCGAAATGTGGCAGGAAGAGTGAGAAGACCGTGCCATGGTGGATAGCGTGCTGTGTACTGCGCAGCGTCAGCTTCCCCTGATGACGTTTGACGATGCCGGAGGAGATCCAGAGTCCCAGGCCCGTGCCGTTGAGATCCTTCGTGGTATAGAAGGGTTCGAAGATGCGAGCACGAACCGCAGGGGACATCCCGTAGCCGGTATCGGCGATTGTGATACGAATTCCCTTGTGTCCGTTGCGTTGATCTGTGGCATGGTGCGCCCGGATGATTAGTCTTCCTCCCTGGCGCATGGCATCGATTGCATTCGCAATCAGGTTGTTGAGAACCTGGCGAATGTCGTTTTCAAAACAGAGAATGGGCTGTGAGGTTGCATACAGCGTTTTGACCACGATGCCGGAGTTGAGAAGACGGCCGTGATAAAGATTCAGCACTGCATCGATAAGGTCTTTGGCGGTGACCCATGTTGCGCTGACTGCCTGACGATGGAAGCGAAGGGTCTGGGTTGCAATCTGGCAGACGCGTGAGAGTTCACTTTGAGCAGTGTGAACGTAGCCTGCGAGACTGGGCGGAAGATCGTTGGAGGATTGGATGAGATACAGAAGATTGGTGATGGCCTCGAGTGGGTTATTGATCTCGTGTGAGATAGAGCTTGCGAGCCTGCCAACAGCAGCGAGCTTTTCACTCTGAATGAGAGCCCGTTCCGCTTTCTTTTGATGTGTCATCTCCTGAATGACGGCTGCTATTGCCTCAACCTGTCCATCTGAGCCATGAACAGGAGCGTAGTTTACGTTCCAGAAACGATGTTCTCCAGGACGTGTAGGAAGCACTCCCTCAAAGAGGTGATTGCGAACGGCTCCACCGGAGGCGACCTGACGAAAGAGATCTTCGATTCCATCGAGTGGGGCGATTTCGGTGATGCTTCGCCCAATGATCTGTTCGCGCGATAGACCAATGGTTTCAGCTTGTCTATCGTTTACGCGGAGATATCGAAATTCAACGGGATCGAACAGGGCGAGGCCAACAGGGGCCGTACGGTAAATGGTTTCCAGCTCGGCGCGCTGGCGTTCGGTTTCTTCCTGTCGCTGTTGCAGCGTTTCAGCGAATGTCTTGCGATCGGAGATGTCGAGCGCAAGGCCACGCAAACGAATAGCAACTCCGTTAACGATCAGCGCCTGGCAACGGCACTCAATCCATAGGATGGAGCCATTGGCAGCACGGATGGGGAAATCTGTGACAATCATTTCGCCAGTCTGGCGTGTCTGAAGTAGCAGTTCATCGATCGCTGTGACGTGCTCGGAGGGAATGAATTTGCGGAAGGCGCGCAGGTCAGGGAGATCAGCGAAGGGATGGCCAAAGACAGGATAGGAACCTATTCCGAACGTGATTTTTCCAGTTGAAAGCTCAACGTCCCAGGTCGCCACTCGGGCGGTTTGTTGGACGATTGAGAGAAGGTCGCGCTGTTGCAGGAGAGCCTGGTCCGCTTTGCGGCGCGTAGTGATATCGCGAAAGAAGATCACGACTCCGTCATCAGAAGGTCGAATCTGAATCGAGAGCCAGAGATTGAGAGGCTCGGGATAAAAATCTTCGAAATCACTGGCAATGCCATCGCACATGGCGCGATCGTAATGATGGCGAAACTGGTCGGAGGATGCAGGGAACTCATGCCATATTTTCTTGCCGAGGAGGTCTCCTTTGGCAGAGAGCATCTGGCGCGCGCGGCGATTGAGGAAGGTAAAGGTCTCTTCGCGGTTTACGCTGACGACTGCATCCGTAGTCGCCTCAAGTACCTGTAGGAGCTGACGGGATGCGACATCACGAAGGAGTTCTGCTCCTTTACGGTCGGTGATGTCATGCAGAACAAGAGAGATTCCGTCAGAGAAGGGAAGGATGTGGATCTCTAGCCAGATATCGCGGCGCCTGCTGAAATATTCCAAATAGGCTGGGATGCGGGCGTGCATAACGGAGCGGGAGATATGCTCGAGATCGGTGCCGACGAGATCTGGGAATATCGTCCAAAGGATATCTGTTTGGATATGCCTGGGATGGATATCGAGAATTCTGCGGCTCTCCGGATTGGCGAAAGTGATCTGCCATGCACGATTGATGCAGAGAATACCTGCGGGAATCTGGAGCAACAGGCGAGAGAGATCGTCGCTGCGCATGTCATCCTGTCGTCTTCCGATGCTCTGTCTGCGGGAGAAGCTATCGTCCGGGATGACATTTGGATTCGACATGATTTCGTGTTGGTCACTGATCATCGCATAGGATGCCCGAGGATCACGAAGAAGATTCAAGTGTCTGGACGCGCGCCTGGAGCGTGGCCAGCGTTTCGTTGAGATGGTTCAATGCGGATTCCAGCTCGGTGACTCGCTCAGCAAGAGAAGGAGCATAAGGTGTAGACGATGAAGATGCCACCTGGGGAATCTCGGGAGCTCCAGAGAGCAGGTGAGCATAACGGGACTCGCGTGAGCCAGGTTGACGGGGAAGCATGACGACGAGCGGCCCCGTAGCGCCAGGGCTGGCAGGCGGCTCGGTGGAGGCTTCGCGTGAGGCCAGCCGATCCAAGGTGGACTGCACGGACGAGATGTCGTCGAAGGCATAGAGACGCTCGGAGCGACCGCGAAGTTCGCCCGGAGTCTGCGGACCACGCAGCATCAGAAGGCAGATTACAGCAGTTTCATCGCGGCGAAGATTAAGGACGGTGCGGGCGCGGTGCTCGTATTTCGGAACTCGAGCGTCATGGACGGTGGTGATAAAGCCTTGATCTTCGAGTGTATGCAGGGCCTGGCGAACCTCGTCGTCGGTGAGTTCGAGAACCGGGTCGCGGCTGGAGCGTTGATTACAGGCATTAACCAGAGCATTCAACGATAGAGGGTAGTTTTCTGGTGTAGTGATCTCTTTTTCAATAAGAGAGCCGAGGACTCGGACCTGGACAGCGTCAAGAGACATATATCTCCATCGTACACAGGGATGAGGAATGGAGAGTAAAAGTAACTGGTATAGAAGGGCTTATGCCTGAAACTGAGCTATTTAAAGAAAGGTTACGTAAGGTCTGCTTCTGGAAAGCGGAGTTCGATAGACTTGAAGGAGGTGAATGGCAATCTGTAAATTGCATTTACGATTGCTCATCTGGCACGGGAAATTACCTCCCAGGAGTAGAGATGGGAAAGATAAGCAGGCTGGGCTTGGCCGCAGCTTTCGTAGGGGCGCTTTTTGCGGGACAAAACCATCTGGCCCATGCCAGGGATGTAGATAGCAAAGCCTCTTCCGTGGGGGAGGAGTATCGGCTACGGCTGCATCACCTGCATACAGGGGAAGACATCGATGTAGTGTATCGAGTGGGAGATACCTATCTGCCCGCAGCGATGGAGAAGCTGAATTACTTTCTTCGTGATCATCGGACTCAGACAGAGAGCGAATACGATCCGAAGGAATTCGATCTACTGCATTCCCTGATGGAGAAGCTAGGCCGGCCGGATGGAGTGATTGATATTGTCTGTGGATACCGTACGCCGTGGAGTAATAAGCTGCTGCGTTCCCGGTCACGAAACTCTGGTGTAGCCGAACATAGCCAGCATATGCAGGCCAAGGCGATTGATATTCGGGTACCCGGAGTGACGACAACAAATCTGCGCGATGCTGCACTCAGTCTTGGTGCAGGAGGCGTGGGATATTATCCGGTGAATCAGTTTGTGCATGTGGATGTAGGGCCTGTACGGGAATGGTCCTATGGCCGTGTTAGCCGCCGTCGCGTACAGAGACGATCGATTGCAAAGTCTACAAGGCGCTTGCCTCATCGTGCCAGCTCCACTGTGACCGGCGAGTAGATTTTGTCTGGAGATAATAAGAGGGGCCCCCAGTTGGGGGCTTCGTTGTTTAAGTCTGTATGTCTCTGCTCGAGTCGAAGCCCGGCTTCGGTTCTCCTGTAGAGAGGAGGACTTGAGACATGCAGGCAGTCAGATCATTCGTTGGGATGGACGTCCACAAGGAGACCATTTCGATTAGCGTGGCCGAAGATGGACGGAACGGCCCGGTGCGGTTTATCGGCGTCATACCCAACCAGCCGGATGACATCGCGAAGATGGCCAAGCGGCTTGCGAAGCACGGCGAGCTCGATTTCTGTTACGAAGCCGGCGGTTGCGGCTACAACATCTATCGCCAACTCACTGCGTTGGGCCACAGTTGCACGGTCGCGGCGACCTCGATGATTCCGCGCAAGCCGGGTGAGAGGATCAAGACGGATCGGCGGGACTCGCAGAAGCTGGCGATCCTGCACCGATCTGGTGACCTAACGCAGGTGTGGGTGCCGGACGCGACACATGAGGCGTTGCGTGATCTCGTTCGTGCGCGTGTGGATGCATCCATGCATCTGATGCGCTGTCGTCAGCAGTTACTCGCGTTCCTGCTCCGCCACGGGCGATCTTATCCAACCGGCAAGCACTGGACGCAGCGCCACCGTTCCTGGCTAGCTGGACAGACCTTTCAAGTGGAAGTTCATCGCATCGTGTTCCGTGATTATGTCGAAGCAGTGTGGACTGCACAGGAGAGAAGAGACGCGCTGATCGAACGGATCGGTGCGATGACGGCAAGCTGGTCGCTTGGCCCATTGGTCGAAGCACTGCGCGGCTTGCGAGGGATCGACCTACTCTCATCTGCCACGTTCTTGGCTACGACCGGCGACCTGAGCCGCTTCGAGTCGCCACGGATGCTGATGGGCTACCTCGGCCTCGTTCCGTCCGAACACTCCAGCGGTGGCAGCATCCGTCGCGGAGGTATTACGAAGACCGGCAACCGCGAAGCACGGAGGATGCTGATCGAAGCGGCATGGAGCTATCGCTATCCAGCCCGTGTCGCTAAGGAGAAGGCCGAGATCCTCGTCCGCTTGCCGAAGAACGTTAGGGATATCGCGTGGAAGGCACAGACCAGGCTTTGCGCTCGCTATCGAACGATGATTGCGCGCGGTAAGAAGCCTACGGTCGTCGTGGCGGCACTTGCACGCGAACTCGCGGGCTTTATCTGGGCTATCGGTCAGGAGATGCGATTGTCTGGAGCATAGGTATCTCTATCGAGTCCTTTGCTATTGCGCTTTTCGGCAGGCAGATACCACTTGCCTTTTCCAGTCCTTCCCATCTTTCACCGGATTGTCTCCGCTGATGGGTGTCATCCACTCGGCCAAGGCTGATGGACGACGAGCAACACCAACCAGATACACCGGGTGGTCCGGTGTGCTGCTCTTATCTAAAAGACGACGATCGAGTACCGTGGCCAGCTTTTATCTGAGTACACGGGTTTTCGAGGTCCACCGTCGGGGAACTGTGAGGTGCCTAGCGCAACCAGCTTCAACTGCTCCGGCTGACTTGTCAGATCGCTTGTCACGTATGTGCGGAGATTGCCGAGTTCAGGATCGTGAACTTCCTGGCCGGTGACCGCAGCTGTGCAGGTCAGCTCTAGTTCCGACTCAGATGGTGGAACCCGTTTCAGACGAGGCAGACCACTGCCTGATCGGATAGCTCGGATATTCCGTTCGACCGCATCTTCCGAAGCGGGTTGACGCACCACGGAGCTACTGGAGACTCCTTGAACAGACATTGTCTGCGCTGGAACGGTCTGCTCAACAAGAAGAGCAGAGACAGCCAACGCGAACAGAAGCTTGAGCATGACAACACGATAGCAAACGCCCACGCTTTACCGCTTTACCTATGGTGTGGGGAACCGGGTAGCCGGTCATGGTGATCCTCGTGAGCCCCTTGGGCCGGTGTACCTTCCGACGCCCGCGCTAAGTCCGAGGCAAGCCTGCGACGACACACGTTCGTGCGGTATCCAACCCGCGTATGGAAGTTTGAGCGACTGTCGCTGAACGCTGCCCGGTTCCCGACCCCATAGGAACTCGAAGAAACAAAAACAACTGCTGCCTTAATAAGGCAAAAAAACGCAGTGCAAATATTCCTGCGCTTGACACAGAACTAGAGACATGGAAGGGGCGCAGCCCGGCTGGGATAAACTGCGATCTATGAGCCGCGAATATTTTTCGAGTAATCCTGCCGCACCCTTCTCAGATGCCGTTCTTGTGGACGGTAAAACTCTCTATCTTTCGGGCCGCATAGGGCTGATTCCGGGGACGACCAAGGTTCCGGACACGGCAGAAGAAGAGGCGCATCTTGTGATGCAAGATTTTCAGCGTGTGCTGGCGATGGCAGGGATGACGATGGAGAATCTGGTGTCGGTGCAGATCTTTGCCAGCGATGTCTCGTTGTGGGAGCAGTTCAACGCGGTCTACCGCAGCTACTTTACCGGGAAGCTTCCGGCGCGTGCGTTTCTTGGCTCGGGCAAATTGCTGTTTGGGGCTCGGTTTGAGCTACAGGGAATTGCAACGAAGGATTAGTCTCCGTGGCTAAAGATTCGGTGCGTTTGCTGGGCGAGGGGCCTTGGAGTCTGGATCGGGCGATGCGAATCGCGCAAGAGATTCAAGGCCAGCGCAGAGTTGTAAAGGCTCTGGTCGAGACGATGTTTGGTGAAGATGCCGAACTTCGCAAGCGAGCTGCCGATGTTGCTTGTCGAGTCACGGACAACGATGCTTCGGCTTTATATGGCTATGCAGACGAGCTGGCAGGATTGCTGGCGGAGATCGCTCTAGAAGAATCGCGGACGCGATGGCACCTGGGATTGGTAGTTGCTCGTGTGGCGCATACACGAGAGCAGCGATTACGGGCGGCTGGGCTGATGGAACTCCTGATTGAGGATGAGAGCAATGTGACGCGCTGTTCCGCAGTCGAAGGGATTGGCCTACTGGCATGTGAAGAAGCCTCGTTGCGCGAGATCGCCGAGGAGATCGTTGAGCAGGCTCTGCGCGAAGGGACCCCGGCGATGAAGGCGCGGGCGCGACATGCGAAGCGGAGGCTGGCGAAAATCGATGGGAAATCTGGGACGAAAGTGAGTGCGTGACGTTCGAGAAGTAGTCTAGACTTCCGGACATGCAAAAATGGCTTGCTGTTGTGGGGCGGACTTTTTATGCCGTCGGGCTGGCTTCGATTGGCCTGATGCACTTCTTCTACAAAAACTTTCCCGGTGTGGTGATTCCGGAGTTTCCATCCTGGCTCCCGCTGCGGCTGCTATGGGTGTTTGGGATCGGCGCGGTTCTGCTGGCGTGCGGAGTCTGCATCCTATTCAACTGGGCGGGGCGAAGAGTCGCCGCGTGGACTGGGGTTGGATTGCTGGTGCTGGTGTTTGTGGTGCATGTTCCAAACCAACTGGCAAGCCCGTACGCGGCGGTGCTTGGGGCATGGGCGAATGCGATAAAAGAATTGGCGCTGGCAGGAGGAGCCTGGATCGCAGCACTGTCTTTCGGCACTGAGGACAGTGCATTGCCGGAATGGTTGGAGCGAATGTTGCCGGTGGGGCGGTACTTCTTCGCAGGATTACTCGTGATCTTTGGATCCGAACACTTTCTCTATGCGAAGTTTGTGGAATCACTGATCCCAGCCTGGATTGGCTCGGCAACCTTCTGGACCTATTTTGCTGGAGCCGCGTTGATCGCGGGTGGAATTGGAATGATGGTGAAGCGAGTCGCAAAACGAGCATCATTGCTTACAGGGGTGATGATCTTTTCGTGGCTGCTCATGCTGCATATTCCACGAGCGATTGCCGATCCTTATACCCATGTGGGAAACGAGTTGGCGAGTGTGTTTGAAGCGCTGGCATTTAGTGGGATGGCATTTATGTTGGCTGGACAATCAAGACTAGCGAACATTTGAACAAAGAAGAAGGCCGCCATTGCTGGCGACCTTTATGTTAATGCGTTGAAAGTGCTTAGTCCCCGGCGACGAGGTCCTTGTCCTCGGTCTTTGCGGGGGCAGCTGGAGCGGCCTTGATCTCGCCGAGGGCGATGAAGCCGGGCTGCTCCTGCTCCTTGAGGATCTCCTTGCGGTAGAGCTTAGCCATGCGGGCGTTTTCGGCGTCCTGCTTCAGCTTGGCGTCGCGTGCACGGATCTTCTCTTCGCGTGCATTCTTGGCGATACCGCTCTTCTCAAAGGTATCGTTGGCGGCAGCGTTGACGTGGGACTCATTGAGCACCAGGTCGTACTTCTCCTGACGCTCAATACCGACCTTCTTACCACCGGCAAAGATCTCGTGACGGCCGTGCTCCTCATACCACTTGGTGAGGGTGGCGGTCATGTGCATCTTCTCGATGATGTTTCTCCAGCCCACGCCGGTGTTGTAGGCGCAGAAGCTGATCTCACCTTCCTGAGTGGCGTAGGGGATGATGCACTGCTCGGTACGGCGGAAGTCGTAGTTGAACAGGTCCTGGAACCACATGCCGGCGATGAAGAGGAAGTTCCAGCGGTCGGCGCGGCGCTTCTCGATGTCGGCCATGGTGCGGTCGCCGGTCACCTTACCGTAGTTGCGGCCGGTGGCGCCGAAGCACTTGTCGAACTTCTGCAGCAGGTCGACGATCTTGAAGTGTGTAGGAGCCTTGGTGGGATCGTAGTTGCGCAGCAGCGCAAGCGATACGCCGACGATGGAGAGGAACTTGCCGCGGGCGGCGTCGTTGATGCGGGCGACGTCCTTGGCGAGCTGCACGGCGTTGAGGAAGCTGGTTACAGGAACCGCTTCTTTGGTCTCCTTGTCGATCATTAGCGCCATGCCGATACCGCAGTTCGGGTGGCATCCGCAGGAGAGCTGGCCCCAGTCATGATCCGGTCCGTGAACCAGGTCGGCCCAGTCGGAGAAGGTGGACATGAAGGAGATGGGGAACCAGTCGCGGGTCGATTCGCCGAGACCCGTCTGGTTACGGATGTCGTGCGCGAGGTGTGACAGGGTGTAGCGCTGTGCGGCACGGCGCTCGTCGGAGACGGCCTCGTCGCGGCCCGTGAAGGAGACAGGCTGGAACGAGAGGAAGTTGATCTTCTTCGGGTTGTCGAGCGCGAACTCGATGATGCGGCCAACCTGCTCGTTGTTGATGCCATTGACGATCGTCGTGACGGGAACGATGTCGACGCCAGCCTCGTGCAGGTTGTGGATGGCCTGGAGCTTTACGTCGAACGCGTTGCCGACCTTGCGGTGTGAGTTGGCGGCGTTGCCGATACCGTCGAACTGCAGGTAGGCGTAGCGCAGACCAGCCTCAGCAGCGGCCTTGGCAAATTCCTTGGACTTTGCGAACTCGATGCCGTTGGTCGCGGCCTGTACGGAGTTGTAACCGACCTTACGGGAGTAGGCGACGGCGTCGAGGAAGTAGGGCGAGAGCGTGGGCTCGCCACCTGAGAACTGGACTGACATCTGACGGCGCGGCTTGATGGAGATCGCGTTGTCGAGCATGGTCTTGATCTCGTCCCAGGTGAGCTCGTGGACGAAGCCGACCTGGTTGGCGTCCATGAAGCAGGGATCGCACATCATGTTGCAGCGATTGGTCAGGTCGATGGTCAGAACCGAACCGCGGCCGTGGGTGACGGTCGAGGTGCCGTGATTGTGAAGCTTCTCGTCATTGTGGGCGCGGATGTCGCGGCCGGGGAAGACGTCTTCGAGGTGCTTCATCATCGGCGGGTCGATGGACATGACGTCCTCGAAGTGGCCGTGGATGGGGCAGTCTTTCACCATCAAAATCTGACCATCGCGCTCGATGATCTGGGCCTTGATCTCGCCGACCTTCTCGTTCAGAAGGATCTCGTGGGGTAGCTTGCCGTCGACGATCTGCTGGCGGATCTCAGGGATACACTTGGGGCAGAGGGAGTCGGTGGTACGGGGCCAGCCAAGGGGGGGCTTCTCTTTCTGGTAGGACTTCAGGAGGGGCTTGTCGCTCCACTTGGGGGTGAAGCTGGGGTTGGGCGAGATTGAGTTCAGCTTGTCGAACACAGCCCAAGCGGCCTTTGCTCCATACGTGAGAGCCTTCTCGGCTAACTTCGCGGACTTTGCCATATACGTTTCTGTCTCCTGATTCCGTCTAAAAATCTTGTGAAGCCTGAACAGCTACCTTTTGAAGCTTATTCGGCTGCGAGTGCTCCCGGAAAGTGAACACCCTGATTCAACCCCCTTGTTCTCTTGCCAGATAAGTTAATGAGATACAAGGGCTTGAACCGTCTTTAAGCGTACTCAGGCAGGCCGGAGGGTCGAAGCATAGAGAAGCGAACGGCAGGATTTTGCATTGAACGGTAGCGAGGGGAGGCTAAGCGGAGTGGCCAGATTTGACTGGAATTTTTGTTTCGGTCTGCTCTGGGGCTACATCATGCCGTTTCCAGAGGCGGCGATATTGTTGAGTATCTGCTGAAAGAAGATGATGCGAACGTGGATGTGTTTGGCGACATCGGGCAGAAACTCATTAACAAGGTTGTTGACGGGGTCGAGTGCAAGGCCGGTGGCAATACGTTCGGCGGTGGAGGCTCCGTCGCTCTGGATGCCTGGGACGTAAAGATTCCCCAACTCGGCCACAATGGGATACGTCGCAAAGACTCCATAGTTCGGGATGGTTCTACCGTCGTCGCTTCGCGAGACGTAGCTGCGTGAGACGGAATAGAGAATGCGCTTGCCGATGGGGCGGTGGGGCATACGGTAGTAGCGCGGGTCTTGATGGACGAGTGCAGGGACGGCAAAGGTGCCGAAGAACTCGGCGGTCGCATTTTGCAGCAGACTGACTCCAGCCAGCTTGCCGAAGCCCGCCCAGCCGGGTCCATAGGCTGTGTGCGAGTCGATTGCGATATTGATTCCCGAGATCCCTGTGATAATTCCTACGCTGCCCGGATCAGTTGTGAAGTGGGCCGCAAGATAGCCCTTCTGTTTCCAATTCAGGGGAATCGGAATATTCGTGTCGAGAAAACGCTGATAGGGATAGAGCAGCTCTGTGCATCGGGGATGGGCTTGGTCGACTTTGGAGGGATCGAAATAAATGGGGCCAAGGGCTCGAAGCAGATTGCAAGAGGCCGGATCCCTGCCCTCTCTCTGGAAGGAGGTTTTCGCCGTGGCGACTACATCCTGTGATTGAGACTGTACAGTGCTGGGAGCATCTGGAAGTTCCGTGTCAGTTGAAGAGGAGCTTTCTGCAGGAAAGGACGCTGCCGACTGGGCCATGGTTACTCCCGTCGAGATCAACACCCCCAGTATCAGAGCCCTGTACATGATCACCTATTTTTCTTCGTCTGTATGTAAAACACGGGACACGGGAGGTCTACTCGCGCTTTTTCAAGTGCACCCACTCCAGGGCATCGTCGCTAAATTCGCTGACGAGATATCCAATGGAAGAACCGGCAAGCGTTGTCCCCCAGGTTGTGGCGAACTGGCGGACATGAACATTTCGTTCGGGATAATAAGCCTGGGTGAGCGCCGAGGCGCTACCCGAACCGAGAATGAGCGCGTAGTTCGGAATGGCCTTGCCGCTGTCCGTCCTTCCGACTACGGTTCGTGTGGCGGCGTAGATGGCGCGATCGAGGATTTTGTGGCTATGGCCCATCTGGTAGTAACGCGGGTCCTGATGAAAAGCAATGGCAAGAAAACCGTCGCCAAAGACCTTCTTGCTTGAACTGAGAGCCGCCGCAGCACCGAGACGCTGGGCGTAGGCTTTTCCATTGACGCCATAGTGTGGAGGAGTATTGAGCAGTTGCGACCATTCCGCGGCAAAGGCCCAACCCAGCATGCTTCCGGGGGTAATGGATTCCCGCGCGCTCAGCAGTAATTTGTCGCCGGCCGTTTGTGGAAGTGCCGATTGACCGGGTGCGACAAGTTTAGCGCTCGCTCGTGCGGGGGGTAGGTTACTGTTGGCATTGGTTTGCGCAGCGGGGATGATTCCGTCGAAGCTGGATGATGAATCGCTATATGCAGTAGCTGCAACGACAGCTCCGGGTGAATCTGGGAGTGAAGAGGTTTCTTTTGCATCGTGTGGTTTCGGCGCTATCTCGGCAGAGTATGCGCGGCGCGGGTGGGCGATAAGGCTGGAGAGAAGAATGAGGAGTAATAAGCAGCGGGATGGATGAGATACAAATACCGTCAAAGAAAATTACCTCAAAAAGAACTTACGGTTTCGCATCTCTCGGAAAAAGAAAGCCGCGAATAACCCTGGCCTGACGCTCTTTTGATAACGCTCCTCTTATAGGAGGGACGCCTATCGGCAGCAGCGCGTTGTATCGAGGGCTGTGCTGTCAGTGCTCTGTGTTTGACGTTACCACCTCGACACTGTGCTGGCCAAAGCGATTGACCCCATATTTTCCGTATTTCCATAATTAAAGATGGAGAAGTGTAGATGCCGAACGAAAGCTCAAAACGCCCATGGGAAGAGCAGTTACACGAAGCTGGTAGTCGCATCGAAGAAGATGTGCGCGAGTTTATCCGCTACTTCAACAACCAGATCGTTCCCGATCTTCGAAAAAATGGTTCTGAGGCTTTACGTGTTGCCGCTCGCGAGTTGAATCGAATCGCGCAGCGGATGGATGAACGTGCGGGTCGTACGCCACCCTCCGGCAAGGATGTGCCGAAGTCGTGATTCGTTTTCGGTTTCCACCTGTCCTGCTATTGCCAGCGTTTTTGCTGGTTATGACGGGATGCCATAAAAAGCGCGTGCGTGCCTATCAACCCCCTCCTCCGCCGGCAAAGTCAGGGGCGGGAACTTATGCGAATGGGGGGGCGCGATCTTCCGGAAACTCAGTAGGAACGGCCAAGCCGTTGCCGCCTCCGGTCCCTCCCAATGTGCGGGGCAGGCCAGAGATCGTAGAAACAGGGGTTGCGAGTTGGTATGGTCCTCCTTATGCAGGCCGCAAGGGAGCCGATGGCACAGTCTACGATCAGAACGCGATGACCGCCGCGCATCTTACGCTTCCATTGGGATCGATGGCGCGTGTTACGAATCTGACGACCAACCAGTCTGCGATGGTGAAGATTACCGATCGCGGGCCATTTGTGCGCGGACGCATTATCGACCTCTCTCTCGCAGCAGCGAAGGCGACGGGACTCTATCGCATGGGTGTCGCGAAGGTTCGCGTCGAGGCGTGGATGCCAGGTCCGAGTACCAATCCCAACGCGATTCCTGGAGGACGCTGGTGCGTGCAAATCGGAGCATTTCAGCGGGAGAAGGATGCGCTAAAGCTGAAGAACGATCTGCTGCGACGGTACTCGACTGCCAAGGTGATCGAATTTCAAGGGCCGACCGGGCACTGGGTCCGGATCAATCCTGCGCGTCCAGATAAAGCCCATGCCAGTGAAATCGCGGAAAATATCCGTGTCTCCGGTGGGGCGGAGCCGTATCTCACGCGAACGGATTGAAGCGGGCGCGGCCACGTGCCGATGGTTTAACGAAGGGCCCGTTTGCCGGTGCGACGCTCGAGTTCTTTACGGAACTGTTCCGATCCACTGTGATTCCAGGTATGGGTAATGCTGACGCGGTTATCGCCAAGCACGCGAGTCATACGCCCTGCGCCGATAAACTGGACGCTCATCACCTCGTCGTAACGCATCGACTTCTCCTTGCGAAACCAGAAGCGTTGAATCAGCGTCGTCGGCGTGAAGATGATGGTGCCCGGCATCTGGAAGCCGACCAGGGCGAGTAACGCGAGCAGGAGAACGGGAAGCCACCAGGGAATGGGCCGGTGCTCCTTCCAGAGCGGCCACGCCAGCAGCACAAAGTAGAGCGGAACGACAACGGCACGCGCCCAGAGCACAAGAGGTTTCAGCGGAAAGGAGAGGCCCTCCGGTGTCTCCTTCGGAGACCCTTTCACCAGGCGCCCGGCATAGATCAGGGAGAACAGAGCTGCCAGAGCAAGGAGCTGCACATTTTGGGAATCAAGCGGCATGGTTATTCCTTATGCTTGAGGTCTTGTGTCTCAATTCTGAGACGATTTTGTTTGAGGTGGAGGATAGTACGGCAGTTTCTGCTGCTCTTCCGTGGCCCGTTTTACCCCAATATCCCCAAACAGCAGGCTGGGAACGATGGTGGTTTGCGGCACTGCGCCAAGCGAGTTGTTCACGTAAGGATCGTCTCCGGCGGCCAGGATCTCGGAGCGCAGGCTGCGATTATCCAGCTCGTCGAAGACCGCGCCGCGAACCAGTTGACGGTTGCCATCGGGGTGGACAAGGTAGAGCAGGCGCGGAACTTCGCCTCCCATCGTCTCGACTGCGTAGACGTCGCGTTTCTGCTCCTTCGCCATGCCAAGCAGACGGTTGTTCAGATCTGCAACCGACACAGGATGATTCGATTTGAAGACCATGACACCGCTACGTGAGTGTGCCGGCGCTCCTGGAGCAGCCCTACCATGCCCGTTGGAAGAGGGGAAGTCTTTGATGGGTTCGCGACCGATCAGGTAGTTGTCGAGCCGTCCGTTCGTCACGATATCGACCGATTGCGCAGGAACGCCTTCATCGTCGATCAGGTATGCGCCAAGGAGTGATCGCCCGGAAAATTTTGTCTCCAGCGGATTATCGACAACGCTCATGAACTCCGGTAGAACACGGGCTTTGAAGCTGGAGCTATAAGCGCCACGGGTACGCGCGGTCGTGCCCAGCTCGGGGCGGTCGGCTTCGACATTTCCGACAAAGAGGCGATTCATCACGTCGGAAGCGGCGTCACCCGAGAACAACACGGGGCCGTGATAGTCCTCGGCATCGACCAGGGGAGCCTTACGAAGTGCATCGAGGCTTTTAAGATCATCGATAACCTGCTTGCGGAATTCAGGCCAGCTTTCAAGCTCGTTCGCTGTGACTGCAACCGAACCATTATCGCGAGCCAGTCTCATGCCATCGGGAGCCTGTCCACCTACACTGATGGCGTTGTTATATCCGCTTAGGCCATAGCGAACAACGGTGCCTTCTGTATTGACGAGATAGCGGTTCAACGTCATGGCGCGGATGTTTGCGGTCGAGTACTGTATCTGATCGGCAAAGGTGCGTACCCCGGGATCGGTCGCATAGAGGCCGCTGGCTTCAATGATGCGCTTGCGCCATTCCTTGCGATCGATTTCCAGCTTGCGCAAAGGCTCGATGTGTTGAACCGGCTTCTCCTGAGAGAAGTCCTTTTCTGCACGGACCGATTGAAACTGCTGCATGGCAGCCAGCTTGGCGGAGTAAGTGCGAAGAGCATTCTTGTAAGCCTCGTCGGTGGCAGTCCACAGAGCATAACGGAGCGCGACGGGATCGTTGTCACCGGGAGCGAGCTGCACGGCACCATCGCCTCGACCGGTGCTGGAATCAGTGATGTAGTCTCCCACCCGAACGGTTACGCGCACGACGCGCTGACGGCCCTCTTCTTCACGGGTAAGGGCGCCGTAGTTGGCCACGGCCTCATAGCTCGAAAAGTCATCAAGCCGGTACTCAATGAAGTAGGGCCGCTGCATTCCCGGGAGCACAAGCTGTGCTTTTTCCCGTTCCAGCTCAGCCTGCATTGCCTTGAGCATGGGGTCGTCTGTTTGGGCAGCGCAGGGAATTGTTGCCAGCGCAAGAACGCAGAGGATCGAGGATCTTTGCAGGAGTTTCTTCATCGCTTGCTCTCCTTTCCGCCTTCACTCATGGGCGGAGGTGGAAGGATCGGCGGACGTGCCGTACCCTGGGCCTGCCGCTGCGTTTCAATCTCGCTGACGAGCATTGCGGGAGCTACAGCGCTTACCGGGATACTCCCGGATTCGGCTCCGCAGATTCCGTTGAAGACATCCTGCTTATTGTCGGTGGCAACGATACGGTTGAGTGCAGCCTGCGGGGTGCCGACGATGGAGACACCTCGTACCAGTTCATCGGGGCGACCGTCGACATAGACGCGGTAGACCACCAGCGGAATAACCTGGAAGGCTTGCGGGGATCGACGTGCGGTCACGGCAAAACCGGAGGAGATGTCTTCGAAATAAAGTCCGTAAGGCTTGCCTTGTCGCTTGGCCTCGTCGATCAACATCTGGCGAAGCTCTTTGTCGCTAACGGTCTTGGTCGAGCTGACGATGAGGTTGCCCTGGCGTCCTGTGGGCATGCGGCCGACCTCGGCGCGGCCATGTCCGTTGGAATTTGCAAAGCTGGCGATGGGAAGCCGTGACATGAGGAAGGTTTCGAGTACGCCATCTTTGATCAGGTCGACGCGCCGCGCTGGCTGGCCCTCATCGTCATAGCTGTAGTGACCGCTCAGGGATTCCCCATTGAAGTTTTTCAGGGTGGGATCGTCGGTCACGCTCATGAAGCTGGGGAGAATCTGCTTGCCCAATAGCTTGGTAAAGGTCTGGCCTTCGTTGTCGCCACGCTGACGCTGGCCTTCGAGCCGGTGGCCGAGGACCTCGTGAAAGAAGACGGCAGAGGCTCGGCCGCTGAGAATCGCCGGGCCATTATAGGGTTCGGTTACAGGAGCTGTCCGTAGAGCGACGAGGTTCTTTGCCATCGCGGTGGCTTTCTCGACCAGGGTCTTCTGATCCGGCAGATGTGCAAGGGAATCGGCCTCGAAGGTTTCAGCGCGGAAGAGGTCCATACCATCGTCTGCTCGGGTCCGCACAACGATGACCAGTCGTGCAACCTGATTTGGCGTAGCGACCTTTGTCCCCTCCGACGAGACGAAGTATGCGGTTTCTGTTCCAGCCTGGACGGTCACATTATCGAAGAAGATCTCGGGATACTGACGGAAGATCTTAGAGAGATCTCGCAGACGGTTTTCCCATGAGGTTTGATCCACCATAAGAGGCGAGGAGGCTGGCAGCACTGCCGTTACGGGCTTCTCCGTTGAGAAGTCTGCGGAGCTATCTTCTTCCTTGGCCCGTACCTGCTGCTCGGTCTTTACCTTCAGGTAGCTGTCGAGCGCCTTGGCATATCCACGATTGGTCGCAAACCAGAGACTGCGCTCGATGGCGGTGCGGTCATCGGTGAGAGGGAGGGGAATGGTGGTCAGAGCGCTGGCGCGATGGTCGCCGTGGGTATTGTCCTGCTCCGGGGTGCCGATGCGGAGCTGGACATCGGCGGTGCGACGGCGACTCTGATGCGAGAGGGCGATCGCTCCGTATTGGGCCGTCATATTGAAGCTGTCGGAGTCGCTGAGCGAATAGCTCAGGAAGTATGGTTTGGGTTCCTGTGCGGAACCGGCGCTACCGAGCGAGTTTATGGCGCGGTGCAACTCTGCATCCATAGCATCCAGAAGAAGTGCGTTGGGTTGTGTTTGTTTTGAGGGTGCAGCTTCAGCATGAAGCAACGGAGAAGGCAGGGCCAGCAAAACGGCGATCAAGGCGCAGACGGCGCGAACGTTCTTCATCGGGATAAACTCGTTTCCCTCGATATAGCAAAATCGGGACTGAGCAGAGTGTATCGGAAGTGGCAGCGTAGCACCTTAGACAGTCTGGGTTGGAAGATTGCAGGAGAGTTTGTAATCGTGACAAACTGGCTCAACTCGGGAGTAAAAATGCGCCTTCGGATCCTTGTTTTTCTTCTCCTGCTTTCGGTTTCTCTCCTCGTACCTTCCCCGCTGGCGGCGCAGACCTCGGCGGAACCCACCACTCAAGTACAGACAGATTCCAATTCGCAGCAACATTCTGCCTATTCGCTTTCTCCGGAGAAGCTAGAGCGCGCGATTGCCTATTCGCGCATCCGCGTAATTCTGGATTTTGCCGGAAGCGGATGGGGAATTCTGCAGCTTATTCTCCTACTCGGATTGGGTGTCGTGGCCAAGATGCGCAACGTGGCGATTCATCTGAGCCGCAACCGCTGGGCCCAGGGATTTGCGTTCATCTTTCTTTTATTGGCTGTGACGACGGCACTTGATCTGCCACTGGATCTCTATGGCCATCATGCAGCTGTGGTCTATGGCCAATCGGTACAGGGGTGGGGAAGCTGGGCCTGGGATGCGGTCAAGAGCTTTCTGCTGACGCTAGTCTTCGGCGGGCTGCTGGTGATGCTGTTGTTCTGGGTGATTCGCAAGTCTCCGAGCCGGTGGTGGTTCTGGTTCTGGATTCCGGCGATGGTCGCCGTGCTGATTGGAGTCTTTGTCGCACCAGTGTTGATCGACCCCCTCTTCAATAAGTTTGAGCCGTTGGAGAAGACGAATCCTGCACTGGTCGAGCGTCTTGAAAAGGTCGTTGCTCGTGGCGGTATTCATATCCCGCCCGATCGCATGTACCTGATGAAGGCCAGCGAGAAGGTTACGACGCTGAATGCTTACGTTACGGGTTATGGAGCTTCGAAGCGAGTGGTGGTGTGGGATAACTCCGTCAACAAGGCCACACCGGACGAGATCAGTTTTATCTTTGGCCATGAGATGGGGCACTACGTCTTAAATCACATTCCGGCGACCCTGATCTTCTTAGGCATACTTCTGCTGGTGGAGTTTTACATAGGATTTCGTGGTGTGCGTTGGCTGATTGCTCGTTATGGAAGCCGCTGGAAAATTGCATCGCAGAACGACTGGGGAGCGCTGGTAGTACTTCTGCTGGTTCTGGCGGTACTGTCTTTTTTCAGTGAACCGATTGTGAATGGCTATAGTCGGATGCACGAACACGAAGCAGATGTCTATGGACAGGAGGCAATCCATGGAATCGTTAGCGATCCGCAGAAAGTTGCACAACAATCTTTTCAGCTTCTGGGAGAGCTCTCCCTGACCGATCCCAATCCGAATCCTTTTGTGGAGTTCTGGAGTTTCAGTCATCCTTCGGTTGCGAGCCGCGCAGCCTTCGCAGAAAAGTACAACCCCTGGGTCGCGGGTGGGCATCCGAAGTACTTCGCTAAATGAAGTCGCAGCAACGTAAAAACGAAGGACAAAAAGAACGAGAGACGAACGATGAATCCAGATTGCTTGTTTTGCAAGATTCTTGCCGGTCAGATCCCTGCAAACCGCGTCTATGAAGACGAGTACTGCATTGGGTTTCCTGATATCAATCCCCAGGCACCGACGCACCTGCTCCTTATTCCCAAGGAGCACATTGCATCTCAGGCAAAGGCCTTGGCCGAACACAAACCGCTTCTCGGACACCTGATGGCGGCCGCGGCAGATTTAGCGCGGGCACAAAAGTTGGATAAAGGATATCGAGTGGTGATCAATACTGGAGATGACGGAGGCCAGACGGTCCATCATCTCCATCTGCATCTTCTGGGCGGACGCCCAATGGCGTGGCCTCCAGGATAAAGAGGCCACACCAGGCGGCAGAATTACTGGTTGTAGTTGTTGTCGTCGTCCTCGGCGGTTCCATAACGTCGCAGAAGGTTGGGAAGATTCTGCGAGAAGGCTGCTCGTGGCATAACCGTATCGCAGCCGGCCTCTGTGGCCTTTGCCTTCAGATCGCCTTGGAGATGCGAGAGGAAACCGATGATCGAAGTCCCTTTCTTGAGCTTTGCCTTCAGCTTGGGGATCAGGGTCAGGGGCTTGGCGTTGGTGTTGTTCAGATCGAAGACGATGAGGCCGGGACGCTCTTCTTCATTCGCGCTGGTCAGCTGCGCGATGACCTCTTTATCGTTCTTCACAAAGGCGACCTTGACACCGAGTTTGCGTGAGGTCTCCTGAATCTTGGCCAGGAAGAAGAGATCTTCGATGAAGAAGAAGATCTTTGTGGGCGCATCTTCCGGAATAGGAATAGCGCGGCCCTGGGAGTAGTCAATAGGCTGGGAGTCGGTGGCGTAGAAGCCGCGTCCGTTGCCACCGGAACGCCGGGAGTTTCCGGTATCGATCGTGGAAGGTGGGGTATCGGCGAAGTTGCCGTTGACCTCGCGGTAGCTGTGGTCCATGGGGCCAACGAAGCTTCGAGCTCCGCGCTGCTGCTGTTTTCCACCCTTGGAGCGTTTGTAAGCGTTGTTGCCGGGTTGGTGAGAATCGCGGAAGCCACCGTTGCCGCTGTTGAAGTCGGCGTTGTTTCCCGGATTCTGGTCGGAGCCGCGCTGTCGATCCCGTCCGCGGAACTTCTTCTTCCAGCGCTTGCTTCCGCCCTGTCCCTGTTGGCCATTGCCCTGAAAGGGCTGGGAGGGAGCAGACGGGGCTGTGGCCTGAACCGTGGGAATCACATTGCTCTGTTCGCCGCTGGGCGAAGGGGAGACTGCTGCTTCCATCTTATTTTTGCGCTTTCTGCGCCGCCGGCGGCTGCTTTTGGATTGACCCATGCCTGGAGCGCTCGGCCCACCAGCATATTGTGACTCCCCGTCCTGGACAGGGGCCGCTGCGGAACCCTGGTGCGTCTGCACCTCGGGTACATTCTGCTCTGAAGTCATGCTTCCACTTCCTGTTGCGCCAAAGCGCAATTAGCGATTCACTCCCACGACAATGGAGCTTCTTCCTTCGTCTAGGGAGACGAAGAGAGGAGAACCAAACCCGTATTGCAGCGTCGGAGGAAACGATCTCAATTTGTACTCAAAACGGACTTCTCTTTTGCCGCTACCTGCCGTCGGCTCATGAGCTTCAGCCCGGACGACACGGAACGCCTGAAATCGGACGTTCCTTTTCACCCTTTCATTCCTTTTGAAACCTTGCCGGCTACGCCGGTCCATTCAAATCGAATGCCTCGATCACTTTAGAACGGTTGCGTCGGTACACAGAGTCGGAACCCACGACCAGTTCATGAGGCAAACACAGGGTATCCACAAAACCTTGTGCTTGGCAAGCACTCTATGTGGACACTCTTATTTTACCGGGATTCCGATACGATGTCCATTTATCTGATCGCGGACAGAAACGACAGAGCCACTTCCGTAGAAGCGGCTCTACCCAGAATGGCCAGTCACTGGCCTCCCATAAAGGGAACTCTGTGGAGTTCCCGCCACTGATCGTTTCGGCTGCACCGGCGTTGGATGAAGCTCGTGCCCAGAATCAGGGGGTGTTCGAATCTCAGCGCAGGGGCCTTGGACTACGAGACACATTCATGGAAAGAGCAATTTCCATTCCAAAGTAGGAAGCCTTATTTTGCAGGCAGTTTCGCGATTTTCGGTCGGACCTCTGTCCAGAAAATTGGGCATTGCCTTTGACGTGCTCCATATTTTGGGATTCGCGTATTGGTGGAGGTTTTGTTTGACCGTCTCAGTGCGCGGTCCTATAATCGACCTGTTCTGGCAGCCCTCTCGCTCACTGCCGGCGGTGACGCTGGATGGTCGAGGTATAGATGATGTGCATTAACACATCATCGAGCGGATGCAGGGCCATTGGCTCGAAAGGCAGCGATCCTGCACCTACGGCCGGATGATTTTTGCACGATCCCCGAAGGAGTACCGAACACCGCATGAATCGCAATGTTGTTTTTGGTTCCGCCCTTGCTGCGGTGTTAACCTCTGCCGCCAGTTTGGCGCAAGCCCCCGCGGCACAGACAGCCCCCGCTCCAGTAGCCCCCCAGGCGGTTCCCGCAAAGATCGCCATTATCGAATACGAACAGGCCGCTGCTGCAACCAACGAGGGCCAGCGGAGCCTCCACGAGATTCAGCAGAAGTATCAGCCTAAAAAGACTCAGCTCGACGCCCTTGCGGCGGAGATTGAGACGTTGCAGAAACAGCTTCAGTCTGCTCCGGCGACGATGACAGATGAAGATCGCGCCTCGCGTGCGCGAGCAATCGACACCAAGCAGAAGCAGTACCAGCGCGATGCCGAAGATGCATCCAATGCCTACTCCGCAGAAGTGCAGGAAGCAATTGGCAAGATTGCCCAGAAGCTTGGCCCTGTCGTTATCAAATATGTGCAGCAGAACGGCTACACAATGCTGCTCGACAACAACGGGCAACAACAGGGTGGTCTGACCCTGATGTGGGCTCCTGGAACGGATATTTCGCAAGCAGTAGTCGATGCGTATAACGCGTCTTCCGGCGTTGCCGCTCCTCTTCCGGCTGCGCCGTCGGCACCCCGCCCTCAGCCAACGGCTCCCACAGCGAAGCCAGGAGCGTCCAAGTAACTACGTCGGCAATTTTTGTATGATCCGCGAAGGCAGTTCTTCGCACTAACTTTGTACGATCCCGAAGGAGTATCAAACACCGCATGAATCGCAACCTTGTACTTGTCTCCGCACTTACCGCGGGACTGTCGACTGCCGCTGCGATGGCGCAGACGGCTGCAACCCCCGCTCCCGCCACCGCCGCTCCTGCGGCTGCTGCAACCAACACACCGCCACCGCCTCCGCAGGCCGTTCCCGCCAAGATTGCCCTGATCGCCTTTGAGCAGGCTGTTTTTGCCACTAATGAGGGCCAACAGGCAGTACAGACCGTGCAAAAGAAGTACGAGCCGAAGCGCCAACAGATCGAATCTCTGGGGCAAGAGGTCGATTCGTTGAAGAAACAGCTTCAGAGTGCTCCGGCAAGTTTGAGCGACGAAGAGCGTGCTACCCGTCTGCGTAACATTGATGCGAAGGAAAAGCAGCTCAACCGCGATGCGGAAGATGCCAACAACGCTTACCAGGCCGACCTGCAGGAGGCATATGCCAAGGTTGCCCGTAAGGTCTCGGCCGCTGTGCAGAGTTACGTTGCCCAGAACGGCTACACGCTGCTGCTCGATGTCAGCAACCAGCAGAACAGCAATGTGATGTGGGCCAGCCAAAACCCGAATATCGACATCACGCAAGCTGTAGTCACTGCTTATAATGCCTCTTCGGGTGTTTCAGCGCCTCCTCCAGCCGCTCCTTCAGCAGCCCGTCCTCACACCGCGGCACCGGCCGCTTCACATCCTTCCACGACCAAAAAGTAAAATCCGCTTATCTTACAGGGAGGGCCATTCAGGCCCTCCCTGTTTCTGTTTAAAGATTTTTGGGCGCAAGGACGATTTTCTGTGGAAATCCTGTGTATCGCTAGAACGGGGAGGTGCGGAGCAAACTTGAAAATCATCTTACGGGATGGGGTAATTTTCAAATATAAAATCTCTAACCTTTGCAGTTACGAGACTTATCCCGGTATTTTTCGGGATGGATCTCGACGTGCTTCATCTTGCTGTGGTTACAGGTAGAAATGACGCTTTCCACAGGGCAACGTTACGGGACTGTTACTGTGGTGTCGCTGTAAGTAGCTTGAGATGTTGACTTATGCAAAATATTGCAAGTTAAGATTACTCCTCGCCGACCTTGAGTACGGCAAGAAATGCCTCTTGAGGGATGTCGACTTTGCCAATCCGCTTCATTCTTTTCTTGCCCTCTTTTTGTTTTTCGAGCAATTTCCGTTTCCGGCTGATATCGCCTCCGTAACATTTGGCGATGACGTTTTTGCGCATCGCTGCGACGGTGGAGCGGGCAATGATCTTTGAGCCGATGGCGGCCTGGATAGCGACCTCGAACATCTGCCGCGGGATCAGTTCGCGCATCTTTTCGACCAGAGCTTTGCCGCGCTCATAGGCAAAGTCGCGGTGCACGATGATGGAGAGCGCATCGACGGGTTCTCCGGAGACGAGAATGTCCATCTTGACCATAGGAGAGATCCAGGTTCCGGCGAGATGGTAGTCGAGAGAGGCATAGCCACGTGAGACGGACTTGAGGCGGTCGTAGAAGTCGAGCACGATCTCGTTGAGAGGGAGCTCGTAGGTTAGCATCACACGAGTCTCGGAGACGTACTCGAAGTTCTGCTGGCGACCGCGCTTGTCTTCGACGAGCTTGAGGATACCGCCAACGTATTCCTCGTTGGTGAGGATCTTTGCGGTGATAACGGGTTCTTCGATCTGCTCGATCTCGCTGGGGTCGGGCCAGCGGGAGGGATTATCAACCTCGACCATGGAGCCGTCGGTCAGGGTGATCTTGTAACGCACGCCGGGCGCGGTGGTAATGAGGTCGAGGTTGTACTCGCGCTCAAGGCGCTCCTGAATGATCTCGAGGTGGAGAAGACCGAGGAAGCCACAGCGGAAACCGAAGCCGAGAGCGGCGGAAGACTCGGGTTCGAAGTTGAAGGAACTGTCATTGAGACGCAGCTTCTCAAGTGCATCGCGCAGAAGACTGTGCTCGTGCGAGTCGACCGTATAGAGTCCGGCGAAGACCATGCTCTTGATGTCTTCAAAGCCGGGAAGCGGCTCAGCGCAAGGGCGCTCGACGTCGGTAATGGTGTCGCCTACCTTAGTGTCGGAGACGTTCTTGATCGTGGCGACAAAGAAGCCGACCTCACCAGCCGAGAGCTCGCTGAGCTCAACCGGCTTCGGAGTCATGACTCCCATGCTCTCGATGTCGAAGATCTTGCCGTTCGACATGAGCTTGATGCGCTGACCCTTTTTCATGCGACCGTTGATGATACGGGCCAGTACGATGACGCCACGATAGGGATCAAACCAGCTATCGAAGATGAGCGCCTGCAACGGAGCTTCGGCGTCTCCTTTTGGCGGAGGAAGCAGGTGTACGACGGCTTCAAGAATCTCATCGACATTCTGCCCGGTCTTGGCTGAAACAGGGATGGCATCGCTGGCCGGAAGTCCGACGGACTTCTCGATCATCTCTTTGGTGCGCGCGATATCGGCGCTGGGAAGATCGATCTTGTTGATGACGGGAAGAATCTCGAGTCCATTGGAGATGGCGAGATAGGCATTCGCCAATGTCTGTGCTTCAACGCCCTGGGATGCGTCCACGACAAGCAGCGCGCCTTCGCACGAAGCCAGAGAGCGCGAGACCTCGTAGCTGAAGTCCACATGGCCCGGGGTGTCGATCAGGTTCAACTGATACGTTTCGCCGTCCTTTGCTTTGTACATCATGCGGACGGTATGGGCCTTGATGGTGATGCCGCGTTCGCGTTCGAGATCCATTGCGTCCAGCACCTGCGCCTGCATCTCGCGTGCGGTCAGCGAGCCGGTCAGTTCAAGCAGGCGGTCCGACAAGGTGGACTTGCCATGGTCAATATGCGCGATGATCGCGAAATTTCGGATGTGACTGGGATCCATACAGTACGAGTTAATGCCTCAATCTAGAGTGGAGTTCCTGATGCTATACAACGGAAAAAATAGAAGAAAGCCGTTTTCCTTGATAGAAAACGACATTAACAACCGTGACTCACTTTGCCACCTCAGGAAACCACTCAATCGATGATATCAGCGCAACGACTCTACGCGGCTAAGGTTTCGCAGAACAATCCCGACGACGGCTCAGGTTTTTACATTTCGTACGTCATACAATGAGCAGGAACAATGCATTGGTCGAAAAGGAACAGTAGGGTGCAGCGCTGGCTGCTGCTAACAGCATGTGCGCCGTTGGTTCTGCTTGCAGGATGCCCGCAGGACAAGGCGAATCAAGCTGGCGCACCGGGAAAGATTCCCGCGCAGGCGACTGCTCCTGCTACAAAGACAGCTCCTGCTACGAGCAGCGCGCAGACGCTGCCACACACGACGGCCCAGACGGTAGAAGATTCGACCAAGGCCTATAAAGCACAACAACTGATTACCCGGGTCGAGCAGGTTTATCGCAGCGGCGTTGAGAACTATCGCGCCGGCCATCTGGAGGCAGCACGCGCTGACTTTGATTCCGCAGTCGATCAGATGCTGACTAGCGGCTTGGATCTTAAAGGCGATCCGCAATTGAGCGATGAATTTGAGCATCTTCTCGATGCGGTGAACTCTCTGGAGATTGCAGCCCTAAAACAGGGGAATGGTTTGTCGCCGACGATTGAGGCAGCTCCACTGGATGCCGCCAATGAGGTGACCTTTCCTTCGAATGCGGAACTGACAGCACAACTCAATGCAGAACTGAAGACGACCCAGTCGGACTTTCCTCTTGTGGTCAATGATTATGTCGCCGGCTTTATCAGTTACTTTACGAACTCCTCTGCGGGCCACGCACATCTTCTGCGTTCTCTGGAACGCGCAGGCAAATATAAAGACATGATCTCGAAGATTCTGCGTGAGGAGGGAGTGCCGCAGGATCTGATTTATCTTGCAGTCGCTGAATCGGGTTTCCAGCCGCAGGCACTGAATGCCCGTTCGGGAGCAGGAGGCATGTGGCAGTTCATGCCTTTTGCTGGAGCCTACGGGCTTACGCGCAACGGGTGGGTCGATGAGCGTTTCGATCCGGAGAAATCTTCGCGCGCCTACGCACGCTACATCAAATCGCTCTACAACCAATTTGGCGACTGGTATCTCGCGATGGCAGCCTACGATTGGGGCCCAGGGTACGTGCAGCGTGCGGTCATGAAGACCGGCTACGCAGATTTCTGGGAGTTATATCGTCGTGGAGTATTGCCGGGTGAGACCAAGAACTACGTTCCCGGAATCATCGCTGCCATCATCATGGCGAAGAACCCGCATCAATATGGGCTGGATAAGATCACGCCGGATGCTCCGGTGATCTCCGATACGGTCACGACCGATTATGCGATCGATCTTCATCTGGTGGCCGATCTCACTAATGCATCTCTCCAGGAGATCGTTGCGCTGAATCCAAGCCTGCTGCGGATGAGCACACCGCAGGATCTTTCCTTCGATCTGCATATTCCCACCGGTACGAGGGACGCTTTCCAGGAGAGGGTGAAGGAGATTCCGGAAGATAAGCGATCCAGCTGGCGCTTCCATGTTGTGAAGGCTGGCGAATCGCTCGACTCAATCGCAACGCTCCTACATGCACGGTCTGCCGAGATTATTGAAGCGAACGATCTCAAGGCAGGCGACAGCGCCGCGGAAGGTGACGAACTCGTTATTCCCGTGACCGTTGCGGCAGCCGCGCGCGCGCAGCATTACACGGCACGCCGCGGAGACACGCTCGTTACGGTTGCAGACCGCTTTGGGGTTTCGGTCGAAGACCTGCGCCGTTGGAATCGCCTCTCGTCCAACACGATCCGGCCGGGACATGTGTTGCGTGTCGCAGAGCCGGTAAAGCTGGCTCCGAAAGGTCGCGCGCATAGCAGGAACTCGACGAAGAAAGGCTCGCAGCATGTCACTGCATCCTCCTCGAAGAAGAAGACGACGCACAGTTCTTCTAAGGCGGCATCGACAAAAGCTACGCGCAGCTCTTCTGCATCTGCACACAACGCTCCCGCGAAATCGTCCAAAACAATATCGAAGTCCTCTTCCAAATCGAGATCAAAAGCTACACGATAAGTTTCGTCATAAAAAAGAATGCTTGCTATTGCTGGCATACAGAGGCATCCTGTTGCTAGAATCTCGTGCCAGGATTGAAAGTGAATCTTTCATCTGCACGAATGAGAGAAGAGATTGCGGCAGGGATAAGTCAAAGCAGCCAGAGGATGAGTGATCATGATGTTTGAGGATGAAACAATCAGGTTCTATGCAGCGGCCGCCGACGAGAATGATTATGATGACGACGATCTTGGCCGCCGTTTTCTCGAAGATGAAGAAGAGGAAGAGGTACTCATCTCTTCCGATGATGATGACGATGATCTCGGTCGTGGAGGGCGGGGTGGTCTCTTTGGTGAAGAGATCGAGGATGAAGATCGCGCCGAAGACGCAAGGATCTTTGCTGCGCCTCCAACGACAACAGCTCCTTATACTCCTGCGGTTCGCGAATCGGTGATTCCGGTTAGCGAGCCTGTACGGGAAGTGAAAAAGCCAGCGGCCAGAAAAGCTCCTGCAAAGAAGGCCGCGGGAAAGAAGACAACGGCGAAGAAGACTTTGAAGGCCCCTGCGAAGAAGGCAGTCAAAAAAGCTGCTGGAAAGAAAGCGGCGAAGAAGGTGCCTGCGAAGAAATCCGCCAAGAAGAGCGTGAAGAAATCCGCTCCGACAAGATCTGCCGCGAAGAAGGCCGGGACCCAGCGCGGCGGGAAGAAAGTCGTCTTGAAAAAGGCGACTCGCAACAAGGTCTCGGTAAGCAGTAAAAAATCAACGAAGAGAGGTACTACTCACTTGGCAACGAAGAAAGCAGCAAAAAAGGCAACGAAGAAGGCTGTAAAGAAGGCCCCTGCGAAGAAGGCAGCTAAGAAGGCCGTGAAGAAGGCCGTCAAGAAGGCTCCTGCAAAGAAGGCGGCCAAGAAGGCTGTGAAGAAGGCAGCCAAGAAGTAAACACGATTTACTAAAGGCAAGCAAAAAGGCCCGGTCTGCTCCTCGTGAGCGCCCGGGCCTTTTTGCGTCTGGAGGAATTAATTCTTCAAAACATAATTCCTGCCTGGATTTACTTCTTATTGGCTGCGATCTCTGCCAGAACCTCTTCGCTGTGCTTCTGCACATCGACCTTAGGCCATACCTTTACAACCTTGCCTTTGGGAGAGATCAAAAATGTCTGTCGGCTGGCGAACTTCATGTCTCCATGCGTCATCACAGGAACGCCATATTCGTCGACCACCTTGTGATCGGGATCGGCAAGCAGCTTAAAGCTGAAGGTATCCTTGGCGCACCATGCTTTGTGACCTTCAACGGTGTCGAGGCTTACACCCAGCACAACGGCGTTTGCAGCGTCATACTTTGGCATGTCGCGCTGAAAGTTATGGGCCTCAATGGTGCAGCCCGTCGTCTGGTCCTTTGGGTAGAAGTACAGCACGACCCATTTGCCCTTGTAGTCGCTCAGACTGACTGGTTTGTCCTCTTGCGAGGGAAGAGTAAAGTTCGGGGCGGTTGCTCCCGCCTGTACCTCGTCGGTTGCGGCGTGTGCCTGTATCTTGAACCCGCACGTTGCAACCAGAGCCACTGCTACTGCGATCCACATTCCTTTGCGCATCTTCGTTCCCCTTTTGTAAGCACGAGCTTGTAGACGAATGCCTGTCGGTTTGACGCGAGCAGCCACCCTCGCGCAACAAGAATTTTACTCCTCAGGTGACGAATGGCTTATTCCGCCACGATGGCGATACCGGCCTGGTCGGCTGCGGTCACGATGGCGGCGGGATCGAACATCAGCGTTCTCCCCGCTTCCAGAGCAAGGCAGGTAGCTCCGGCCCGCTGCATGGTCTGGATGGTGGGAACACCAACGACAGGGACATCGAAGCGCATGTCCTGGTTGGGTTTGGCGACTTTAACCACAGTGAGCGAGCGTCGTAACGTGGTAGTTTCGGTGCTGTGTTCGCGTACGGCATCTTCGATGTCCAGGGTGCGAAAGAGAGATCCTGCACGCTCAATCGTGGCATCTGTGCCTTCCATGGCTTCGATGGCAACACAGGCTTGTGCAGCTACGACGACGGTCTGGCCAAGGTCGTAGCCGGCGATAGCACGAGCGATGGTACGCCCATAGACGATGTCTTTCTGCTCCTGCTCGTCAGGGGGGCGCCGGGTGAGTACGCCCGGTTTGGCCAACAGCGGCTCCAGGAACTGCGTGGAGGAGATCAGCTCGATGCCTTCGTCGCTCAGCACTTTGGCGACTGCGCCTAGCAACATGTCAGTCGAGCGCGTGCGCAGGTTGAGCAGGAGTTTGGCCAGCCGCCAGTCCGGACGAATGCTGGAGAAGATCTGCTTGTGCTTCACCTGCCCTGCCATTACGGCACGGCTTACGCCTTCGGCATGAAAGGTCTCAATCAGACGCGAGAGCTCGCCGAGCGACATCCAATGGACCCGCACATTGGGATCGGCCGCAGCCCGTGCGTTTATGGCCAGATCAGTCTCTTCCTTGATGGCGGCGACAATCACGGTCAAGCCGTGAGCACGCGCAGCGTCAAGTAGGAGAAAAGGGAAGCGGCCGTTGCCTGCAATCAGCCCCAACCGCTCATTCGTCACCATAGCTTTAGGATATCGTCTGCGTTGGAGCAAGCATGACGGATTATTTGATAATTCCGCGTTCACTCTTTGCGATGAAGTCGGCGAGATAAGCGACCTTTTCTCCAAACTCACCTGAGGCAACCTTCTCCTGGATGGCAACAAGAGCATCGGTCGTATTGAGCTTTGAGGCTTGCAGCAACTTATAGGCAGCGCGTAGCTGTTTGATCTCTTCAGGGGTGAATCCCTTGCGCTCGAGCCCTACCTTGTTGATCCCGTAGGCGTGGTTGTTCCGTTCGATGCTGGTTAGCGAATAAGGCAGCACATCTTGCGTGATGGTCGTTCCGCCACCGACATAAGCGTACTTTCCAATCGTGCAGAACTGGTGGACGGGATTCAACGCGCCGACCGTGGCGTAGTCCTCCACTGTGACGTGGCCGGCGAGTGTTGCTGCATTCGCCAGAATTACGCCATTCCCGATGATTGAATCGTGCCCAATGTGCGTGTACGCCATGATTAGGCAGCCGGAGCCAATGCGAGTAACTCCGCCTCCGCCTTCGGTGCCACGCGAGATGGTGACGTACTCACGGATGTCGTTTTTGTCGCCGATTACAAGTTGGGTCGGCTCGCCTTTGTATTTCAGGTCCTGCGGAGCGATTCCGAGGCAAGCGAAGGAGAAAACGCGGTTGTCATCTCCTATGGTCAGGTGGCCATCCAGTACAACGTGAGAGACCAGTTCGCAGCGCTCGCCGAGCACGACGTTCGGTCCGATCGTGCAGAACGGCCCCACCGTACAGCTCTCCGGGATCACAGCCCCTTGTGCAACGATCGCAGTCGGGTGGATACTCACGTGGGCTAGGCCTCGGCTTTCTTTGCAGCACGTGGAACCAGAGCGCACATGACGGTGGCCTCGCAGACGACCTTGCCATCGACGGTCGCCGTACCCTGCATCCTCACTGCGGTGGAACGCCAATTCAATACCTTGACCTCAATGCGGACCTGATCGCCAGGAACAACGGGTTTCCGGAACTTTGCGGAGTCGATCCCGGTGAAGACCATCAACTTGTTGTCGCGATCAGGAATCTCAGTCAGCAGCAGGGCTCCGCCGGCCTGGGCGATGGCTTCGACCATGAGGACGCCGGGCATGATGGGGTAGTCGGGAAAGTGGCCCTGAAACTGAGGTTCGTTGAACGAGACGTTTTTGATGGCGACGATGCGCTGCTTCCGCTCGATCTCGACCACACGGTCAATTAAAAGAAAGGGGTAGCGGTGGGGGAGGATGGACATGATCTCGAGGATGTCCATGGTCTGCTTCGCCTCCGGCGTCTCGGCTGCCGGGAGCGTAGAAGTTTCAGTCGATTCAGTCATGACAGCCCTGAGTATAAACCGCGGATCGCGGGAGGATGCGGGGTAACCGGTAAACGCGGGATAGCCGGTTACTTCTTTTTGAGCAGGTTGTCTGGATTGAACAGGTCGGGTGATAGGTTCTGGTTGTAGGTCACCTTGGTCAAAAAGCGTTGGTTGACCATGTCGCCATTCCGATAACGGGTAACGTTGTAAGGCGTGGGAATCCCCTGGACAGTGTGGTAATCGTCGTAAGTCTCCGCTTCTTCGTCGAAATCGTTGAACGTTTCGTTGCGCCACCGGAAGGTGCGTCGCAGGGGCAGGTGGGTCGTGGCGTCCAGCTCGAGAGTGACGGCATCATTGTTGGCGCTCAGAACAGAGACTTTGTCGGCGATTCGACGCTCGACCATAGTGGTTCCTTCAGCGAGGATCATGACGCCGGGGGCTTTAATCCAGTTGCGCACGATGCTCTCGATGGAGTGGTCTTGCCGTCGGTAGTAGTCAGCCACCTGGTCCTTCGGCAAGGTGGTCTTCCCTTTGTAGGTCACTTCGTAGCCGTTGCCGTTGGTCCAGATCTGTACGACATCGATTTTCTTACCGGGCACAATCATGCCTTTAGGAGTCAGAAAGCCGATACGTTCGGCTCCGCTCTGAGCTGCATCGGGAAAGCGTCGCCAGCCGGTGTATTCGATGACCGTGCCGTTGGGGGCTCCCCGGTAGAAAGCTGCCGTACGACCGGAGACCTGCATGTCCTTCCGGTTCAGCCATACTTCGCCTCCAAGGGCTTCGACCATCTCGTCGAGCAACTTCTTTCCTACCTGCTCTTGGGTTGAGCCTTTAGGTTCTGACACAGCCGCGCTTGGAATTGCGCTGGCCTGTGCGTAAAGAGCAGAGGGGATCAGGAATCCGAGTAGGACAAGCAAGGCAACAAAAGATTTCATCATCACTCCAGTTAACCCACCAGCACGGCGCCGCCGTTGACGTTGAAGATTTCGCCTGAGATAAATCCCGCCAGTGGCGTGCATAAAAACAGGATAGGGCCAGCAATTTCTTCGGGCCGTGCAACGCGACCGAGGGGAATCGTGGCCAGCACTTTTTTTGACGTCTCTGGGTGCATGAGGGCAGCGGCGGACATCTCGGTATCAACCCAGCCCGGGGCAATACAGTTGCAATAAATTCCATCGCCGGCCAGTTCGCTGGAGAGACTTTTCGTCAAACTGACCAACGCTCCCTTGCTGGCGGCGTAGTCGACATGAAAGGCCTCGCCGCGTTGGGCAGCGGTCGAAGCAACCAGAACGATGTGCCCACGGGCTCCTGTAATAGGTGTTTGCTGCTGCATCTGGGCGACGGCTGCACGCACCAGGCCGAAGGTGCTGTCGAGATTGATTGCAAGCGTGGAGCGCCATTGATCGTCGCTCATGGAACTTATGGGAACGTCGTAAGGAGGCCATACACCGTGATTGACGACGAGGCAGTCCAATCTGCCGAAGGCCTGTACTGCGGAGCGAACCAAAGTTGCACCGTCAGCCGGAGATGCCAGCTCCTGTTGAGCGCATTGGCAAAGCTCAGTACCGCCGCATTCCGCAGCCAGAGAAAGGGCCTGTTCCTGTGCAGAGCGGTAGTTGAAGAAAACCCTGGCTCCAGCCTGACGGAACATCCTTACCGCGGCCGCACCGATGCCTCGCGAACCGCCTGTAATCAGAGCCACTTTTCCGGAGAGCGAGAGCGAAACGCCCTCTTCGGCTAACTTTTCCATACGCTGACGCTACTGAAATCCTCTATGATGGTGCAACTCTTGCTTCGCCGTCTTACGCAGTCCAGTTCACCTGCAAGGAGAATTGCTTCGTGAAGATCGCCGTGCTCATCGCTCGTATCTTGCTGGGGCTTATATTTACCGTCTTCGGCCTCAATACCTTCTTCCACTTCTTGCCGATGCAGTTGCCGCCTGGCGACGCCGGAACGCTGATGGGGATCATGTTCAAGTATGGATGGTTTACGTTTATCGGCATACTTTACGTGATTGCAGGAGTCCTGCTGCTGATCGGACGTTATATCGGCGTGGCCCTCACCATCCTTGGCCCAATCATTGTCATTATTCTGCTGTATCACATCACCATGGATCCAAAGGACATCGGTCCAGGGTTGTTTGCTGCTCTGCTTGAGATATTTCTCATCTATGCTCACTGGCATCATTTCGACGATGTCTGGCTAAGCGGTAAAAATCCATCGACTGGCGTATAGAAGTGAACTAGAACGATTGCGTGCGCTGGAACTCTCTATGGGAAATTGACCCCGGTCATCTGGCGGCATTCTTCCCATAGACGAGCGGCGGACGCTTCATCTTTGGCATGAGGAGCGATCTTTGCTGGCCCAACGACCTCTCCACGCATCTCGTCGTATCCTTGTGGCCCGTAGTAGCCGCCGTTCGCCGCATCGGGTGAGGTTGCAGCATAGAGTGTGGGGAGAGCCCCCTCTGCTTCGTCGTTGAGAAAGGTGCTGATTCCGTATCCGATTACAGTGCGAAGGGCCTTGATCAGAGTGGAACGTCCTTCTGTACGGAAGAGAGCCGTGGAGGCGACGCCGGGATGTGCTGCAACACTCCGGATTGAGGAACCTGCCGCACGAAGGCGACGACCCAGCTCCAGCGCAAGCATCAGGTTTGCCAGCTTAGATTGCTGGTAAGCGCGCAGGGGAGAGTATTCCTTCGCCGAGTGAAGATCTTCCAGGTTGAGTAGCGTGCGTTTGTGGGCAATCGAGGCAATGGTTACGACGCGGGGTGGAGCGGCGGATTCCTTTGCTGCCTGTTCGAGCGCGGGCCAGAGGAGCCCCGTCAGGGCAAAGTGGCCCAGCACGTTGGTTCCGAATTGCATCTCGAATCCATCAGGGGTGAGAGTGCGTTGCGGAACCGCCATAACTCCAGCGTTGTTGATGAGAACGTGCAGGGGGCGGCGACGTTCCAGTTCTTTTGCTGCAAAATCACGAACGGAGGCGAGCGATGCGAGATCGAGTGTTGCAACTTCAGCGCGAACTCCGGGAGCTTCTTCGCGAAGACGAGCCAGAGCAGCTTCCGCTTTCTGTGGGTCGCGGCAGGCGAGAATCAGCTCCGCGTCTTTGCGCGCGAGTTTCAGTGCGGCGTAAAACCCGATGCCACTGTTGGCACCGGTGATCAGGAAACGCCGCCCTGAGAGCAACGGAATGTACTCAGCCTTCCATGAGCCACTCATCAGTAAGGTTTTGGACGCTCTGGAGTTATAGGAGTTGCAAATTTTGCTTCAAATAATTCCAAGTCGAAGAGTTGTGATTAAACCCATTCAACCCGCACAGCGCGTTTTCCCAATCGTAGTACTGGATTAGAACCCAAAGTCTCCAGCGAGATCGCTCGTTCGGAGAACTTTGTTCCATTGATGCTTACGGCGTTTTCGTTGAGTTTGCGAGTCGCCTCACCAGTAGATGCAGCCAGTCCGGTGAGTTGGAGCAGTTTTGGCAGACGAATAGCATCCCCCTCGGGAGCAACGAGGCCATCGGTGTCCCGTGCGATTTGAACGACAGGGACATCCTCGCTCACAGCGCGTTGCTGGAACTGCGTAGCCCAATTAGCTGCTGCCGCATCGGCTGCCTCCTGCGAGTGGAAATCACGAGTAATGCTGTGGGCGAGGTTCTTCTTTGCCTGCATGGGATGAAGCGCGCCAGAGGTCACATCGGCCTTCATCTCGTCGATCTGTCGTTGCGAGAGATCGGTGAGAAGGGTGTAGTAGCGCCACATGAGCTCGTCGGAGATGGACATGAGCTTGCCGTACATCTCGGCGGGCGGTTCGTGGATCCCGATAGCGTTGTTCAGGCTCTTGGACATCTTCTGTACGCCATCGAGGCCTTCAATGATGGGCATCATGAGGACGATCTGGGGCGGTTGACCGGCGTCACGCTGTAGATCGCGTCCGCGCATCAGGTTGAACTTCTGGTCGGTGCCGCCGAGCTCGACATCGGATTCGAGCGCGACCGAGTCGTACCCCTGCACCATGGGGTAGAGAAGTTCGTGGATGTGGATAGGCTGTTCGGCGTCGAAGCGGCCGTGGAAGTCTTCGCGCTCCAGCATCTGGGAGAGCGTGAATTTGGCGGCGAGTTTGATCATTCCGGCTGCGCCGATTTTGTTGAACCACTCAGAGTTATAGCGAACTTCAGTCTTTTGGGGATCGAGAATCTTGAAGACCTGATCCCTGTAGGTTGCGGCATTCGCGTCGAGTTCTTCCTGGGTGAGAAGTTTGCGAGTCTGGCTCTTGCCAGTGGGATCGCCGATGAGGCCGGTGAAGTCCCCGATGAGAAAGATGACAGTATGGCCCAGCTGTTGGAAATGACGCAGCTTGCGGATCAGTACGGTATGTCCGAGGTGGAGGTCAGGGGCCGTGGGGTCGAAGCCTGCCTTGATGCGCATGGGCTTACCGGTGGCGATGGACTGCTGAATGCGCTCTTTGAGAGCCTCCATGGGAATGATCTCGGCTGCACCTTTGGCGATGAGATCGAGCTGGTCTTCAACGGATGGAAATGTCGGCATGATCTCTTTCAGTATAAAGATTGCTCCGAAGATCCACGGAGGTCCTGCCTATACTCAGAGGCATGGATGCCGAACAAATGCGCAAGCTGTTGCTGGAGATGCCGCATGTAACCGAGACCATGCAGTGGGGCGCCAAGCTGGTCTTCTGGGTCGGTGATAAGGTGATCGGCGGCAAGATGTTTGCTCTGGTGAACCTGGAGGGCGATGGAATGGCCGTGATTTCCTACGCCGCTGGACCAGAGCGATATCCCGAGCTTCTGGAAAGAGAAGGGATTCGGCCTGCGCCATATCTTGCACGAGCATACTGGGTCGCAGTCGAACGATGGGGCGTGTTTCGTCAGGACGAATGGAAGGAAGAGATGCAGGCTGCACACGCGTTGATTTCCGCAAAACTACCGAAGCGCACGCGGGACGTGCTGGCGATGCCCACAAGAGAACGTCAACGGCTGATTGTAGAGAGAAAAGCGTCGTACGCGAAGACAGCATCGTAGGCTCACGGGGGCGATCGATCAGCAAAGTTAAACACAAAGAGGCAACCCATTGGGCTGCCTCTTCTGCTATAGGACCGTGTTTGCTTATACGCCGACCGGTTCCGCTACCTTGACATTGACCGGCGTTAGCCAGTTGTAGCGATCTTCCTTCAGTCCGTTCACGATGCCGAAGAACTCCTCGTGCAGAGCGGAGGTGATCGGGCCCATCGAGCCATCGCCGACCAGGATGCGATCGACGGAGCGGAGGTGCGTAACTTCTGCAGCGGTTCCGGTGAAGAATGCCTCGTCGCAGATGTAGAGAAGCTCGCGCGGAAGCGCCTGCTCGACAACCTCGATTCCCAGTTGACGCGCCAGCGTGATAACTGAGTTGCGGGTGATTCCGCTAAGGACTGAGTTTGCCAGAGGAGTGGTGTAGAGGACTCCATTGCGCACCAGGAAGAGATTCTCGCCCGAACCCTCGGAGAGATAACCATTCACATCAAGCGCAATGCCCTCGGAGTAGCCATTGACCTCGGCCTCCATGCGGATGAGCTGCGAGTTCATGTAGTTGGCTCCAGCCTTCGCGAGCGAGGGCATGGTGTTGGGAGCCAGACGCGACCACGAAGAGACGCAGACATCGGCGCCTTCGTTTCCAGGAACATACTTGCCCCAGGGGAAGTTCGCAATGTAGACGTCGATAGGAGAACGTAGCGGATTGACGCCGATTTCGCCGTAACCACGGAAGGCGATGGGGCGGATATAGCAGGGAGCGATCCCGTTGGCCTCGATGACGTCGACGACTGCTACGGAGAGCTGCTCAACCGTGTAGGGCAGAGGCATGCGGTAGATCTTGGCCGAGTCGGCCAGGCGCTGCATGTGCTCCTGCAGGCGGAAGACACCTGCGCCTTTGGGCTGGGTATAACAGCGGATTCCTTCAAAAACAGAGGATCCGTAATGGACGACATGGCTCATCACATGGATTTGGGCCTTGTCCCAGGGGATCAACTGTCCGTTATGCCAGATGTTTGCTGTGGTTTGAATGGGCATGTGGGCTCCTCGCGTAGAGATTCCATTATAGCGGCAGCCGGAGAGCGTTTGAAGGAGCTTCGTCCCATGAGAATAGGGAAAAATTCAAAGAAAACCGGTATTCGAGCGTTGAAATACGATTACTCCCTGGCAGGTCATTAGAGAGAATTCGATCCTTAGTTACGCTGATTGGGCATGATGATTGGTTGTTTTGAGATGCATTTTTGAAGCGGCAGGGAATCGCGCCCATGAAAGAATGTGATGGTGATCTTTGAGCCGCATTCTCCGGTGAGCTTCTATGGTCTGCAGCACTCAGTTTATGTACGGTTTTCCGTGCTGGCGCTCAGTTCGATCTTCTTTCTGGTCGATCCCTTTGCAGCGTTGCCCACGTTTCTGGCGGTGACAGCGGGTTCTAGCACCGCACGTCGCAGACGGATGGCGCGTAAGGCCTCGTTGACGGCCCTGATCTTTCTGAGTGCGTTTGCCTTAGCAGGCCAGTACATCTTTCGAATGTTTGGGATTACGTTGCCGGCGTTTGAGATTGCGGGTGGCGTGATTCTGCTGCTGATTGGGCTGGACATGCTCGAGGCCAAGCGCTCACCGACGCAGGAGGCCAGTGGAGACGCGGAGGAGGCGGCCAGCAAGGAGGATGCGGGCATCGTCCCGTTGGGAATCCCAATGCTTGCGGGACCAGGCGCAATTGCCAGCGTGATGGTGCTGGTGGGGCAGGCCCAGACGAAATGGCAGATGGTGGCGATTCTTGCATCCATCTTTATTACGGCGGTGATCTGCTACTTCGTGCTCGGTAACTCGGATAAAGTGGCGCGCGCCCTGGGAGAGACGGGGATCCGCATCCTGGTGCGCATCATGGGTTTGCTGCTGGTTGCGCTGGCAGTACAGTATTTCGTAAATGGAATGGCCGATCTCGGCGTGATCGCAAAGCCAGAGTCGTTTGGCCAGGCAGGGATGTAGTTGTTGCAGGTTTGCAGGGATTGATACGAGAAGGTGGTTGAGACATGCTGCGAAACAGATATACAGCTCGGCTGGTGATGACGGTAGGGATCCTGCTTGCGGGGACAACACAGGCGGCATGGGCCCGCTTTCGGGTTCCTCCGCCCTGCAAGAACGTGATGTCCGTCGAGCAGGAGCAGACAGAAGGCGCGAAGTACGCGGCTGAGATCTTCAAG